>CAVERO010000072.1:0-13850 GCA_963617915.1 Candidatus Methanomethylophilaceae archaeon | reverse complement strand
AATCACTTTAAAGGTCTTGCAATTTTCTTTAAAGTTAAGAAATTTTCTCCAGATTCCCTATATTATATCATTAATAATCAACAAATTAAATCAAAATTTAGTTACTTTTTCAAGCGGTTCATTAAGGCCTGTTCTCGGAGATTTCGGGACATCGTTTTCGACCCTGATTTCCGGCTCGCGACGGCTTGAAAACGTACCATGTTATTTTTTAATGTTCACTATATGAAAAATGTTGCCGAAATCAGAATCTACGGGTAGCCAGAATAGTCCATCACTACCTGCCGCACATACAATCCCCCTTTTCTTCGCCCTCTTTACAGAAATCATTGGAGCATCTGTAATCTGTATAGCACGTTCACGTCTCTCACAGACTGGCAACTGGCATTTAAAAAGGCCTGCAGCATTTGCCTCATACAACTCTCTGTCAAGGACCTCAGTTCCTACAGGAAACTCGCTTGTAAAGTAATCTCGTTCGTAATTCAAAAATCTCTTTAAGCTATCTTGGGTGATTATTATCTCCGCCCAGCCAGTCTCATCTCCCCAACCAGATTCTTGATCTTCTTGATGGCGAGACCAGTAATCCATTATTTTTCGGTAATCATAAACTTGCACAGCTCCACCAAATGTCCATAAATACAGCCGTCCATCATAAAGTTGACAGTCGAAGAAATCGCCGATAATGCTTAATCTTTCCATCCCTTTCCTGAGGTTAATTTTGCGATTCTCGCCTTAGAAATAATTCCGATTTCGGCCCAATGTTTCAGGACTGTTCGATTAGGGCAGTCACATTGAGGATTTGTGATGTAATCAGCCGGGTATCCGTGCCATAATTGCGGTTGTCCATTAGCAACAAACAATGCGATTTTAGTGTCATGCTGGCTAACTGTTAAACCAAGTACCAGACACTCTCCATTATTTATGCATACACCCCAATATCCTTTCGGGTCACGAGATATATTTTCGAGAGACCACGCAAATACGCCAGGTTCTCCCCGATTGTCTATGGACCATTGAGATTTTTGCGGATTTCGATTTCTGTGTGCAGGATTAATTTGATATACTTCATGACAGTTCGCGCCATCCTGCCTTGTTACAGCGACCGTTATCGGTGTATTAGACAAAAATGTATCAGGAATAAACGTGACCATTATCTTTCATTTGATTATTATCATCACGATGGCATAATGTATTTACCCACGCCACTGTCAGGGCGATATAATACTTAAGTTTATCTTTTGCTAAGATTCCAGACGTACGCCAAACTTTTGAGTCTATCTCCGGGAAGATAGATAGCCAATCTTTGCTATATTTTTTATGGATTGCCAGATTAATCGCCTGACGTTTTTGCAGGAACTTCAGGATAAGTAGCTCGTGTGAGTATTTGTCCGTCAAGCCGTAACTGTCAAAAGCGGAAAGCACGACTGCTACATTCTTCGTCGCTTCAACACGATGTCTGAACTGGGTGTCAGCAGTTCGTATTTTTGTTATGGAGTTAGGGTTGCTGTAGTAATTATATAGAACCTTGTTTACTATCCCGAATTTTGTTGATTTGAGAACTAACTGAAGTATCAGCACCATATCTTCCCCCATTGCATACTGTGGATATATGATATCACGCATGTACAAAGATTTTTTACAAATCTTTGTCCATGTTGACCATGACTCCGCCATGGTCAACATGGACCGGATAATTTCATCTTTATCAGTATGGGTATGATAGTATTCTTGCTGGACATTGACACCATCGGTGGTTCTGTATCCGCAAAACACCATATCCGCATCGATTCTCTTGGCTTCGTTGTACATAAGTTCGTACATATCGATCTCCACCCAGTCGTCACTGTCGCAATGGATGATGTATTCGCCGGTGCAGAATTGTATCCCATGCCGACGAACAGCGGCCAAGCCGCTGTTCGTCGGCATCCTCACAATTCGTGAAGTCTTATTTTCCCTCGCGAAGCGAGGTCGATATTCTTCGATAATCGCATTCAATATCTCGATGGACCTGTCCGGAGAACAGTCATCCACGAAAATGTACTCGATGTCATCCAATGTCTGCTCGAACAGACTCCTCGCACACCGCTCTATGTATTTTTCCACCCCATAAACGGGGACTAAGACGCTAAGTTTCGGCATATTAACAACGTTTTAGGATTTTTAAGGCCATTTGACGAACGAGAGCTTTCTCATTACCATCAAAAACGCAATAATAAGCGGCAATCATTCCAATTAGGACATCAGCTATTATTATTAGCAGCAGACTCGCAAAATTGTTTGGGAGTGCACGTGCTATTGGGAATAATATGACTGGCAAAAGCACCATCATGAGCAAACAGGGAAGAATGATTTTTTTTACATAATCTCGCACACTGAAAGCGAATACTTTTTGAGCTTGCCAAACACAAACAACTTGATTCAGAAGCGAGAATACAATTGTCGCGATAAAAACCGAAATCGCATTAAACCCCGCTAATAACATAACTAAACAAACAGGCAAGAGGCATAAGTTAATCACCGAACTGGCAATCTGATAATATTTAAGTTTGCCTGTAGCAAATACAACTTGCGAACAAGGCGTATTTAGTGTACAGATAAGGGCATCTATCAACACCAAGAGTGAAAAGATAGTTGTTTGAGCAGGTACGATTCCCAACCATAAATCCAGGATATAATCTATTTTGAAGATAATCGGGCACATCAACAACAAAACCAACACAAAGCATATCTTAGATTCCGAAAACATCAATGCTTGAACTCGGGAGTGATTCTCCTCTGCATAAGAATTCACAACCTGAGGGCGAAAAGATATCGAGATGTTACCAGAAAACCCGCTTACCGCGCTATTGATCTGATAGGCGATTCCCCGTGCAGCATTAACTACAGGGCCAAAGAACGCGTTCAAAAGCATGTTCAAACCTTGGCCTTTAAGCAAAAACGCAAACGTTCCCAACAAATTCCATCCAGAGAACGACATTAACGATTTATATACTCCAGGGTCTATTCTCCACTCAAACTTCTTCGGCAAAAGACGTTTCCTTGCATAAGCAAAATAGCAGACGAAGTCAATTAGCGAAATCAGGCATATAATTATGGAATAACTTATTAGTTTATCGAATGGCAAATATGGCAATATAATTATCGCCAAAAGTTTCAATACTACATCTGAGATGCTGATAACAGCATAATAATCCATCTTTTCCGCCGCCATAATGATTCCAAGATATGGTATCTGCAAAATCACCAGAATCATTGAGATTATTGCCGTTTGGTAGACTATATTCGCGGCAAACAAGCGTTCATCTGGCACAACCATTACTGAGTTTACGTACCAGAGACCGATAGTTTCAAGCAGCAGAATTATTATACCAGCTAATATGAAATGTATGATGAGACCTGTACAATATACTTTATGGCAGCCATTCTCGGCATCATTGGTTCCTTCGTAATTATAGAACCTCTGCATGCTTGAAGACAGTGTCGCATTGAAAAAGCTAAACAGCGACACAAATCCTGCAACAACATTATACACGCCGAAATCCTCAACGCCTAGAGTGTTTAGCACAACTCGGGAAGTGTAGAGCGATACAAAGAGGACAAAGATCATTCTGATGTACAGAAAGGCAGTGTTCTTCGCTATGCGTTTGTTGTTGGCTGAAGTGTCGGACATACTAAACTTTGGAGTGGTTTTGGCGCTGCCAAGCATTACGGAAGGCTGAGATTCGTGATAAACTGAATATAAGGTGTTTCTCTATTTCATCACAAAGAACTCTTTGCCATATAGTTATTGGCATTTTTTCACTGATTCTCCAGCATCGAGACTATACTTATTCCGACGAGTTTCCGGCCTCTATTTCCTTAGCAATGGCTTTATACTTGTCGCGAGCATCTTCTCTTTGATAGAATTCGAGGAGGTCTGCTTTATTCAGGTAGTCATCTTCCAAATACTTCGCTAAATACTTCTGATTGAATTCAATTGAGAGACGGCTCTTTTCTATGCTCTTAAGTATCTTCTGATTGTTCACAATGTTGGTCTTAACCAGTGCCTCTATGCTCTGAACATCCTGAATGTCTTTCAACAATCGCTTTATCAGTATGTTGACGAATTCCACCTCAACATTCTTCCCGTCTTTGCGTAATGCCAGGCCACGGGCAAGATTATAAGCTACTGCTAAATTGTGATAGTCAGAAGCTTCGTAGTCAATGATGCAGATGAAGCCGATGTCGTTGATATAGGTCACGCCATCAACCGCTTTCTGAATGGATGCATCTGCAAGAGTTTTGTCAAACACTATGATGGCAGCATTCGCCACTCTGTTTACACTGGCCTCAAGCAACTGGCTCCAGGCGGTGTCGTATTTCTTGGCTGAAATGTCAGGAGAGTCTATGTCACCCAGCTTTATGCTCTTGTCGAACTTGCACTCTATCGCGATCTTTCGGGTGCTATTATCTCCGCCTATGTAAGAAATTATGTCTCCTGTTTTGTTATTCTTCAGCTTACCTTTAGTCGTGCTGGTCAGAGAAGCGACATCACCCAGATTATGCTGCTTAATAGTAAGCATCCACTTCTCCAACCCATTGATTCTCAATGGGCGATTCGGTGAAGTTTTGTGGTTTTCTCTGATTAATGGTATTTACAGGGTGCAGTAGCACGGCAGGAGGCCGGTAAGGTCGTCGCCATCTCTGTGCGATTTCAGACTGTTCAGCAGATGCCTCAGGTATTTGCCCGGGTCGATGTCGTTCAGACGGCAGCTCTCGATCACCGAGTACATGAAGGCGTTGTCAGCGGCCGAGCTCTCGCTCCCGATGTTGCCCGCGTTGCGCAGGTTCATCTTGAGCTTGCGCACCGTCTGTTCGGAGATGTTGTTCGATATCTCAACGTCGCCGCTCTCCAGCATGCGCTTCATCGCCGGCCATTCCGACCGGGCATATCTCAGCGCCTTTCGCATCAGTTCGCCGCAGCCCACGTCATCCGACTGGGCATATTCGTCAAGTTTATCCTCGATCGACTTCATCAGCGCTTCCGTGCTCCCGGGCTTGAGTCTGGCAGCCAGCCTCTCCTCGTTCGTTAGTTTCTGAACCCTGAAGCTGTACTCCTTCGCGAAGATAAGTAAGTGTCCACTTCTCCAACCCATTGATTTTCAATGGGCGATTCGGTGAAGTTTTGTGATTTTCTCTGATTAATGGTATTTACAGGGTGCAGTAGCACGGCAGGAGGCCGGTAAGGTCGTCGCCATCTCTGTGCGATTTCAGACTGTTCAGCAGATGCCTCAGGTATTTGCCCGGGTCGATGTCGTTCAGACGGCAGCTCTCGATCACCGAGTACATGAAGGCGTTGTCAGCGGCCGAGCTCTCGCTCCCGATGTTGCCCGCGTTGCGCAGGTTCATCTTGAGCTTGCGCACCGTCTGTTCGGAGATGTTGTTCGATATCTCAACGTCGCCGCTCTCCAGCATGCGCTTCATCGCCGGCCATTCCGACCGGGCATATCTCAGCGCCTTTCGCATCAGTTCGCCGCAGCCCACGTCATCCGACTGGGCATATTCGTCAAGTTTATCCTCGATCGACTTCATCAGCGCTTCCGTGCTCCCGGGCTTGAGTCTGGCAGCCAGCCTCTCCTCGTTCGTTAGTTTCTGAACCCTGAAGCTGTACTCCTTCGCGAAGATAAGCGCCATCCTTTCTATGAACCACATCGCTTTCTCGTAGTCCTCCTCCAGCGCGAAGACAAACAGGCGGCGGATATGGACAAGGCACGCGCTACGCCATCGCTCCACGGCGGGAGGCCCTTCCTCCCCCGCATCGTCGCCGTCCGACGTGTCAAAGACCTTGTAACAGATATATCCGTCCGTCGTGTAGAACCCGATGAACCGCTCAAGGAACGGCCTTATGACCTTCGCCCCGCGGCTCCCCTCCTCGTAGAACATCCACACGAGCCTGAGGACGTTCGCCGTGATGCACCAGAAGTACTTCTTCTTGTATTCTCTGGACCCGTCCTCGCACCTGCAGCCTACAAGACCCGGAGTTTCGTCTATCATCCAATATTTGGCCGACAGCAGCACGCTCTCCCAGCATTCCCTCATCTTTATCCGCATATGCGCGATGGCCCTGTGGATGTTGTCACCGAGCGTGGACTTCGACATCCGGACGCCCTTCGCCCTGAGCTTGCGGACTATCTGGTCGAACGGGGTGTTGTACCAGAACTTCTCCTGAAGGATGTAGCACAGGGTCTCAACCCCGAAGCAGCACCCCTTCACCGGCCTGTCAAGTTCCAGCGTGTCGATGGTCCTGATGTCGTCTGCATCCTTGAAGCGGACTGTCGCCGTCTCATAGATGTGCTCCTCTATCGTCCCGGGATGATATATCAGAACCCTCACGAGGCTCTTGTCTATCTGTCCGTCACGCGTCACGAAGCAGGCTCCGGAAGGGAGGCTGTAGTAGTCCTCGATCCTGTGGAACTGCGGATTGTCCGTGTAGGCTGAGGCCTTCGAGTAATCAACCCTTTCAATGTGCAACTCGCAGCCGGGATACTTCCTCAGAAGCTTCCGACGGAGAGCCTCCGACGGGGCCCCGGACTCAGTCCCACTCTTCGGCTCGGAGGCTGATGACCCTCCGGACACGTCCGAGCCCGCCGTCCCGTCGAAGTCGTCACGGCCCCTGTCGCGGTCGTCCTCGTCCCTGCGCCTATCGAGGCGGCTCGACTTCTCCGACTTACGTCCGTACAGCTTTCCGGACTTCACACGGCCGGATGCGGACAGGGACGACACCTGGGCTATCAGGCTGTCTATCGTAGCCTGCATAGTTTCACGCAACTGGGCAATCTCCTTCGCCTGAGCCGCCTTCATATCCTCTATGAGACCCGTGTAGAACTCCTCCACCATCCTGCGCTCGCGGCCGTCCGACTCCGCGATGCGCCTCTCGAGAGACGCCACAGCGTCGACCAGTTTTGCGTTCTGGTCTTTCAACTGCGCTATCGTTATATACGCCAACTTTAGCTGTTCCTCGGCTCTCATATTATCTACAAGGTACAAATAATTTGTGGAACCGCAATGGATTTTCTTGATTATTTTTCTGATAATCAAGGCATTAACCGCCATCTCGGTCGATATATTTTACCGCCGTGGCGGTCGTTGCGGCGCATTCCGTGAGCATCACGAAGTCTGACCAGCTTATTTTGCCACCGCACCGATTGGAGTCCGTCAGAGGCCTTATAAATCGGCCGTCGTCCAGACGGATGGTCGTAAGCTCGTACCTGTTGTATTCCCGGATCAGAACCTTCTTCACCCTCGGGTTGGAACCGCTGAAGATGTACACGCTCTTAGGCTTCCGGGGATTATGGCCCATCTCCCCGCTTATGATTCCGCAAAGGCCGTTGATGCCTTTCCGCAGGTCCACCTTGCCGGTGTACAGGTACAGGCCGTATTCGCTTGTGATCGACACCATACTCAGCTCAGGATTTTACGGATTGCGCTTATCACCTCCTCCACAGCGCAGCCGCCAGCGTAGGTGAGAACCATTCCGTTGCTGAACCGGATCCGGACTCCGCTTACCCTCACCGGCTCATCGGAGACCGGAACGGCTGTGGTCCCGTCCGGCTTGACCTCGATGAATCCTGGCGCGTCTCCGCCGGTCTTGACATTCAGCTCCGCCTGACCCGAACGGGCATACCTGCAGAACTTCCAGTAATCATAGCCCTCGTCTTCACAGAACTTCCGCATCGAGCGGCCCCTTCCGTACCGGGAATAATGCCGCAGCGCTGCAGCGTAGTCTACCGAGTCTGTCTTCGGCGCAACTGTCGTTTGATTTGTCGTCTCCATTTTGCCTTTCGTTTTTTCGGCAAATATGGAGACTACCTTTCAATAGACAAGGCGGAGAAGTGGACGCTTACGCAAGAGGTGCAGATTTGTGGAAAACTGCACCAACATGCCGTCAAGGTATAAGCCTACGGGATACGCGTAAGTCCCCGTCGGCTTCTATTCAAATGCCACTAAAAATGGTTTATCTTTCTGGCTCTACTACTTCTCAGAGTTTTCCTCTTGCTCTTTTTCGGCATCACCATAGAGCAGTTTCTTGGAGAGAGGTATCTGATTGTATTCGCCCAATGTGGCAGGTAAACGGCCATTGGTATTCTTGTAAACGGCGGCCTTGATGAGGTTCTTCATCCTCCTCTGCTCAGGTTCGTCAAGTTCGCAGACTTGCAGCACAGTCAGCATCAACTCAAGCAGCGTACCAAGATAATAGGAATTGCTTCCCAAACTTTCCATATAGTCCATGAGTGCCTTGCCCCATCCTTCCGGTTGCTTATATACAAGCAGAGAGGCCAAAAGGTGGCGTTTCACCTTGTCCTTCTCTATACCCATTGAAGAAATGAATACAGGCGACAACTTTGAGGAGTAGATGTCCTCCATGAACATCATCGTCAGGTTGTAGGGAATAGTTACCAATATACGGATGGTTCGCTCTTTGTCGTCCAGTTCGAAGAACTCTTTGGACAACTTGAAGCCATACTCTGACAAGTGGATGTAGCCTTGTTTGGCGAAAAGAGGCGACACAAGGTAAATGATATTCGAAAGTACCTTCATGGCCGAAGCCAGTTCCATGAGCAGTTTTTGTTTGTACTCTGCATCCACTTGGTCACTGTTGCGCAATACTTTACTGCCAATCCTTATGATATTCACCAAGTAGCCAACGGAGAAGTCTGAATATACCTTGAAAATATCCTGATGGAAAGCTGCTGAAGGGTTATAGTTCAGGTCGGCTGTCTGGTCTTTCACTGACTGTGGCAGGTTGGACTGTTGCACGTCTGACTCCACCCTTTCGATGATGGCATCTTGTTGTTCCACGGTCTGATTGAACTTCAAGAAAGAGAACGGGTCGTCATTCACCCTTATGCCGCTCTTGTTCATTACAGACTGAGAGGTGAAGGCCAAGTCCTGAATAAGTGTCTCGACAGCGTTCTTCCTTCGTCGGTCTTTGCCGGTATAGAACTCCAGCACCTCCGGGTAGTGGATATACTTCTGGTCTTTGAGCATCTCCGCCGCATAATCATCATCGACTATCATCCATGAGGCTACAAAGTAATAGACCCAGAATGTGAAGTGGAACTTGTACGTACCAAGATCCTCGACAATGATTTTGTTATAGCCGAGAATGTCGAACAGCTGCTCGACATCGATATCGTAATCCTTCTTCTTACAGAAATCCTTGATGGTCGTGACAAAATGGTCGCGACTGAAGAAATGGAGATTATCCTTGATGAGAGTGGAACAATAATAGCCCATGCAAAAATTGCAGTCCTTGGCATCGGGCTTGTTTGAACGGTAGTTCGGCAAACGCGTATTGTCGAAGATAATGTTCAGAATGTTTTCCAGGACATCGGTACGGTTGACCGGATTGCGGTCGAAGGAGTCTTTAAACACAGTCAGCAGCGTCACGCAACTATGCGGAGAACGGTGCAGATTGAAGTTCTTAAGATCTTCGTCGAGTTTGTTCAGCACTTCATCGCTGTCGTCAATGAACTTCACCTTGTTGTAGGCATCCACCATCAGACGTTCCTGTGCCCGTTTGATGGGAGTCAAGTAGAGGGTGAGCGATTCTATCACGGACTCGTCGAATGACTCCCCTTCCACAAATTCCCTCTCATGATAGACTGTCATCAGCAACAGTTGTGCATCGGGAAACTCCTGCTTCAAGTAGGCACTAATGCCTTTCTGGTCTTTTCGATAGGGTTTCCAATTGTCAATGACTATCCATTTGACATCGTTCTTAGTCTTGTCATAGTGCTCCAACTCGCTTTCCACCATCCTCTCGAACTTTTTCACCCGTACGCCATCGGCATCGACCTTGATTCCAAATTCATGCTGTGTTTCCCACAAGGTCAGCAGGAAGTGGCTGCCAAAGCAGGTGAGGCCGTACTGGGACGGAGCCACAACATGCACATTTTCACCCAGTTTGATGATATCAAGCTCCGAATAAAGCGTTGACTCTTGCATCTTAAACACATTGTCCAGCCTATCCTCACTCAGATAACGTTCAACCCAGATGTACGGTTGGCCTTCGTAGGACTGCATTTCGCATGTTAGCCGTTCCTGCATCAAGATTGCTGTCCTGTCATCACCTGCATGTTGCAATGTATGTCCTGCATCTGCCACGAATGACAATACTCCCTGCGCTTCATCGTCCTCCATAAAGTCCACACCGACCCTGAATTTATTGCGTTTCTCCGACCACTCACGATAGGTTATCCTTGCGATCTTGTCATCCTCAATCTCTATGAAGTTGTAGCCAAGGATATCATTGTATTTATCAGTAAACAGTTGTGGGGCTTCGAGCCGTATGTATCCATTTGTAGAGTCATTGTAAATCTCTTGGTCGTGAGTATGGCCTGAAAGAACAAGAGAGTAGTCACTCTTGTAGAGTTTACGCAGCTCACGCTTCACCCAATCCATGCAGAAATACTCGGGGTGGTGCATCAGCAGGATTTTCTTCGGATGTTTGTCAGCAGACAAGTTAGCATAGAGGCTGCGAGTATCAACACCTAAATGTCCTTGGTCATCGATGTTATTATATGCGCCACAAGAGAGGATGGCGGTATTGAGGGTATGAACGCTCCATGTGTCGTTGAGGCAATATACATTGGCCGTCAGAGAAAGGTCGTTATTACATGTTGCAGACTTTACGTATTTCTCGTAGGCGGCGAACTTGCCAAAGATGATGGGTTTCTGCGCGGGCTTCTCCAAAAGGTCGTTGAACTTCTGCTCGTTGTATTTGGCTCTCACAATCGGCAGGAAAGAATCTTCCACCTCACCTACTGTACTCTGGCTCACATCATGATTGCCCGGGGCAAAGATGAAGTGCGACCTATCTATGTTCAATACCTTGCATAATTCGACCACAACTGCCTTGTCGAACTTCTGGTAACTCTCATCCGAAGCAGCAAATACGATGTCTCCACCCACGAGTACATAGACATCTTCGTAGGTGAATTTCTTGACCTGCTCCTCCACATCCTCTATGAAACGTTTGAGCACCAGTTCCTCGTTTTCAGGATTGCCTTTAGAACCGGCATGGATGTCGGATATATTCAACAGTAGTATTCGCATATCATTTCAGGTTTATTGCTTATCCAAGCGTCTTCGCATAGTCATACCCCTGCTTTGTGATAGCATAGATAATTTGACGGTTCTTTGAATCATAACGGTCGATCTTTATAAAGCCCGCACTAAGAAGTCGTTGCATGAAGTCCTCAAACTCGGCCATAGGTTCACCATATGGGAAGGTATAACCATTATGACTTCCAAAGAATACATTCAGTCCTGCACGCGTCTTGGCTACCATATAGGTAGTGTCGGTGCGATTGTTGGCCCACTTGGAGAATATCTGTAGTTCCTCTTGGTTGAATTCTACTGATGGTGTCTCGTCAACAGCTGTGACGGGTTCATAATTTATCGCCAGCACCTTATCAAGGAAGGCCTGACGCTTACGCTCCCATTTATTGCTATCTATCGGGTTTAGAATGAATATCGCTGATAACTTGTCTTTCAGTTCCGTCAGACGTGAAGGAGTATCTTCAGCATCAACCTTGATGGAGATGGTGTTATCGTTGACTACTCCTTTCATCATGTCATACTTCATGTCGGTGGTCAGGAAAGAACAGAAGTCTGTTTTCAGTACCCAAGCAGCACCCATCTCATTGAGCGACATGGGACTCTTGTAGTACCGTGGGCTATGGATGAACATCACGAACAGGTCGTGGTCTTGGAACAAGCCCCGGAGTGTTTCAAAAATATCTTCACTCAGTCCTATCCCATAGCCATCGATGCTGCTACAAAATAGGGTGCTCTTGTCGAAGCCCAAATCCTCCAACAGCACGACAAGTGCCTCGGCGAAGTCCTTATCTTTAGACGAGTGGCTGATGAACACCATAGGGGGCTTGGCAATTGCGTCGCCTTGTGGTTTCACTTTATCTAACCCCATAGCCAGTGTCTCGTGTATGCCTTCCAGCACGCTTAGCCCCTCATTGACTTCTGCCTCAAACTCAGACTTGTAATCGAAGCCGACATTCTTCTTTGTGAAGGTCTTTTCAAATGCCTGCACATAACGATGTGTCTCGTCAAAGGCGCTGATAAGTACTTCCTTCGATGTCAGCTGCCAAGTGTTAATACTCTTTCTGAACTTCGACACATCCTCATGAACATAGTATACCACATTGATGGCCATACCATTAGTTTCCCTCATACTACCGAGTTCGTGTACAATAGCCTTCCCTTCCTCTATTTTCTTCTCTATCAATTCTGATATGTTCATAGTAAGCGTCCATTTCTCCAACCCATTGATTTTCAATGGACGGTTTCGTGAGATTTCGTAAGTTTCTTCCATTTTGCCTTTCGTTTTTTCGGCAAAGATGGTAGCTAACCTTCAATAGCCAAGGCGGAGGAGTGGACACTTACCGATCTAAACCTTTCCTCCACCACCACATCACAAGCCAACAAGTTCCACAACCACCATCCCGGTCAGCGTCGGCAGCAGGTTTTCTATCTTGCGGCATTTCACCCGATTGCGGAAGAAGTCAATGTCATCGAGCAGTTCGTCGGACTGAGCTTCCGGTATATCACCTCCGTAACCTGCCGCCACTATGCAGATAGCTCCCAATATGCGTGCATCCTTGTCGGTGCGAAAGTCGTGAGTTCCCTTCAGTATCGTGGGGAGGGCATTGTAGATGACATTGCAATAGTGCAGCAGGTCTTGGAAATCCGGTGACTCCGTCAGCCACGCGGCAAGCATCTCTTCCTGGTATTGGCGCAGGAGCAGCAGGTATTTCTCCTTGCGCATCTTGCCTTTGAGGGAGTCAGTCATCACCCGGAAGATGGCGTGGGAGAGGACTATTCTGTCCTCCGAAGGGTGACAGTAGAAGATATCATCTTCGGGAGCCCGGCTTTTGGCCAGTCGCTGTTCCATCCGGGATATCATTTCCCTGCGGAATGCCTTGAGCTCAATTCTCTCCTTCATAATCAATCAGTTCCACCTTATTCCAGATTCTCCGCTATTCAACTTGTGAGAGAATCGTTTCTGGCGATGCTCCCATCAGAGTGATTGCCGAGATTTTATGACCGCCGTTGGCATCAAGCGAGTGTCCGCAGTGATAGAGGCTTTCATCAATGATGAGCCAGCGGTCGTGGGATTCCTTGCGCCATCTGCGTATGTCAACATGACTTCGGGAACAGACGGTCGTGCTCGCTCATCAGCCGCCGCATCCCCTGACCAACACCTGCCGTATAGATGATTGCCTCAACACTGCTTCCACGGACATCTAAGATGTCAAGCGTCAAGGCGGACACATAGCCGTCTATGACGACGGCCCTACGGGTGGCTGTACGGACAAGAGTCTCCAGCGCTACACGGGCAGTGTAGAAGTCTCCCTCGAAGAACACCATCTCGGCAGGAGGTGTGGAACTGCAGCAGTTGTCGCAAAATTTGCGACAACTGAAGTTAAACCATTGGAATTCACGGCTTCTTTTATATCAGGTGCATCTTGAGCCAGCTCCTCACGAAGAGCATTATTGATGTGTTTCCCAATAGTCTTCACATCACGGTCAAAGAGTCGAGCTATCTGATGTCGGTTAAGCCATACTGTCTCCCGCTCAAATCTCACTTCGAGAGAAAGTGTTCCATCCGGCTGATAAAGAACAATCTGAGAATAGTCCTCAGGACACCGGAGGGGAGACGGGGTCACCGCCAGGGTGTCACTCGGCCCTGGCGATGACGGCGCGGCTGAGGGCGGGGTCGTCGTAGAACATGTTGCCCACGCCGCCCTTGTAGTCCACCGTCAGGAGGGACTCCGGCACGCCGAACTCCTTCA
>CAVERO010000071.1:0-13975 GCA_963617915.1 Candidatus Methanomethylophilaceae archaeon | reverse complement strand
TTCCCGCCGTCATGAGCACGGAGATCGGGTAATAGACCATCGGTTTGTCATAGACGGGGAGCAGCTGCTTGCTGACTCCCTTTGTGATCGGGTAGAGGCGTGTGCCGCTTCCGCCGGCAAGAACGATTCCTTTCATGGTTATATTCAGTGTTGTTTGATTCTTTTTATGCAGTCCTTCAGAGAGTCCCGCCAGTAGGGAATCCCTACCTTGAAGGTCTCTTTCACCTTTGTCTTGTCCAGCACCGAGAAACGCGGCCTCCGCGCCTTGGAAGGATATTCCTCCGTGTGGCAGGGCCGGATGTCGCAGACAGTTCCGCCGATCTCGCAGACCGCCTTGGCGAAGTCGTACCACGAGACCGCGCCTTCGTCGGAGAAGTGATATATTCCTGTCCTGTCAAGTTGGCCGCTTTCGATGATTCCTGTAATCAGCGTAGCCAGGTCGCGGGCGTAGGTCGGCGTCCCGATCTGGTCGAAGACGACTTTGAGAGTGTCCCTTTCCTCTGTCAGACGGAGCATCGTCTTGACGAAGTTCTTGCCGTAAGGAGAGTATAGCCATGCGGTTCTGAATATGATGCTCCTGCATCCTGATTTCTCGATTTCTTTCTCGCCGGCCAGTTTGGTGGAGCCATATACTCCCAGAGGGTCTGTCGTCCAGTCCTCCTTGCACGGCAAAGGAATATCCCCGTGGAAGACATAGTCAGTGGAGATGTGGACCAGCACAGCGTCCCTTTCAGCCGCGACTTTTGCCAGATTCCCTGCCGCTGCGCTGTTCAGCAGCATCGCCATCGAAGGCTCGTCCTCGGCCTTGTCCACATTCGTGTAGGCCGCGCAGTTCACTATGACATCGACCTTTTCCGAGTCGCAGACAATCCTGAGCGCATCGATGTTCGTTATGTCAAGATTGAGCGTCTCGACTCCCGGAAGCGATGTCACGTCAGAGAATATGTAGTTGTGGCAGCTTCCTGCCGACACGTTCCGGAGCTCGGTCCCTAACTGGCCGTTAGCCCCTGTCACAAGAATATTCATATTCCAAAAGTACTTACAAATTTCCCCAAATCAAAATATTTCTTCCCGGCGCTGGAATATCGCTCCTATAGGAGGAATCGACTTCCTTCGATTTGATGATTGTACGGATATATTTGAATTTTGGTTGAAAAATGAAAGAAATTTTTGGATAATTGAGATTTTTCGTAACTTGTAGCCGAAATAACACGAAAACAATAAACCTCTACAAGTTATGTCAGAAAAGAAACTTCTTTTGGGTGACGAGGCTTTGGCTTTGGGAGCCTTGCACGCCGGGCTTTCAGGGGTGTACGCCTACCCTGGTACGCCTTCGACTGAAATAACGGAATACATTCAGGCGCACCCTCTCACAAAAGAGCGCGGGATTCACTGCGACTGGTCTTCCAACGAGAAGACGGCGATGGAGGCGGCGCTCGGCGTTTCATATTCAGGAAAGCGCGCCCTTGTGTGCATGAAGCACGTGGGCATGAACGTCTGCGCCGACGCTTTCGTCAATTCGGCCGTGACCGGGGCCAACGGTGGCCTTGTGGTTGTCGCCTGCGACGATCCGTCCCAGCATTCCTCGCAGAACGAGCAGGACTCCAGATTCTATGCGGACTTCGCGATGATGCCTTGCTTCGAGCCTTCCAGCCAGCAGGAGGCCTATGACATGGCCCGTGAGGCGTTCGACTATTCCGAGGCCAACCATATTCCTGTGCTTATGCGCCTTACAACCCGTATGGCTCATTCCAGGGCGGTTGTCGAGGCCGGGGAAATCCGTAGGGAGAACAGGCTTCATTTCCCGGACGAGCTTCACGAGAAGAATTGGGTGACCCTGCCGGTCAACTCCAGAAAGCGCGTTCGTCAGCTGGCAGACGATCTGCTGTCGTTTGAGGATGATTCGGTTGCCTCTCCACACAACCGTTACGTCGAAGGACACAACCACAGGATGGGAATCATCGCCTGCGGAATCGCTTGGAACTATCTGATGGAGTGCTTCCCTGAAGGATGCCCTTATCCGACTCTCAAGGTGACCCGCTATCCGTTCCCTAAGGCTTTGGCAAGAGAAATGGCCGCCGCTTGCGACGCCATTCTCGTGCTTGAGGAGGGACAGCCTCTTGTTGAGGAGAAGCTGCGCGGCATCCTTTACGATCCGGAGGACAGAAGGTGGACGAAGATCCAAGGCCGCCTTGACGGTACTCTTCCAAGGACCGGCGAACTCTCACCTGACAGTGTGCGCGCCGCGCTTGGTCTGCCGCCGATGGAGACATATTCAAAATCAGAGGTCGCCGTTCCGCGTCCGCCGGCGCTTTGCCAAGGTTGCGGCCACAGGGATTTCTACACCGCACTTAATGCGGTGCTTAAGGAATATGCCCCTACCGCCCGTGTGTTCAGCGATATCGGCTGCTACACTCTTGGGTATATGCCTCCGTTCAACTCGTTCCAGACCTGCGTTGAGATGGGCGCTTCCATCACGATGGCGCTCGGAGCCGCCAATTCCGGCGTGTGGCCGTCGGTTGCCGTGATCGGCGACTCGACCTTCACCCACAGCGGAATGACAGGCCTTCTGGACTGCGTCAATGCCGGTGCGAGCGTTACGGTCTGCATCTCGGACAATCTCACTACCGGAATGACCGGAGGACAGGATTCTGCCGGAACGGGCAGACTGGAGGAAATCTGCAAGGGAATAGGTGTCGAACCTGAGCACATCAGAACGATTGTCCCTCTTCCTAAGAATTATCCCGACATGGAGAAGGTGATCGACGAGGAAATAGGCTACAGCGGCGTGTCAGTCATCATCTGCCGCAGGGAATGCATTCAGACCGCAAAACGTCACGCTGCGGCCGCTAACAAAAAAGCATAAAATCATGGCAAAGAAAGACATCATACTGTCAGGAGTCGGTGGACAAGGCATCCTCTCCATAGCGACTGTAATAGGCTGGGCCGCACTTGACCAGAATCTGCATCTGAAGCAGGCCGAAGTCCACGGAATGAGCCAGAGAGGCGGAGACGTGCAGAGCAACCTGCGTATCAGCACCGGGAAAATCTGGAGTGACCTGATCCCGAAAGGGGAGTGCGACCTCATACTCTCGCTGGAGCCGATGGAGGCTCTCCGCTACCTGCCGTGGCTCTCAAAGGGCGGCTGGATTGTCACCAATTCGACCCCGTTCGTGAATATCCCGAATTATCCTCCTATGGAGGAAATAACGGCCGAGCTCCAGAAAATCGGCAAGTTGATAACATTGGACTGCGATGCCGTCGCAAAACAGACCGGCTCTCCGCGCAGCGCGAACATGGTCCTGCTGGGGGCCTCAGCCGCAGTCATGGAAATCCTTGACCCGGAGAAACTTCGCGAAGGAATCTCCGGCGTGTTCTCCCGCAAGGGCGAGAAGATAGTTGAAATGAACATCGCGGCCTTCAACGCCGGCCTTGAGATTTCCAAAAACTTCTCGAAATGAAAGCGGTTTCCAGACAATCCATAGACGATGTGATGCGCAGGTGCGACATCGCCGACATCGGCAGGGCCACAATCCGCCAGTGTGTCAATGTGTCGCATGAGCTTGAGAAGATTTCCGGAGAGAAGTTCCTCCATCTGGAGTTCGGCATCCCGGGACTGCGGGCATGCGGGATAGGCTTGGAGGCTCAGAAAAAGTCGCTGGACAACGGGGACGCTTCGGTCTATCCTCCGGTCTGCGGAATTCCGGAGCTGAAGGAGAACGGGTCACGTTTCATCAAGGCGTTTGTGGGGGTGGACATATCCCCTGAAGGGATAATCCCGACCGTCGGCTCGATGCAGGGGTGCTATAACCTGTTGCTGGAGTGCATTCAGATGAATCCGGAGAAAGACACCGTCGTCTATCTCAACCCGGGTTTCCCGTCGCATTACCTTCAGGCTAAGGTGCTTGGCCTCAAGACAAGGATGTTTGACCTCTATGATTTCAGAGGGGAGCGGTTCCGCGGGAAACTGGAGGAGGTGTTCGGTGACGGACGTGTCGCCGCGATAGTATATTCAAACCCTAACAACCCTTCGTGGGTATGCCTGACCGAGGATGAGCTGAAGAGTCTCGGGGAACTGTGCGACAAGTACGATGTGGTGGCCCTTGAGGACATGGCTTACCTTTGCATGGATTTCCGGAAGGACCGTTCCGTGCCGTTCCGTCCGCCTTACCAGCCGACCGTGGCGCGCTACACCGGCAACTGTGTGCTGATGGTGTCCGCCTCGAAGATATTCAGTTACGCCGGGGAGCGCATCGCTATGGCCGCCATCTCCGACAAACTCTACAGGCGGGAATATCCCGCCCTTCGGGAGCGTTACGGTCTCGGACGTTTCGGTGACAACTTCTCCCTTACCTACCTCTATGTCAATTCGTCGAGCTGTTCCCATTCGGCGCAGAACGCTTTCGCGGCCATGCTCGGCGCGGCGACAGACGGTGAATATGACTTCGTCGGCGAGATGCGTGAATATGGCCGCAGGGCCGGGAAGGCAAAGGAGATATTCCTTCGCCACGGATTCCACATCGTTTACGACAAGGATCTGGACGAGGATGTGAGCGACGGCTTCTTCTTCACTGTCGGCTTCGATGGGATGACCGGGAGCAGGCTTCTGCTGAACCTGCTGCGATGCGGGGTATGCGCCATCACTATGGTATCCACGAGAAGCGTCAGGGAGGGGATAAGGGTTTGTGTCTCCCTTCTTAATTCCGACGATGATTTCCGTGCCCTGGATGAGCGCCTTGCTCTCTTTGCTGAATTGCAAAAATCTGATGATTAATTGTTTAGATAAGATTATTTTATGAAATACGTAAGTGCTGACGAGGCTGTGAAACTCGTAAGGTCAGGCGACTGGGTCTTCTTTCAGGGAAGCACCGCAGTCCCGGTGGTCATTCAGGAGGCTCTGGCCCGCCGCGCGGACGAGCTCCGCGGGGTCAACATCGTCTCGGGCTTCAACATCACCAAAGGCCCCGCTCCGTTCTGCCGGCCGGAGTACAAGGATTCGTTCTTCGTGAACAGTCTTTTCCTGTGCTCCGACCAGAGGCAGTATGTCGCCCAAGGCTACGGCAGTCTCATCCCGGGCTTCCTCGGGGAGCTTCCGTCGCTGATCCGCCGCCGCGAGATTCCTGTCGATGTGGCGTGCATCAACTGCTCGCTTCCTGACGAGAACGGCTATTGCAGCTACAACATTTCAGCCGACCTCGCACTGTCTGCGGTCGAGTCCGCAAAGATTGTGATAGCCCAGGTGAACAAGAGCATCCCGTATCTCTATGGCGCGGCGATGATCCACGAGTCTCAGATCACCGCCGCCATCGAGTGCGACGACCCTCCTGTCGATATGCAGTTCGGCCCTCCGACCGAGATCGAGTCGGCCATCGGCTCCTACATCGCGGCGGAGATTCCTGACGGAGCGACCCTCCAGATTGGTGTCGGTGGCATTCCGAACGCCATCCTGAACGGCCTGAAGGACCACAAGCATCTCGGTCTCCACACAGAGGCCATGACGGACGGAGTGTTCCGTCTGATGCAGTCCGGCGTGATTGACAACTCCCTGAAAAAGATTGAACCTGGCCGCAGCGTGGCCTGTCTGGCCCTTGGCTCGCGCCATATGTACGAGTACCTTGACCACAACAAGGACGCTGTGTTCTACGATGTGGGCTGGACGAACGACCCGCAGCGCATCCGGCAGAACCCGAACGCGATGGCTATCAACTCTGCCATCGAGGTTGACCTGACCGGCCAGGTCTGCGCCGACAGCATCGGTGACATGATTTTCTCAAGCGTCGGCGGCCAGCACGATTTCATGTACGGAGCGGCCCTGTCCGAAGGCGGCAAGACCTTCATCGCCCTGCCGTCACGCACCGCCAAAGGACGCGGCAAGATTGTCGCCCATCTCGCTCCCGGCGCCGGCGTGGTCACGACCCGTTTCCAGACGCAATACGTAGTCACTGAATATGGTTGTGTCTATCTCCGCAACAAGAACCTTGCGGAGCGTGCCAAGGCTCTCATATCCATCGCCCACCCGGACGACCGTGAAGCCCTTGAGCGCGCCGCCTGCGAACGTTTCGGCTACTCCTTCCTGCGCTTGAAATAAAAAGCTCCGGTCCCTGAACTTGAAATAAAAAGCTCCGGTCCCTGAGCTTGAAATAAAAAGCTCCGGTCCCTGAGCTTGAAATAAAAAGCTCCGGTCCCTGAGCTTGAAATAAAAAGCTCCGGTCCCTGAGCTTGAAATAAAAAGCTCCGGTCCCTGAGCTTGAAATAAAAAGCTCCGGTCCCTGAGCTTGTCGAAGGGCCGGAGTTTATTGATACACAATTATCCTTAGAATGTAATCCGGGCGTTCATCACACAACAATCCTTTCGAGCTCGGAGATCCAGAGCCGTACCTGTGCGTCGGAAGGCATTCGCCAGTCGCCGCGTGGCGAGAAGCTCACAAGGCTTATCTTCGGGCCGTCCGGCATGCAGGAGCGCTTGAACTGCTGGCTGAAGAAACGCCAGTAGAACTTCTTCAGCCATTTGAGGATAGTGGCTTTGTCGAAGGTCACGTCCGGGTGCGAGGAGGCACTTTTTCCGCAGCCGGCTCCGTTGGCGGCTTCCCCGAATGCCCTGCACGCCAGATGGAAAATCTTCACCGGAGAGTAGCCGTACCTCATGAAGTTGTAGATGAAGAAATCGTGCAGCTCATACGGGCCGATCAGGTCTTCGGTCCTCTGCTTGATCTGTCCCTTTGAGTCGGCAGGCGTAAGTTCCGGACTGATAGGAGTTTCGGCGATGTCGATGAGAATCTCCGCCGCGGATCTTCCGCCGTCGGTCGCCGCATCCGTGAACACATTCCCGGCTGCCCAGCGCACAAGGTACTTGATCAAAGTCTTCGGCACGGAAGCGTTGACGGCGTACATCGACATATGGTCTCCGTTGTAAGTGCACCAGCCGAGAGCCAGTTCTGAAAGGTCTCCGGTTCCGATCACAAGGCCGTTCTCCTGATTGGCTATGTCCATCAGAATCTGCGTCCTCTCGCGTGCCTGGGCATTCTCGTAGGTGGAATCCATCACCTTAGGGTCGTGACCGATGTCCTTGAAGTGCTGCTCCACGGCAGCCACCACGGAAATCTCGCGGGTGGTCACGCCCAGAACCTCCATCAGGTCCACAGCGTTGGATTTGGTGCGATGCGTCGTGCCAAGGCCGGGCATTGTGATTCCGATGACATTCTCTCTCGGGATTCCAAGCCTGTCGAAGGCCATGACCGTCACCAGAAGAGCCAGTGTGCTGTCGAGGCCGCCGGATATTCCCAGAACAGCCTTCTTGCAGCCTATGTGCTCCAGGCGGGCGATAAGTCCTGTCGTCTGAATCTGGAGAATCTCCTTTGAACGCTCGGCTATCTCGGCCGGGTCTCCCTCCGGAAGGAACGGGTGCGGCTCGACATAGCGGTAGAACTTCCTGTCAAAATCCGTCGGAGCGGCGGGGCCGAGGTCGTAGCAGGAATATAATCCTGAATACTCGCACGCCGAAGTCCCGTCAGGGGTCATTCCCCGGAAAGAATTCTTCTTCTGGCGGAGAACATTCAGTTTCTCGATGTCCAGGTCTGCGAATATCATCGTGTCGTGAAGTTGGAACCTTTCGTTCTCGGCCAGCACGTGTCCGTTCTCGCAGATGATAGACGAGCCTCCGTAAACAGTGTCCATCGAGGACTCCCCATACCCGGCGGAACAGTAGATGTAGCCTGAAACCGTACGGCCTGACTGGTTGGAAATAAGTTCCTTACGCTGCTGGTGTTTCGTCATGACCTCATTGGAGGCCGAGATGTTGACAATCACCTGCGCACCTGACGGGGCGAGGAACGAGGACGGCGGAATCGGGGTCCAGAAGTCCTCGCAGATCTCGATTCCGAACGTGGCGCTCCCTACGGTGAACAGCAGGTTCGGGGATATGTTGCAACGGTGGCCGCAGTACTTGATGATCGAGTCGAAACCGTCACGGTAATAGTCCTTGCCATCGTCCACGAAACGTCCTGTCGCCGAGTTGTCCGGCCCGAGGAAATCGGAGCCCGAAGCGAACCAGCGGCCCTCATCGAACTCGGCGTAGGTCGGAAGGTAGATTTTCGGCACTATGCCTTTTATCCCTCCGTTGCGAAGCACGATTGCGCAGTTGTAGAGACGGCCTCTGAAACGGACCGGAGCACCCACGACCACAGTGATGTGCTTGCCTCTCGTGAAGTCCATGATCTTGCCGACGGCCTCCTCCGATTTGGTCAGCAGAAGGTTCTGGCCGAAAAGGTCCAGACAGGTGTAGCCGGTTATCGAGAGCTCGGGGAACACGACCAGCGACGCTCCCTCTTCCTCCGCCTGACCGGTCAGGCTGCAGATTGACCCGGCATTATATTCAACATCCGCCACTTTCACCCTTGGCACCGCGGCGGCGACTCTGAACAGTCCTAAATCCATTATTATGTTGTTTGAAATCAAGTAAGTAATCGTTAAAAAATAACTTGTATCATCTTAGGCAATCTTTTTGGCCAAATCTGCGGCAACTTATTTTTTGCCGCTTACTAAGTATGTGTTACTTAGAAGCTGTTTTGATTTGTTTGTTTGAAGATTTGAGTGTGAAAAACTTCAGGTTCGACCGCTTCTTCCAAGGAGGATAGCGGTGCTATCTGACTGAAGAAGCGGGAAGAAAATGAAGTTTTTTTCACCTCAAAGAACATTTCAAACAAATCAAAACAGCTTCTTAATCACTTCGATAAACTCAGTGACCGAATTGAAGCGGTCGCGGAGCCTGTCGAAGCGACATGTTAATGTGTCAAGATCAAGCGTTGGCCGGATCATTTCTGTTGTCGATTTCCTCAAGCTCGCGGCGGCGTTTCTGATTGACGCAGGTGGCTGTCCCGCGGTACAGGAAATAAAGCCCTATCAGCAGGATGCCGCCGATTTTCCAGGAAAACGGCACGCCGTTTATCAAAAGTGCGGTTCCGAAGCCGATGATGAACACGGCGAACACAAAGTATAGAATGAAAACGTATTTCATTGTCCAGTATATTACAGCGACTCAATCATTTTTGTGAATAGCGCGCACATCCTGCCAGCCGCCGCGTCGGCCGCCTTGATGACATCGTCTCCGTCGTTCACATAGTCGGGAGCATAGTCGTCGTGCGCCTCGTTGGTGATGACCGAGACTCCGAACACAGGAATGCTCGAATGCCGGGCCACGATGACCTCCGGGACTGTGGACATCCCTGTGGCGTCTCCGCCTATCGCGCGGATGTACTTGTACTCCGCCGGCGTCTCATAAGTAGGGCCGGTCCCTCCGAAATAGACCCCCTTGTGGAGTTTCATGCCCATCCCGGCTGCAATCTCCTCGGCCTTCGCGATCAATCCGAGGTCGTAAGGTCGGGTCATGTCAGGGAACCGTGGCCCGAAATCGTCCATGTTCGGCCCGATCAGAGGGTTAGGCAGCTGGTTGATGTGGTCTGTGATGATCATCAGGTCGCCGACATTGAAGTTGTAGTTGACTCCTCCGGCGGCGTTTGACACAAACAAGTACTTGATTCCGAGGACTTTCATCACGCGTATCGGGAGCGTGACCAGTTCCATCGGGTAACCTTCGTAGTAGTGGATGCGTCCCTGCATGGCGATGACCGTCTTTCCGCCGAGTCTGCCCGCGATGAAGTTGCCCTTGTGGCCTATCGCCGTGGAGACCGGGAATCCCGGGATTGTCTTGTAAGGAACTTTGAGCGGATTGCCTATGCTGTCCGCAAGTTTTCCCAGACCGCTGCCAAGCACGATGCCGACCTCCGGCTTGAGGTCGCCCAGTTGCTGTTTGAGATACTCAGCGGCGCCGTAGATTCTTTCTGTTCTTGGATCCATGTTACTATTGTTTTGATTACCGCGGCGGGCGGAAGTCCCACTCTTGCGGCATGTGGTTATTTGTTGTCGATTTCGCCCAGAACCATGCGCGCCCCTTTGATAATCATCTTCTCGCCGAACACATTGCGGTCGCGCATCACGAACTTGCCTCCCGCGATAAGCGATGAAACGCAGTCACTGTGTGCCGAATAGATGAAGTTGGCAAGGAACGGAGCGGGTGAGAGGAAGAATGTGTTGTCTGTGTCAACAATCTGGATGTCAGCGTCATACCCCTCGGCAATCACGCCTGTCTTAAGTCCGAGCGCCTTTGCCCCGTTCACCGTGGCCATGTCCAGAAGAGTCTGCGAAGGCAGGGCGGAAGGATCCTTTCTCCATGCTTTCTGGAACAATGCCGTGGTCTTCATGGCCTCCAGCATGTCCAGGTTGTTGGAAGATGCGCATCCGTCTGTTCCGAGACAGACGTTCGCCCCCGCCTCCTGAAGCTCCTTCCACTTGAACTTGTAGCCGGATGCCAGTTTTGTGTTGGAGTTGATGTTGTGCACGCAGTTCACGCGGTATCTGCCCAGCAGCTCGATGTCATGGTCAGAAAGCCACAGAGTGTGCGCAGCGATGACATCCGGTCCCAGAACCCCAAGGGATTCAAGGTATTCCACAGGTGAAAGTCCGCCGTGAGCCGCCTTGCAGTCCAGATCCTCACGTTCCGATTCTGCCACGTGGATGTGGATTTTCAGGTTGTGCCTGCGGGCATATTCAGCCGCCCAGATGATGAGCGCCTCGCTTACCGAGTAGATTGCATGGATTCCGATTGTGAAGATGGAACGTGAATTCCATCCGGGCACCGTCTCATGCATCTGGATGCACTGGTCTTTTTCTCTTGCAGCCTCCTCCGGATTGTTGCGGTCAAGGAACACGTAGGACACCGCTCCTCTGATGCCCATCTCGGCTGCGGCGTTCCTTGCGGTAGGGGAGAACCAGTATTGGTCGTTGAACGTTGTGGTGCCTGTCTTTATCATCTCCAGAGCGGCGGCTTTTGTCCCCCAGTAGATGAACGGCGCGTCAAGTTTCGACTCGATTGTCCAGATATGTCCAAGCCAGTCCTGAAGCACCATGTCCTCGCCGATGCCCCTCATCAGTGACATTGCGGCATGTGTGTGCATGTTTATGAAGCCGGGAACAGCCGCCTTCCCGGAGCAGTCAACCATCTCTACTCCTGAGGCCGCTTCTCTGTACTCCCCGGAGTGCGGAGCGATCCTTTCAATCAGACCGTCGGCTATGGTGATGTCCACCTGCCGGCCCTCCGAAGTTATGTTCTTAAGCAGAATCTTGTCCATAATTGAATATGTCTAAGAAACCATTAGTTTCGATTAACAATTTCCCAAATATAATAAAAATATGGTAATGACTGATTCTAAAACGCCATTCCTTTTTACAAAAAAAAAGAACGGCCGGAAACTTAATTCCGGCCGTCCAATCAAATGTTTGCGGCAGTGTTACTCTGAATATGTCGCTTTAACGAAGTCTGAGTTAAGGAGATAGTCCGCACACATCTTCATGCTTTCCTTCCAGTCTCCATTGGTAAACGCTTCGATTTCAACCACAAAATCCTTCATACCGGCGATGTCGGCATTCTTGAATATCGCGTCGAAGCCAACCATTCCGCTCTCGCCGAGCTCGCGGTGGTCCTTGATGTGGAGGAGAGTGAAACGTCCGGGATATTTCCTGAAGAGCTCAACCGGGTAGGCCTTGCCCATAACCGCCCAATAGACATCCATCTCGAAGAACACATTCTCGGAATCGGTGTTCTCAAGCAGATATTCGTAGATGACGGTGTCGTCGATTTTATTGAACTCGTGTGAGTGGTTGTGGTAGCCGAACAGAATGCCGTTCTCCCGGCATTTCGCACCGATTGCGTTGAAGTAGTCGCAATAGGTTTTGAGGCCGTCGAGGGTCTCTGGAACTTTGAACCACGGTACGACAATGTACTTGCAGCCGGCTGCCTTATGGGCGGCGATGGCCTGATCCCACCACTTCATCGATTCGGTGAAGTCACCGGAGGCAAGTTCCTCATCGCTGAGGTTTCTGCTGATGTGTGTCGAAAGGGATTTCAGCCCGGCGGCCTCAAGGTCGGCCTTGTACTGCTCTGGGGTGACTCCGTAGAGCTTTCCGTCCGAATAGCAGGCGGCTTCGACGGAGGTATAACCCATCTCGGCGAGAGCCTTGAAGGCCTCCTCGTGATTCTGGGCGTATTTCTCAGGATTTCCTATCACGTCCCTGATGCTGTAGAGCTGGACGCTGATTTCCTTTCTTACAGGACTCTCGTCCTTCTTCCCGGAGCATGAGACCATACCGAGAAGAAGGGCCGAGGCCATCATAATAAGACTTGCCTTTCTCATTAGTCGAGAACCTTTACGCGGATGTTGCGGTACCAAACATCGTCACCGTGATCCTGGAGACCGATGTAGCCCTCGTGATTGTCACCGCCGCAGTTGTTCAGGAGCTCGAAAGCAAGAGGCCACTTCTCCTGTGAGAACTTGGAGGCCTGAAGCATGTCTGTCCACTGCGGAGTCCACAGGTGGTACTCAACCACATTGACACCGTTCTGTCCGTGTACGACAGTTCCTTTATAGACCATGATCTTTGCGGTGTTCCATTCGCCGTAAGGGTTCTGGTTCTGTGGCTTGGCAGGGATCATGTCGTAGAGGGAAGCCGACTGGCGGTTGCCGTCAACTCCGAGGAGGGCGTCAGGATGGTTGGCGTTGTCAAGTACCTGATATTCAGGAGAAGATATGTAGATCGGAGACCACTTTGTGGTGCTGTCGGCGTTATATTCCTTGACTTCCTGGGCGAGGTAGAGGATTCCGGAGTTGCCTCCCTTGGAGACTTTCCATTCAAGCTCAAGCTGGAAGTTCTGGAACTTGTGCGCGAAGATCAGGTCGCCGCCTTCCAGGGTCTGGCCCTCGCCTGTGCCTGTGCCGGTGAACTTGATGCAGCCATCCTCCACAGTCCAGCGTGAAGGAACGTTGTCCTTTCCGTAGCCGCGCCATCCGTTGAGGGTCTCGCCGTCAAAAATCACATAGTAGCCGTCCTTGTCCTGAGGAACAGATGCGAGATCCACCTGTGGCTTCTCCACGCTGATGTAAGCTGGAGCCCCTTCTTTTTCAATTTTGTTCTCAACCGTCTCTGTCCCGGTCCACTGGAGTTCGGCCGGAGCGGCGGTCTTCTTCTTTCCGTTGCCGCATGAAACCGCGGTCAGGGTGATTGCGACAGCAGCTGCCGCATAAACAATCTTCTTCATGTTCATTGATTATTATAAAGGTTCATTATTCCGGCATTTCAGGAAGCTCGTAGCCGTTCTGGTACTGACGCTTGATCAGGTTTGCGGCGAACTGGCGCGCGTTTATCGGATCCGTGTACTTGTTCTGGAATGTAGGGTGTCCGTCGTGGATTGAGAAGCCGTCCTTTTCGAGGATTTGGATTGTGGCCTCGGCTGGTATGTTGGTGAATTCCATCTTCTGTCCGTCCCATTCGAGGACCTGATTGAGAGCCTGAAGCCTTACGGCCGCCACGCCGAGGTCAACCATCTCGACGAACGGTCCGGACTCGCTGAAGTCGGAGGCGGAAGGAATCCTTGAGTCCGGATCCTCCTTGCAGGCGCGGATCCAGTCCTGCTGGTGTGAAAGGGTGACCTCGCGCAGAAGGTGAGGCACTTCCGGCTTTCTGCCGGAGACAAGAATAGGATCTTGTCCGTAGGTGCCGGCGATCAGGATGTCCTTTGTGCCGTAGAAGATGCTGCAGCCGCCGCTGATGTTGAGGTTGAAGCCGGCCGGCAGTCCTTCAGGCCTTTCAGGCTTGAAGCCGCCGTCGAACCAGCGGATGTCGACTTCCGGCATCGCAAGTTTGGACATGTTCTCTCTGGCCGGGAACGTCAGGTGGATCATCTCGGCGCTCGGGCAGCAGTCGGTCAGCACATTGGTCGAGCTGGCCTCAACCTTGGTAGGGTAGCCGAGTTTCAGTCCTTTGAACGGGACGTGCATGATGTGGCAGGCCATGTCACCCAGAGCTCCAGTGCCGAAGTCCCACCAGCCGCGGAAGTTCCAAGGGGTGTAGATCGAGTTGTAGGGAC
>CAVERO010000070.1:0-14011 GCA_963617915.1 Candidatus Methanomethylophilaceae archaeon | reverse complement strand
AACTCCGGAAGATTCTCCTCGAAGAACGAGAGCAAGGTGCGGTAATTCCCGTAAAGGTACTCATTGAGTTCCCCAAGCCACGGCTCGCCCTCGTTGTAGGCCGCCTGAAGCGCCAAGACACCGAAAGGATTCACATCGCAAAGCTCGTTGATGTTGATGACCCTCTCGATGATCCGCTTCCAGTCCGGATTGCTCGTGATGATGTTGGAGATCCCCAGACCAGCGATGTTGAACGACTTGCTAGGCGAGTTCATAGTGACGGTGTTGTCCTGAGCAGCCTTCGAAAGTGAAGCCATAGGAGTGAAGTGATAGCCGGGCATTTCCAATTCGCAGTGAATCTCGTCGCTGATGACGATCACGCCGTTCCTTCTACAGATGTCGGCCACCCTTTCCAAGTCCTCCCTCGGCCACACGCGCCCGCAAGGGTTGTGAGGATTGCAGAACAGAAGAACCTTGGCCATAGGGTCGGCAGCCCTTCTCTCAAGATCCTCGAAATCGATGTACCACGTAGCCTGATCGCCTTCAGTGTCGTAGATAAGTTTGTTGACCGAGAGCTCGCACAGATTGTTCCTCGCCGTGGAGAAGAAGCAGTTGTACGCAGGACTCTGGATGATCATCTTCGGGAGCTCGCCGTGAGGGCCGCGCCCACGATCAGGCTTCTCGACAACCTCGCCGTCAACGATCTCGTACTGTGTCAAAGCCTTGACAACCACGGACATCGCCGGAACGACTCCCGGAATGTAAAGATACCAGTCCTTCTCCGTGTGCCACCCCCTGCGGCGTTCCCACCAGTTGACGGCAGCCTCATAGTACGAATCCGGGACGTGGGTGTAGCCGAAAATCTCGTGGTCAACCCTCTTTCTCAAAGCATCCACAATCTCCGGAGCGACCTTGAAATCCATGTCCGCCACCCAAAGCGGAATCACCTCCTCGGAAATCGGCCCCGCCGGGCTGTCGGCATCCCACTTGACGCAGTTCGTGCCGCGTCTTGACGTCATCTCGTCAAAGTTGTATTTTCCCATAATATCACAAACACATTTTCAATTTCCTTTTCCGGTCTCCAAATTGCTCTCTGACTGAAAATCAGAGCATCCATATTCATAAAAACCGACTTTGCCCCGAGCCTGGGAAGCAATTCCGGATGAACGGACATCGAAGATAGCAAAAATCCATTAAATTTGCGACAGTATGAAATGGTATGAATATATTTTTGCGACCGCAGCCCTGTCGGCATGTGCGTGCGGATGCGTGCGGAAAAGCGGCGAAATAACCTCGATCCACGAAAGCGAGCCATTGTTCCTGAGCATTGCGGCTCTCCCCTCGGGGGGATATTCACTGGTCTCGGTCTCGCCGTTCGACGGAAGCGGTGACACGCTGGAAATCAGCAAGCCGCTTGGCCGGCTGATCGTGATGAGCACCTCCCACATCGGCTTTCTGGATGCCATAGGGGCCGATTCAGTGATTGTAGGGGTCTCGGGCGGAGAATATGTCTGCGACTCTTCGGTGACCGCAGCCCTGAACGCCGGCACGGTTGTGGACGTCGGCTACGACGCAAGCCCTGACTACGAGAAGATCATGGCTTTGAAACCGGACCTGCTCCTGGCATATTCAGTCTCCCCCGTCAAGTCGCAGTTCCTTTCTAAACTTGAATCGTTGGGGATCAAGACTTTCATCGTCAACGAACATCTGGAGCGACATCCGCTGGCCAGAGCCGCCTACGTCCGTCTTTTCGGAGCGTTGACCGGGAACATGCCGGCGGCGGACTCGGTGCTTAAAGTCGTTTCCGAGAGGTACTCCGGTCTGCGCGACTCGGTCTCGGCGACCGTTTCCGCCCCGAGAAAGATTCTGGTCAACATCCCGTACAAGGACCAGTGGTTCATTCCGGGGCAGGATAGTTACCTCACGACTCTGTTTAGGGATGCCGGCGGAGAGATTCTCGGTGCGAAGGCCGGAAGTTCTGCCTCTGGGCAGGTCTCAGTGGAGACGGCATATTCATTGTCAAAGGAAGCCGACCTTTGGATGAATGTCGGCTGGTGCAGGACGCGGGAGCAGCTGCTTTCAGTCAATCCTCTGTTCAAGGATTTTCTGATGAATATTCAAGAGAACGCAGCTGTCGGAAGTCACTCCGGTACGGAGCCGAATGTCAACGGCGACACATCAGCAAGTGTGGTCTGGAACGACAACAAACGCCTCAACGCCCAAGGAGGCAACGATTTCTGGGAAAGCGGCGCCGTGCGTCCGGATCTCATACTCCGCGACCTTGTCGGGATATTCAGAGGCGGCGGATGCGAGGATGGGCTGACATATTACAGGGCGATTTAATAGGCGCGGCACTTCGGCAGGCCCGGCATTTCGGCAGGCTCAGTGACCGGGAGGTTCGACAGGCTCAGCACTTCGACAGGCTCAGTGGCCGGGAGGTTCGACAGGCTCAGCACTTCGGCAGGCTCAGTGACCGGGAGGTTCGACAGGCCCAGCACTTCGGCAGGCTCAGTGACCGGGAGGTTCGACAGGCTCAGCACTTCGGCAGGCTCAGTGACCGGGAGGTTCGACAGGCCCAGCACTTCGGCAGGCTCAGTGACCGGGAGGTTCGACAGGCTCAGCACTTCGGCAGGCTCAGTGACCGGGAGGTTCGACAGGCCCAGCACTTCGGCAGGCTCAGTGACCGGGAGGTTCGACAGGCTCAGCACTTCGGCAGGCTCAGTGACCGGGGAATAGAGTGAACATCGCCGAGGCGCGGGAGCGGGGCAGGGTCTGGAGGTTGGTGATGTCCTTGGCGGTGAGCGATCCGTCAACCCGGATTGACCTCAAAGCCTCCGCAGCGGAGTCGAAGGCAAGTGAGGGGGTGTTGTTGTTCTCGCTCAGGTGGCAAAGGAAAAGGTTCTTCAGGCCGGGATGCCAGAAGCGGCGGATGGCCGACGCACACTCGTCATTGCTCAGGTGTCCGTTGCCTTGACATATCCGCATCTTCAGTTCGTGGGTGTAGTGCCCCCCGATGAGCATTCCGGAATCATAGTTCGACTCGAAGACCACCGCATCCGCCTTTCGGGCATATTCAATGGCTTCGTCCGTCACCCTGCCGGCGTCGGTCATCAGGAAAAACCTTACCCCTGACCACTCGATGAAATAGCCTACGGTCTGGGTGGCGTCGTGCGGGACGACGAAATGGCTGACAAGAGGAAGTCCATCCTCGGGGACATCGCTCCGGAGGCGGATTCTGACAGGCTCTCCTTCAGGAAGGACGCAACGATAACCCGAGATGTAATCCTTTGTGAATGTGTGATGCGAAAGCGCCTCGTGGAGCACGGCCGTGGCATACACCGGCTTTTTGATATGCTTGCAGTACGACCCGAGATGACGGATATGGTCCAGATGGTCATGAGTGACCAGCACAGCTTGGAACGGGTCTGATTCAAAGCCGTGGCCCGTCAAAGTCTTCTTCAGACACCGCTGGCTGACCCCCGCGTCGATGATAAGCCCTGACCTGCCGTCGGAAAGAAAATAGCAATTACCGCAGCTGCCGCTGGAAAGACTCAGGAATTTCAGCATCACTTCTTTTCCTCCTCGCAGTATTTCGAGATCACGCTGTAGGCGTCCCCTACACCCAGCTCTCCGGCACGTGAAAGGTCAATACAGCCTTTTTCCTTGTCTTTCAGATAAATGAGTATAAGGCCTCTGTTGTAGTAGGCGTCTCCCATGTAAGGATAGACATTGATGGCCTTCGTGTAACTGTCCACCGACTCCACGAACTTGGAGGACAGACAATAAAGGTTACCTAGATTGAAATAGACGTACGGGATGCCCGGCATGATCCTGTCCGCGGCCTGCATGTCCTCGATCGCTTCCGAATAGTCATAGGTACGGCTCACCTGGTCACGCACCCGCGCCCTGGTCGTACCCTTGTCATCCATTGTCAAGGTCTGCACGTTGTTCTCGATGGATGAGATGAAATCAATCATCTCGGCGCGGAGGACTCCCCTGTTCAGGTGGTAGAACGCCTTGTAGTACTCTGAATATTTTCCTTTGCTTTCTGCGTTCACCGCCGCGTCGAACTGGTTCAAAGCCGAGGTGAACTGCTTGGACTGCACGTCATAAAGTCCTCTGATGAAGGCTCTGTCAGCGTCCGTTAGGGATTTGGGGTCTCCCGCTGCCAGATAGGAATCGCCATAGAGGGACGCGTCGATTCCGTGAGCAAACTCCGGCTTGACGAGCGAATCGGAGTTGGACACGGTCATCACGATTGGAGAGTCCGCGATGAACTTGTCTATCAGAGGATTCTCGTAGCGATGTCTCAAAGCGTAGTTCCGGTTGTCACGCTGAACCGCGAGACTGAACTTGTAAAGCGGTTTCAGACGGATGTTGATGTCGCGGTTCTGAAGGAGCTCGTTGTCGAAATCCTTCTTGGCGAAATCGGCGTCCAAAGCGATCAGGGAACTGTATTTCTTGGTAGTGTCGGCGAACGAGCCTTCGTCCGTGGCGTTCTTCGCGCGATATTCCTGAACCTTTTTCTGAGCCGTGTCGTAATCCTGCTTCGAGGACTTTGTACGCCCGAGCATATTCTTCACGTATGAGCGGTTCATGTAGGCTTTGGCGAAATCCGGGTAGAGTTCGATGGCCTTGTCGTAGTCATCCAGGGCATCCATCCACCGCCCCATCCGGACAAAATACGAAGCACGGTTGTAGTACGCCAGAACGTTCTCCGGATTGATGTTGATCACATGGTCCATGTCCGCCAGCGCATCCTCCATATTCCCGACCTGTGCATTGATCAGACTCCGGTTGTAGAGGGTCAGGGCGTTGCCCGGCTCATCCCTCAAGACCCTGTCAAGGTCACTCATCGCAGCGTTGTAGTTGTTCTGGTCGTAATACATCAGAGCCCTGTTGAAATAGGCGAAAGTGTTGGTGGTGTCCAGGCCGATGGCCTTGTCCATGTCGGCTATCGCGTCATTGTAGTCTTTCCTCAGGGCATAGACACGTCCCCTGCGGATGTAGCCTTCCGGATCGAAACGGTCAAGCCTTATGGCTCTGTTGTAGTCCTCCAAGGCCTTTGTAGTGTCGCCGAGGAAAAGATAGGAAGCACCTCTGTTCAGATAAGCGGACGGATCCTTGGACTCCTTTCTGATATAGCGGTCGAAATCCTTGACGGCATTGTCGAACTGCTGGGCCAGAAAATAGGTCACTCCCCTGCTGAAATACAACCCGTTAAGTCCGGGACGGAGTTCCATCGCCCTTTCCAGATCCTTCAAAGCATCATCATACTTTCCGAAGCGGCTGAGAGTGATGGCCCTGAAATGGTAGCCGTTCGTGAAGACCGGATTGAGCCTTACGGAAGTGTTGAAGTCGGCCTGTGCACCGCGCAGGTCACCAAGGTTGTACTTGGCGATGCCTCTGTAGAAAAAAGTCCAGCAATCGGTCGTGTCCAGACGCGCAAGGATGTTGAATTGACTGATCGCCTCCGAATATTTCCCGTCCGCAAGGGCCGCGCGGCCTCTGAAATTGAAAACGTCCTTATCGTACTGCGCATTTGACACCAACGCGAGGCACAACAGGAAAAACAGAGTCAGCGCGGATCTTTTCATACAAATATATTTTACTATAATCTCTAAAATACCTAATTTTGTTGTTTGCAAAGATAAACATTTATCGTGCCTTGAAGACGCTTTTAAGTAAAATTTTCATATTCGCCCTCCTTGCGGTGCCCTCGGGGGAGGTTTTAGCGCAGGTGACAACCACCAAGATGGTGCCGTCAGGACGTAACGCCGAGAAGATCATCTCGGCCGAAAACCTGCAAAGACAAGTGGAATACCTTTCCGACACCACATTCAAAGGACGCTCCACAGGCAGCAAGGGAGCGGCCGAAGCCGCCCTCTGGATCTCACGGCGGTTTGAAAACGCCGGCCTCATGCCGTTCAACGGCAGCTGGGGACAGTCATTCCCGGCTGATGGAGCGGTAGGGCGTAATATTCTCGGATTTCTTCCCGGAAGAAGGGACGGCGCCAAAGAATTGTACACGGTCGTGACGGCAAACTATGACAGCCACGGAGTGATCAACGGGAACATCTACCCCGGAGCGGACTGCAACGCGTCCGGTGTGGTGGCGATGCTGAGCATAGCTGACATGTTCAACAAGATGAAAGGCTACGGCAGGTCCTACGGGAAAAACATAATATTCGCCGCCCTTGACGCAAGGGAGAGGAACTCCGCCGGAGCCGAGGCCCTGTGGAAGGAAATCACCGACGGGAATCTTAAGGACCCGGTCAGCGGGGAAGCGGTCACCAAGGACAAGATCAACGCCGTGGTGGTTCTGGATATTCTTGGAAGCACTATGGCTCCCCTGAACAAAGACAGGAAGGACTATCTGATAATGCTCAGCGGCGGCCAGTACACCTTTGAGTTCAAAAGAGCCAACGAAGGCAAGGATCTTGGACTTGACATCTCGACGAGCTACTACGGAAGCAAGAACTTCACCGAGATGTTCCACGGCAGGGTCGGCGACCAGAAGGTGTTCACCGGGAACGGAGCCGTCTGCGTTGTGTTCACATCAGGCATCACGATGCTGACCAACAAGGTCACGGACACGGCCGACACCCTTGACTACGACGTGTTACGCAAAAGAATATTCCTGATCTTCCACTGGTTGGAAAAAATACTCTGACAATGAAAGAATTCTGGTCAATGATGAGGCGCTATGTGGCGCCGTTCAAGAAATATCTCGCCGGCTCCATCGTTCTGAACATCCTGTCGGCGGTGTTCAACATCTTCTCGTTCGCGATCATCGTGCCGATCCTGCGCATCCTGTTCAAAATCAACGAGACGGTATATTCATTCACCCCTTGGGACGAGGTGTGGAATATGCCGTTCAAGGATCTTGGGGACGCGTTCATGTCCAATGTCTATTGGATGCTGGAGCAGCAGATCTCGGCGGTGGGAGCCTCCACTGTGCTGCTGTTCCTGTGCATATTCCTGGTCGTGATGACCGCCTTGAAGACGGCCTGCTACTTCGGTTCATCCGCCGTGATGGTTCCAATCAGGACGGGAGTCGTGAAAAACATCAGGATGGACATCTACAACAAGATTCTCGCCCTGCCTCTGGGTTTTTTCTCCGAGGAGAAGAAAGGGGATATCATCGCCAGGATGAGCGGTGATGTGCAGGAGGTGGAGAACTCCATCACCGGGTCAATCGAAATGCTCATCAAGAACCCGATCCTCATCTTGTTCTATTTCGCGGCCTTGCTGGTGATCAGCTGGCAGATGACCGCATTCACGATTCTTTTCGCCCCCGTGATGATGTGGGTGATGGGTGTCGTGGGGAAGAACCTGAAGAGGAAATCCCTTGAGGTCCAGCAGCTTTGGAGCGACGTGATGGCGCAGGTGGAAGAGACGCTCGGAGGCCTCCGCATCATCAAGGCGTTCATCGCCGAGAAGAAAATGTCCGACAGGTTCGACAATGTCACCGAGGCCATGCGCCGCAAGAACAACCGGGTGACAATCCGACAGTCCCTCGCCCACCCTATGAGCGAGTTCCTCGGGACTGTGCTCATCATGATCGTGCTCTGGTTCGGCGGCGCGTTGATCCTTGGAGGCAAATCGACCATCGACGCTCCAATATTCATTTATTATATGGTGATTCTCTACAGCATCATCAACCCGATCAAGGATTTCGCAAAAGCCGGGTATGCGATTCCGAAAGGAATGGCCTCGATGGAGAGGATCAACAAGATTCTGGACGCGGAGAACGACATAGTGGAGCCCCGTGAGCCGAAAGCGCTGGACGGTTTCAACGACAGGCTCTCGTTCGGGCATGTGAACTTCCGCTATCCGGACGGACACAGGATGATTCTGGACGATGTGAGTCTGGAGATTCCCAAAGGCAAGACAATCGCGATTGTGGGCGCTTCGGGAGCCGGGAAATCCACCCTTGTGGACCTTATTCCAAGATTCTATGACCCTTCCGGCGGCTCGATCACAATCGACGGGACTGACATCAGGGACGTGAGGATTGCCGACCTGCGAAGCCTCATCGGTAACGTCAATCAGGAATCGATTCTTTTCAACGACACGATTTTCAACAACATAGCATTCGGAGTGGAAAACGCTTCGATGGAGGAAGTCATCGAGGCGGCGAAGATCGCGAACGCCCACGACTTCATCATGGAGAAGGAAGGCGGCTATGACTTCAACATCGGCGACCGCGGAGTCAAACTGTCCGGAGGACAAAGACAGAGAATCAGCATCGCCAGAGCCATACTCAAGAACCCGCCTATCCTGATTCTGGACGAGGCCACGGCCTCCCTCGACACGGAGTCGGAGAAGATTGTGCAGGAGGCGCTGGACAGGCTGATGTCCACCAGAACCACAATCGCCATCGCCCACAGGCTCTCCACGATCCGCAACGCGGACGAGATCATCGTGATGGACGAAGGACGCATAGTGGAGCGCGGCAGACACGATGAACTGCTCGCATTGAACGGATATTACAGAAAACTCAATGATATGCAGGCGCTTTAGTGATGATGAAAAACCAACAAGCTGTTTAGACCCAAAAGACGCGCAAAAGCACAAAGTTTTTTTAGGAATCACATAGCCTCAAGAACATATTCACAAGTCACCATGAGAAACATTGTCAGACAAATAAGGGTCCCGCTGCTGGAAGGACTGGAAACGATGAATATGCAGGAATTGGATCTTGCGATGGAGAAAGGAGCGTCAAAGTTCGCAGTCTGCGAGCGGAACTGGCCGAAGGACGCTCCGTACGCTCCTGACTGCAACGGCTCGATCGCCCGCACTAGGACGCATCTGGTGGTTCTGTTCCACGTCAGGGGTCTTGACCTCCGTGCAACAGCTCTGGAGGACAACGGGAACAGCTGGGAGGACAGCTGCTGCGAGTTCTTTGTCACAGACCCATACGACGGGACATACTACAACTTCGAGATGACCTGCATCGGCTCGCTTCTCGCCGCAAAAAGGACAAGCAGAATAGACAAGACCCTCCTTCGCCCGGAACTTCTGGCAAGTGTCATCAGGCATAGTTCTCTGGAGCGTAAGGCAGTCACAATCAACGACAGGATTTTCAGCTGGACAGTGGCGATGCTGATTCCGTTCGAACTGATCGGAATCGACAGGGACAACCTTCCCGTCAGCCTGAGGGGCAACTTCTACAAGTGCGGAGACCTGACGGCTCATCCGCATTTTCTGAGCTGGGCTCCTATCAAGACCCCCAAACCGGACTTCCACAGGCCGGAGTTCTTCGGAGAGTTGATTCTGAAATAATTCCATTGACATGAGAAAAAGACGTGTTCCGGCCTTGCTGCTGTTCATCCTGTACCTTTGCGCCGTGGCATACTGCTGCTTCGGGCATTTCAACGACCTGCCTCAGTTGGGACGGGACAACCTGTGGGGAATCCCGATGGACAAGGTCGTGCATTTCTTAATGTTCTTCCCCTTCCCGATTTTTTGCTACGCTGCTTTCCGCCCGCAGAGCAGGAAAGCGTGGAGAATACTCGTCGCCGTCGCCATCGTTCTTGTCGTAGGCTGCGCCGTGGCTGCCGGAACTGAGATAGGGCAGTACTTCACAACCTACAGGAGCGGGGATCCGATGGATTTTCTGGCGGATTTCACCGCTCTCGCCGGAGCGTCGGTCCTGACGTTGCTGGCAGAATTGCTGATACTCAAGAAATGACGCTGACATGCTGAAAAGAACCATAACAGTACTCGCGGTCGCCGTGGCGTGCACCACAGGCCTCAAGGCCCAGACCGTCAAGGATTTCAAAGACGCCGTTGACTCACTCCAGACCTTGATCGTGGAAAGGGCCGGGGTCTCGGCGGCCGTCAAGGCCAACAAGGTGGTCCGGAGAGGATATTCGCTGGACTTCTACTTCACTCCGGCCATGGGGGACTTTCCGTGGCGGTCAAAGGATGTGGAGTGGCTGAGAAAAACGCTTGCCGGTTTGATGCCGGCATCCTGCTCGAAGTATGAGATCGGGAATCTGTTCGTAGGAAAGAACAGGCTTGAGTCCTACGTCATGCCTCAGGTAGGGAATGACGGGACAGCCATTGACAACAGATTCAGGACAAAGGATTTCCGCAATGTCCATCCATTCGTGACACCTGTCGGGGAACCCGACTTCGAGAAGGGTCTTGCGGGACGCAACATAGCCCTTTGGCAGAGTCACGGGAGGTATTTCGAGGAGAAGACCGACCGCTGGGAATGGCAGCGCGCTCCGATGTTCCAGACGGTAGAGGACATGTACACCCAGAGTTATGTGCTTCCGTTCCTGATTCCGATGCTGGAGAACGCCGGGGCCTACGTGATGACTCCGCGCGAGAGGGATCCGCAGACAAACGAGGTCATCGCTGACAACGATCCTGCCTTCGAGGAAGGACGCGGAGACGGAGTCAGAATCGAGGGAAAATATTCAGAGACAGGAACTTGGTCTGACGCAGGAGTTGGTTTTTCCGATTTCAGGGCTACATATTCATCGCTTGAGAATCCGTTCAGTGCGGGAACAGCCCGCCAGGCAGAGTGCGCGGAGCACAGAAAGGACAAGGCGGCCGAGGCGCGCTGGACTCCGGAGATTCCGGAGCGCGGGGAATATTCAGTCTATATTTCCTACAAGAGCCTGCCGAGCAGCACTCCGTGCGCCCATTACACCGTCAGGCATCTGGGCGGCGAGAGCGAGTTCATCGTCAATCAGAAAATGGGCGGCGGCACCTGGATATACCTCGGCACATTCGAGTTCGACAAGGGTACGGAAGGATGTGTGATTCTGGACAACAGAGTCCCGCAAGGCTACAACGTCGCCAGAAACGCCGTCATCACAGCGGATGCGGTGCGCTTCGGAGGCGGCATGGGCAAGATCGCAAGGGGTCTTAAAAATCAGGATGTCAATGAATACACCATCTCCGGAATGCCTTCTTTCGCCGAGGGCGCACTCTACTGGATGCAGTGGGCCGGGGCTGACTCCACAATCCTGAACAAATATGACGACGACTACACGTCCGACTACGCGGACCGCGGGGCGTGGGTGGGCTGGATGTCCGGCGGCTCAAGGACAAACCCTGAGACGGAAGGTCTGAATATTCCGATAGACCTTTCGTTCGCCTTCCACACCGACGCCGGGACAACCCCAGATGACTCCATCATCGGGACCCTGTCCATCTACACATTGATGTGCGACGGAAGCGACAAGTTCGCAAACGGTGAGAACAGGCTCCAGCAGAGGATGTACGCCGACTTCGTGCAGACAGAAATCGTGAACGACATCCGCAGGGAGTTCAACCCGGAATGGACCCGGAGAGGCTTATGGGACCGCTCCTACAGCGAATCCCGCACGGCGACAGTCCCGGCGATGCTTCTGGAGCTGCTTTCACACCAGAATTTCGCCGACATGAAATTCGGTCTCGACCCCTCTTTCCGTTTCACTGTGAGCCGCGCGGTTTACAAAGGAATGCTCAAATACCTGAGCGCCCGGTATGGCTGCGAATATGCCGTACAGCCGCTTCCGGTCAATTCCTTCGCATCGTCCTTCAGCGGAGCCAAGTCTGTGGAACTCAAATGGAAAGCCACCGTTGACTCGCTTGAGGCAACCGCCGCTCCAACCGGATATATCCTTCAGACAAGGATTGATGACGGAGCGTTCGACAAGGGTCGCGTCCTGGAGGGTTTCAAAGTCTCGGGAAACGTAATTTCGACAGAGGTCTCCATTGATCCCGGACACATCTACAGCTACCGGATAATCGCATTCAACGAGGGCGGCAAGAGTTTTCCGTCCGAAACGCTCAGCGTAGGCCTCCCCGAGTCAGGGAAAGGCAAGAGTGTGCTGGTCGTCAACAACTTCACCAGAGTCTCCGCTCCGGCTTGGTTCGATTCTCCCGAATATGCCGGTTTCAGGGCTGACCTTGACGCCGGAGTGCCTTACGTCAGGGAAATCAATTTCATAGGTTCTCAGTACCAGTTCCGCCGCTCTCTGCCGTGGCTGGATGACGACAATCCGGGGTTCGGAGCCGCCTGGACCGACGAGGCCGGCAAGGTCTTCGCCGGGAACACGTTCGACTACTGCGGAATCCACGGCAAGGCTCTAATGGCGGCCGGCTATGCGTTCCACTCTTCCAGTGTGGCGGCGTTCTCCGCAGACAGGACTCTCGCCGGGAAAGACCTTGCGGTTGACCTCATCTGCGGAAAACAGATAACCACGGTCGTCGGCACAGGAAAGGTGGCGGACAGGTTTCAGGTGTTCCCCGCCGGTCTCCAAAAGGCACTCAAGAGCTACACCGAGGATGGCGGAAACGTGCTGGTCTCCGGAGCGAACATCGGCACTGATGTCTGGGACGGAATCTATCCTGTGCGGAAGGACAGCGCCTACACAGCTTCCACCAAGGAATTCGTGGAGAAGACCCTCGGCTACAGATGGATGACCAACTTCGCCAGCCGCAACGCCACCGTGAAAGCCAAGAGCAACGGTTACATCAGCCTCAGCGAGCCGGTGATTCGTTTCCACAAAGACCGCAACCCGGTCGTCTACAACGTGGAGACACCTGACGGAATCGTTCCTTCATGCGACAAGGCACAGGCTTTCCTGCGCTACTCAGACACGAACATCTCTGCCGGAACCTGCTTTGAGGGGAACGGCTACAGGGCAGTCTGCATAGGCTTCCCCATCGAGGTAATCGAGGAGGAAAGCCATATCCAGACTCTGATTAAGGACATAATGAAATTTCTTGACAGATAAGCATTCATGACTCCAAGAGAATCCGAAATCATCGAACTCCTGCACAAGGAAGTCAAACCCGCCTTGGGCTGCACCGAACCAATCGCCGTGGCGCTGGCCGCCGCCAAAGCCACTGAAACCCTGAAAACAGAAGTCCCCGCATTAAATGAATATGAGCTTGACGTTGAAGTCAGCGGGAATATTCTCAAGAATGGAATGGGGGTCGGGATTCCGGGGACAGGGATGGTAGGGCTTTACATCGCCTCGGCCCTCGGAGCTGTCTGCGGAAAGAGCGAGTATGGTCTTGAGGTTCTCAAGGATCTGACCGACAATGATGTGGAAGCCGCCAAAGGACTGGTGGATGCAGACAAGGTGCGGATAAAGGTTGCCGACAGCCCTAAGATTCTTTACGTCAAGGTCACGGTGGAATCCTCCGGCCACAAGGCCTGGACTGTCATCGAGGACGACCACGACAGGATTGTCGAAACAGGACTCGACACAGTGGTCTCGGACTTTAGGACAGGCGAGGGCGGAGAGTCAGTCCCCGTTAAAAGCACACTGGATTACGGTCTTACCGTCAAGGAGATATATTCATTCGCCCAAAGCGCAGCATTCGAGGACATCAGGTTCATTCTTGCGGACAGGGATTTGAACCTTGCGCTCGCCCGTGAAGGTCTCAAGGGAGACTATGGCCTCAATGTCGGCAAGGCGATAAGGGAGAACCAGCAGGAAGTCTTCGGTGATGACTTCATCAGTTTCGCCATGGGAATGACGGCCGCGGCCTCGGATGCCAGAATGGCAGGATGCAAGCTCCCGGCGATGAGCAATTCCGGCAGCGGAAACCAAGGGATCACCGTGAGCATGCCTGTGATAGCATACGCCCTGAAATATGGCGTGGATGACGAGCGGCTCTCCAGAGCCTTGATTCTCAGCAATCTGATCGCAATCCACATCAAAGGTTATCTCGGAAAGCTGTCAGCCCTGTGCGGCTGCGTGATCGCCTCGACCGGTTCCGCCTGCGGAATCGTGTTCCTGAGGGGAGGAAGCTACGGGCAAGTCTGCTCGGCAATCAAGAATATGATCGGAAACATCACCGGAATGGTCTGCGACGGCGCAAAGGTCGGATGTGCCATGAAAGTGGCCTCCGGAGTGGCATGCGCAGTCCAGTCCTGTGTCCTGGCCCTGAGGGGGACCTGCATCAGGGAAACCGACGGAATCATCGACAGGGACATCGAGAAGACGATCAGGAATCTCGGCAGGATCGGCTCGCTCGGAATGCAGTCAACCGATCAGCTCATCCAGCAGAT
>CAVERO010000069.1:0-14055 GCA_963617915.1 Candidatus Methanomethylophilaceae archaeon | reverse complement strand
TTGTGGAAGATATCGAAAAGGGCGACGTGGAGGGCTTTATGAACCGCTTCACGGCTTTCCTGTCCGGTAACGACTATGAGATACAGGGCGACTTGGAACTCTATTTCCAGAACACGATGTCGATAATGCTGAAGATGATGGGGCTGTACGTGAAGACGGAGTATCACACATCCCGGGGAAGGATAGACATAGTGTTCGACACGGACAACTATGTCTATATCATCGAGCTCAAACGCGACCTCGACCCTCAGGAGGCGCTCCGGCAGATAGATGAGAAGGGCTACAACAAGCCATTCCTCGCGAGCGGGAAGCAAATCATAAAACTCGGAGTCAATTTCTCGTCAGAGACGCACACCGTGGACGGCTGGGCGCAGGCGTGAGATTGCCTGTCAAGCCGCAATGACGGGAAAGGTCAAGCGGCAATGACCACAAGGAATCCGACATGCCCTCCCGCCGCACCGGTTGAGTGCACATATTCCTTAAAATTTGCACTCATTGAGTGAAATGCCTATCTCTCACCCTCTGTGGGCGTTCGGACTCAATTACTGATCGCAGAAAACAGGAAATTTCAGATTTTAAAGGAAATCGGAAGATTCCCTTTAGGTCCGCAATGAATATTGGGAAAATATTCATAAATTTATAGCCGCATATTAAAAACACACAACCACTATGGCAAAGATTATAGAATGCGTGCCCAACTTCAGCGAGGGACGGGACAGGAATGTGATAGACCGGATAGTCAAGGCGATCGCTTCGGCGAAAGTGACCGTCGATGGCAACGAGGAGAGCGTCAAGGTGCTTGACGTGGATCCGGGAGAGGCCACCAACAGAACAGTCGTGACCTTCGTGGGAAGCCCCGAGGCGGTGCTGGAGGCGGCTTTTCAAGGGGTAAAATGCTCCGGCGAGGTGATCGACATGAGGCATCATCACGGAGCGCACCCTCGGTCGGGAGCGTGCGACGTGCTGCCGCTCGTGCCTGTCGCGGAGACCACGCTGGAAGAGTGTGCGGAACTCGCGCGCGGACTGGCCAAGCGGATCTACGACGAGCTCGGCATCCCTTGCTACTGCTACGAGGCGGCGGCGTTCAAGCCGGAAAGGAAGAATCTCGCGGTGTGCAGGGCCGGGGAATATGAAGCCCTCCCGGAAAAGATCGCCGACCCGGACAAGGCACCGGACTTCGGGCCGAAGGAATATAATGAAACAGTGGCCAAGAGCGGGGCTATCAACGTGGGAGCCAGAGACTTCCTCGTGGCTGTGAACTACAATCTCAACACCACCTCGACCCGCCGCGCGATGGCCGTCGCCTTCGACGTGCGCGAGAAAGGCCGCAAGCTTCGGGAGGGAGGCAGCCTGACCGGAAAGGTGCTCAAGGACGAGAACGGCAAGGACCGCTGGCAGCCCGGCACACTCAAGGGATGCAAGGCAATCGGCTGGTACATTGATGAATATGGCATCGCACAGGTTTCGATGAACATCACGGACATCCAGGCGACACCGCTGCACGTGGCCTACGAGGAAGTCTCCAGAGCGGCGGCGGCCAGAGGGCTTAAGGTCACTGGCGCCGAGATAGTCGGGCTGGTTCCGAAACGGGTTCTGATGGAGGCCGGAAAGTTCTACCTACAGAAGCAGGAACGCTCACTCGGAATCTCCGAGGACGAGATAATGAAGATTGCAGTCAAGTCCATGAGCCTTGATGACCTGAAGCCGTTCAACCCGCACGAGAAAGTCATTGAATATCTTATGGAAGACCCTGCTCTGATGGCCGTCAAGGAAAGGCTAATCAGAATGACGCTCAAGGGATTCGCCGAGGAGACGGCGTCCGAGTCCCCTGCCCCCGGCGGCGGATCGATTTCCGCCTATATGGGCGCTCTCGGAGCTGCTCTCGGCACGATGGTCGCGAATCTTTCAGCCCATAAGAGAGGCTGGGACGACCGCTGGAAAGAGTTCTCTGACTGGGCCGAGAAAGGACAGGCCGTGATGAAGGAGCTGGTAAGCCTCGTGGATGAGGACACGGCGGCGTTCGACAGGATCATGGCGGCGTTCGGGCTTCCGAAAGGCACTCCGGAGGAGAAGGCGGCCCGGGCCGAGGCCATCGAGAAGGCCACACTTTACGCCACACAGGTGCCTCTGCGCACGATGAAGGCCTCCTTCAAGGCCTTCGAGACCATAAGGGCGATGGCCGAGACCGGCAACCCTAACTCAGTCTCCGACGCCGGGGTCGGTGCCCTGGCGGCACGCAGCGCGGTTCTCGGAGCGCAGCTCAACGTGAGGATCAACGCGGCTTCCCTGAACGACAAGGCCAAGGCCGCCGGACTTGTGGCCGAAGCCGACGAGATCGCGGCCAAAGCCATTAAAGAGGAAAAAGAGATTCTGGACATCGTAAACTCGAAGATCAATGGATAAGTTTCAGGAAGAGATACTTGCGGGCATTCCGCAGGACAGGCTACCCGAGCCCAAGCCCTACGACAAGACCATAAACCACGCCCCCAAGCGCAAGGACATACTTTCGGCCGAGGAGAAGGTGCTGGCGCTGAAGAACGCCCTGAGATATTTCCCGGCCAAGTTCCACGCCGAACTGGCCCCGGAGTTCGCTCGGGAACTCAAGGACTACGGGCGCATCTACATGTTCCGCTTCCGCCCGTCCTACGACATCTACGCCAGACCGATTGATGAATATCCTTGCCGGAGCCGCCAGGCCGCGGCCATCATGGCGATGATCCAGAACAATCTGGATCCGAGGGTGGCGCAGCATCCGCACGAGCTGATCATCTACGGAGGCAACGGGGCCATATTCCAGAACTGGGCGCAGTACAGGCTGACAATGAAGTACCTGGCCGAGATGACAGACGAGCAGACTCTCTCGATGTACTCCGGCCATCCGATGGGACTGTTCCCGAGCCACAAGGACGCTCCGAGGGTCGTCGTGACCAACGGAATGGTCATCCCGAACTACTCCAAGCAGGATGACTGGGAGAGATTCAACGCATTGGGAGTGTCGCAGTACGGCCAGATGACCGCAGGCTCGTACATGTACATCGGGCCGCAGGGAATCGTGCACGGAACCACAATCACGGTGATGAACGCGGCACGCAAACAGCTGAAAGCCAGAGGCATCGCCGGGACGAGGGAGAACATGAAGGGGATGCTCTTCGTGACCGCCGGTCTGGGCGGAATGTCGGGGGCTCAGCCAAAGGCCGGCAACATCGCCGGAGTGGTGAGCGTCACCGCCGAGATCAATCCGCTGGCGGCCCGCAAACGTTACGACCAAGGCTGGGTAGATGAACTGCACGAAAGTCTGGACGAACTCATCCCGCGCATCCGCAAGGCGACAGAAGGCAAGGAGACCGTCTCGCTGGCCTACGTGGGCAATGTCGTGGATCTATGGGAGAGGCTCGCGGCCGAGGATATTCCTGTGGATCTCGGCTCGGACCAGACCTCGCTCCACAATCCGTGGGCCGGCGGCTACTACCCTGTCGGACTGTCGTTCGAGAAGTCGGTCAGGATGATGGCCGAAGAGCCGGAGAAATTCCGGGAGGCCGTAAAGGCGTCGCTGAGAAGGCACGTCGCAGCAATCAACGAGCTGTCAGACAAGGGAATGTACTTCTTCGACTACGGCAACGCCTTCCTGCTGGAATCCTCCAGAGCCGGAGCGGACATCTTGAAACCGGACGGCTCGTTCCGCTACCCGTCCTACGTCCAGGACATCATGGGGCCGCTCTACTTTGACTACGGTTTCGGCCCGTTCCGCTGGGTCTGCATGAGCGAGAGGCCGGAAGACCTCGCCAAGTCCGACGAGATTGCCGTGAATATTCTTAAAAAAGAGCTTGAGACGGCTCCCGAGGAGATTCAGGGGCAGTTGAACGACAATATTCATTGGATAGAGGAAGCCGGCAGGAACCATCTGGTCGTCGGCTCGCAGGCCCGCATCCTCTACGCCGACTGCGAAGGCAGGACCAAGATCGCCCTCGCCTTCAACGAGGCCATCCGCAAGGGTGAGATTTCCGCCCCGATCGTGCTTGGACGCGACCATCACGACGTGTCCGGCACCGATTCGCCGTTCCGCGAGACATCCAACATCTACGACGGCTCGAAGTTCACCGCCGACATGGCCATCCAGAACGTCATCGGTGACGCCTTCCGGGGAGCCACCTGGGTCTCTGTTCACAACGGAGGCGGAGTCGGCTGGGGTGAGGTCATCAACGGAGGATTCGGAATGGTAATCGACGGCTCGGCCGATTCGGACAGGCACATCACCGGAATGCTGTTCTGGGATGTGAACAACGGAATCGCCCGCCGCAGCTGGGCGCGCAACGAAGGAGCGGAACACGCCATCCTCCGGGAGATGGGCAGAACGCCGGAACTCAGGGTGACAGTCCCGAATCTGGCGGACGAAGACATTGTCAGAAAAGCGATTGAAGAACTATGACACACATCATATCACACGAACATCTGAGCCTTGCCCGGCTCAAAACCATACTTGAGAACCACGAAAGAGTGGAACTCGGCCCTGAAGCCGTGGCGGCCATCGAGAAATGCCGCAAGTACCTGGACAGCAAGATGGAAGACATCGACCGTCCGGTCTATGGTGTGACCACCGGATTCGGCTCGCTGTGCAACGTGACCATCCCTGCCGACCAGCTCTCGCAGCTTCAGCACAATCTGGTGATGTCGCACGCCTGCGGAGCCGGAGAGACGGTACGCCCTCAGATCGTAAGGCTGATGCTTTTACTGAAGGCGCAGTCCCTGTCCTACGGGCATTCCGGAGCGCAGCTGGTCACGGTCCAAAGGCTTCTGGACATGTTCAACAACGACATCCTGCCGGTCGTCTATCAGCAGGGTTCGCTCGGAGCGTCCGGCGACCTCGCTCCCCTCGCCCACCTAAGCCTTCCCCTGATCGGACTCGGAGAGGTTCTCTTTAAGGGCAAGGTCAGGCCAAGCAAGGAGGTCTGGGACGAGATGGGCTGGGAGCCGATCCGTCTCCAGTCCAAGGAAGGTCTGGCCCTTCTGAACGGAACGCAGTTCATGAGCGCGCACGCCATCTGGTCTCTGATCCAGTGCCACAGGCTTTCAGAATGGGCCGACAGGATCGGGGCGATGTCCCTGGAGGCCTACGACGGCCGCATCGAGCCGTTCCTGCCTCTCACCCATCAACTTCGTCCGCACAAGGGACAGATTGACACCGCTGCCCGTTTCATGGCCCTGCTTGAAGGCAGCGAACTGATCCGGAGCCACAAGGAGCACGTGCAGGATCCGTACTCATTCCGCTGCATCCCTCAGGTCCACGGCGCGGTGAAGGACAACATCCGCTACGTGGAGTCCGTGATCGAGAATGAGATCAACAGCGCGACGGACAACCCGAACGTCTTCCCGGACGAGGACATGATCATCTCCGCCGGCAACTTCCACGGGGAGCCTATCGCCATCCCGATGGACACGCTGGCGATCGCGATGTCCGAACTCGCGAACATCTCCGAAAGACGAATCTACCGCCTGATTTCAGGTCAGAGAGGTCTGCCGAAATTTCTCGTCGCCACCCCGGGCCTCAACAGCGGATTCATGATTCCGCAATACACGGCGGCCTCGATCGTGAGCCAGAACAAGGGGCTCTGCTGGCCCGCCTCGGTGGATTCCATCCCGTCCTCACAGGGCCAGGAGGATCACGTGAGCATGGGTTCGAACGCCGCCACGAAACTGGTGCGCGTGGTTGACAACTGCGAGGAAGTCCTTGCGATAGAGCTGTTCAACGCCGCGCAGGCGCTCGACTTCAGGCATCAGACCTCCAAAGGCAGGTCCTCCGAGACCATCGAGGGGATATTCAATGACTACCGCAAGGTTGTGCCGTTCATCAGCGACGACGTCTATATGCACCCGCTCATCCAGAAATCAATCGAGTTCATAAGATGACCATAATCACCAACATCGGCGAACTGGTCGGCATCGTCCCGGAAGGTGTCCGGCGCAAGCGGGGCGCCGAAATGGACGAGGTCGGATCAATCAAGGACGCTTATCTCACAATCGAGGGCGAAAGAATCGCCGCTTTCGGGAATATTTCCGATTGCCCTCCGGCCGGTCCGCGGGATGAAGTGATTGATGCGGCCGGCGGCATGGTGATGCCGGCGTTCTGCGACTCCCACACCCACATCTGCTACGCCGGGACCCGCGAGCGGGAGTTCATCGACAAGATCAACGGCCTGAGCTACGAGGAGATAGCCGCCCGCGGAGGCGGAATCCTCAACTCCGCCGACCTGCTCCACCGCACGGACGAGGAAGAATTATATTCACAGACAATGGCCCGCGTCCGGGAAATGATTGCAAAGGGAACCGGCGCGATCGAGATAAAGAGCGGCTACGGCCTGACCCTTGAAGACGAGCTGAAGATGCTCCGGGTGATCCGCCGCGTCAAAAGCGAGTCCCCCGCCACCATCAAGGCTACCTTTCTCGGGGCGCACGCCGTAGGCAGGGCATTCAAAGGCCGGCAGAATGAATATGTCAAACTCGTCTGCGAGGAGATGATTCCCGCCGTCGCAGCCGAAGGGTTGGCCGAATATGTCGATGTGTTCTGCGACGAGGGTTTCTTCACTGTTTCCGAAACGGATCGCATCCTTTCCGCCGGTGAGCGTTACGGTCTCGTCCCGAAAATCCACGCCAATGAGCTGGCCTGCTCGGGCGGCGTGCAGGTGGCCGTCAGGCACAACGCCCTATCGGTCGATCACCTTGAGCGCACCACAGACGCTGAAATCGAGGCGCTTAGGAACTCACGTACAATGCCGACGATGCTCCCCGGCTCGTCTTTCTTCCTCGGAATCCCGTACGGCAGGGCCAAGGAATATGTCAGCGCGGGTCTCGGCATAGCTCTCGCCTCGGACTACAATCCGGGTTCCTCCCCTTCCGGCGACATGCGTTTCGTGATGGCCTTGGGCTGCATCAGAATGCGACTGACCCCGGCCCAGTCATTCAACGCCTGCACCTTGAACTCCGCCTACGCGATGGGTGTCGCAGAGGATTTGGGCTCGATCACCGTCGGCAAACTCGCCAACCTCATCGTCACGAAACCAATCCCGTCCCTCGCCTACATCCCGTACTGTCACCAGACCCCGTTCATCAGCAAGGTGCTCCTCAGAGGCAAGCATATTTGCTGATTGCAGGACCTGCGATAAACTTCACAACGACGGCAGCATTATCTCTCGAAAATGCTGCCATCGTATGTTATTTCTCCTTCGGCTGGAGCAATATTGCCAGTTTTTGCGCCTTTCGTAGTACGATTGGGTGACTTGTCCTTAAGGCTTTAAAAAACAAAATTCAGACACGTTGTCGCCACCATAGCTACTTACCGACTAAAATGAATATCCCAGACTGAAGTACGGACAGAATATTGACTTTGAAAGGCCATACTTTCCGAATCCGTACGATGGGTTTAAACCGCAACGGAACACAAAGCCTTTCTCCGCTCGAAGTCGGTAACCGACATTCGCATAGAGTAAATACCCCCACTGGGTCTTCCTCACCTCCTCCGGAACAGCACCAGTAAGGCCATTCACATCCACGGTCCTATATTCAGTGATCTTGTCAAAATACACTCCGTTGGACATTCCGGCACCGACCTCAAAATGGTGCTTTCGGCCTCTGGTCAAATAGTTTATCTCAACAGGCACGCCGACACCATTTATCCTGTACCAGTTACCGATGCCAAAGCCGTATCCGATCCCCGCGGCGAATCCCCATCCGGAATCCCCCTTGAACCGGGCGTCATAAGACACTCCAACCGCATTGGCCGCCCCGAGTAAATCCAACCGGACGTTCCGGTCCTGTGCCCCAGCCCTGAAACATAACATAATGGATAGTGCAATTAATAGCACAACTCTGTGTGTTCGCATATTTAGTAGTGTTAAAAATAATCTGGTAATCTTTCGCCTATGTTTCAGCCTATGTCATTCATTTATTAATAATTGCGCCATCGACATCACTTATAATAATCCCTGGTCAATCTTTCCTGTCTCACTTTTAGTGATGATGAAAAAATAAGTTGGTAAGGTTTTGTGAAGGATTTTTGCGGATAAATTTGTTTGTGAAGAAGGAGTGTGCCGGTGGCACATGACTGATGAACAAATAAATTCAGACCAAAAAGACGAACAAAAGCACCAAGTTATTTTTTAGGAATCACATAACAAGAACAGCAAGTGTCCCCGGGCCTTGAATGTAGGAATATATAATCTTCTGAACCGGCATAATCCGTTCAGTCTGACTTATGACACAACTGAACGCAGGTGGAAGAAGGTCAGCATATTCCCGATTATGCCAAGTCTGAGCTGGACGATGGAATTCTGACGGTTAGAGAGATTGTGCGCTCTTGGGAGAAGTCGTTGTAAGAAAAAAAATTTATGTTTCTTATGACGATTTTTCTGTTTCTTTTGAATATTTACGTTTTGTCGCGCCATCTTTGCCGGAGTACAAATGAACTCAAACTATGTTGATAAACATTCTGGGGGCGAAATGCGTCGGCATCGAGGCGGTCCCCGTCACCGTGGAGGTGGACATAACGCATGGAATAGGCATTCATCTGGTGGGCCTGGCCGATGTCGCGGTCAAGGAAAGCCTGCTGCGGACAATTACCGCCCTTCAGTCGTTGGGTTTCCGGATTCCCGGCAAGAAAATAGTGATCAATCTGGCGCCGGCGGATGTGAGGAAGAACGGCAGCGGCTATGACCTCCCTATTGCCATCGGCATCCTTGCCGCCTCGGAGCAGAAACATTTTCCCGGTCTTGACAAATATCTGATTATGGGCGAATTGGGCTTGGATGGTTCGGTGAGGGAGGTTCAAGGTGCGCTGCCGTTCGCCGACCTGGTGACCGGTCTGGGAATATCCGGCTGCATCCTGCCGCTCCGTTCCGCATTGGAAGCCACAGAATGCAATGACCTGTCTATATTCGGGGTGGAAACTCTGGCTGATGTCATCCGTATCCTTGAGGAACAGGAGGATTGCAGCGACCTCCTTGTCTGGAACACAAGACTTTACAGAAAACTTTCCAGAAACTCCCAGCGGAGTAAAAGGCCGTACGGTCAGGATGTGATGGACTTTTCGGAGATAATAGGTCAGGAGGGGGCCAAGAGGGGAGTGGAGATCGCCGCGGCGGGAGGACACAATCTCATTATGGTCGGCCCTCCAGGCAGCGGCAAGAGCTCCCTTGCCAAGGCTATGGCCGGAATCCTGCCTCCGATGACCACAGAAGAGGCGATAGTCACGAGCAAAATCTACTCTGTCGCCGGAATGAAAGGCTCGCAGATCGGCCTGATCCGCACACGTCCCTTCCGCGCTCCCCACTACAGCGCATCCCTCCCGGCAATCATCGGCGGCGGAGCAGGGGCCGACATCCGCCCCGGGGAAGTGACTCTGGCTGAGAACGGAATCCTATTCCTTGATGAATATGGCCAGATGCCCAAATCCGTTCTGGAGGCTCTGCGCGGCCCGATGGAAGACCGGAAAGTAACGATTTCAAGGCTGCGCTCAAAACTTGAATATCCCGCCTCCTTCATGCTTGTCGCCGCCTCGAATCCCTGCCCGTGCGGCTACTACGGAGAAGGAGACCGTTGCCGTTGCACCCCGGGTCAGCGACTGAACTATCTGTCCAAGCTCTCCGGCCCGGTAATGGACCGCATTGACATTCAATTATGGCTCCATCCTGTTGACACAGTGAAACTTGTCGGGCGCAAGAAAGGGGAGTGCAGCGAGGTTGTGGCCCAAAGGGTTCTCAAGGCCCGGATGCTGCAGAAACAGCGTTTCGCCGAAGACGGAATATTCACGAACGCCGAGATGAACAACCGTCTGCTGGAGAAGCATTGCCGGCTGGATGATGAATGCCGCAATGTGATGGAACTGCTGATCGGCCGTCTGGGACTGTCCGCCCGGGCATATTCAAGAATTCTGAAAGTCGCCCGGACCATCGCCGACCTTGAGATGGCTGGTGACATCAGACCTGAACATCTCCGCGAAGCCGCCGCCTACCGCTTCCTGGACCGTCTGAATCTTGAAACCTTTGGATAGATGTAGATTACCGGAAACTCCCATGGATGGTTTGAAAGTTCGCTTCGGCAGGCTCAGCGACCGCGATTCTTCCGGTCGCCGAGTTGGTTGTCGTTAAGCCTGTGGCTGGTTGACCTTGTGGTCGCTAAGCTTGTGGTTGGTTGAACCTGTGGTCTACCGGTCGCTGAGCTTGTCGAAGCGACTTTATAGCTATGAACCACATTTTTTTGATGCCCAAAGGCCAGAAAAATCAAAAGCCAAATTTTGGTCAACCGTGCAAAATTTGGCTTTTGCCTTTTTTCTGGCCCTTCCCAACGTATGAAATAACGATTTGTTTTTCAGGTAATGAGATGCTAAAAAATCTTAGCTCTCCCAAAAAACCGTCCGAGACTCGTCCGGATTGACCACAATGCGCACCCGCAACGTCTCCTCCGGCAGAATCTCCTCGATGTTCTCCGGCCACTCCATAATGCAAAGGCATCCGCTGTCAACATAGTCGTAGAACCCGATGTCAAGCGCCTCCTCCGTTTTGCTGATCCGGTAGAAATCAAAATGGTACATCGGCTCCCCGGAACCGGTGCGATACTCGTTCACAATCGCGAACGTCGGAGAACTGACAGCGTCCTCCCTGACACCGAGCCGTCTGCAGATGGCCGTGGTGAATGTTGTCTTTCCCGCACCCATAGGAGCGTAGAAAGCAAGAATATTATGCCCCTCCGTCTGTGAAAGGAACTCACCCGCGGCCCTGTCGATGTCCCGCAGGTCTTTTATGATGATTTCGTGCTTCATATCAAATGAATTTATGGCCTCAGCCAGGTCTCCGGATTCTGAGGGGTTCGCCCCGACCAGATCTGGAAATGCAACTGCGTCTCCCCGCCGATCGTGCCCACGGTACCGACAACCTGCCCAGTCTTGACCTTGTCCCCGGCCTTGACGCTGACCGCCCCTAACTTGCAGTAGAACGAAAAATAGTTGCCATGCTGCACAAGCACGCACTTGTTGTACCCTGGCATCACCACAATCTGCTTCACGACCCCGTCAAACACAGCCTTGATCTCCGTTCCCGCAGGAAGCGCGACCGTCACCCCGTTGTTGAACGGGAGTTTTAGATTGGTGTAAACCGGATGGTAACGCTGTCCGAAGTGATCCACGACAGGGCCGTCAGCCGGCCACGGCAGTTTACCCTTGTTCGCCTCGAACTTCTTTGCCAAAGTATAGTCGATAGGCTTGCGCGTCACAGTCTTTGAACCGCTCTTGCCGGATTTTCCGGAATCTTCTGTGGCAGCGCGGATGATCCGTTCGATCTCCCTGTTGAGCGCGTCAACCTCACGCTGTTTCCGAGAAATGTCCTGCTGGTATTTTTTCTTGTTTCTCTTTAATTGATTTACAAGTTTTTGTGAATCATTCTCTTCGGCCTTAAGCTTGTTCATCTCGGCCACTCTCAGAGCCTTTACTGACTCGGCCTCCTTCTTCATGGCCGAGAGCTTCGCGCTCTCCCTCTCAAGCTCGGTCTGGGCATCCTTGATTTTGGTGGCCTGGACATTCATCTGCTTGGAGAGGTCCCTAAGGTAGCCGTACCGTCTGAACGCCTGCCCGATGTTGTCGCTGGCAAGGATATACATGTACCAAATCTTGGGACTTCGGTTCACGTATGCCCCGCGGACCAACCTTGCGTAATGGGTTGACAATGTGTCCAGACGGGCTTGGATAGCCTTTATTTCCCTCTCCTTGACCCGGATTGAGTCGGTATATTCAGAAATCTCCCTGTCGCTTTCCTCAATCAGCCGCTTCCTTGACTCCACTTTCCCGCTGATCAGTGTGAGGCGGCTCAGGGCGCTCGCGCTTTGGGCGGCATTGCTTCTGATCTGCTCATCCAGAATGGCTATCTCCTTCTGCAAACGTGCCTTGCGCGCCTCCTGCGACCGTGTGTCCTGCGAATATGCCGGAATATGCCAGGCCAGCGCGGCGATGACAGCAAAAATGAATATCCCGGTACGTTTTCCCATTATTCCTTGCCCTCCGCTTTCCTGTTCTCGGCCAGTGTCTTGTAAACCTTGGCAAGGTCGGTCTCTCCAAGAGCCTCAAGCACAACCGCATAATGTTCCAGACAGGTCACACTCTCCTTCGCACCGTAAAGCATTGCGTGCTTGAACTGTGTCTTTGCCTCCTGATTCCTTCCAAGGAGGTGAAGGATCCAGCCGTACGTGTCCAGATACGTCGGGTTGTCCGGCTCTTTCTCAATGGTCTTCCTGCTCATCGCGCAGGCCTTCTTAAGCTTGCTGCCCTTGAGCGCGAGATAATAGGCGTAGTTGTTCAGCGCCGGAGCGTAGTCCGGGTTGATCTTCAGAACTTGGGTGTAAACCTTGAAAGCCTCCTTCTCGTTTCCGAGTTCGTGGTACATGTCGCCGATTGAGGACAGGGCCGGAATCGTCACGGAGGTGTCACCTTGGGCTATTTCTATGATTCTCTTGTTGTTGTCGATGATTCCTTGCCAATCCTTCCTGTTGTAGCATGAGACATTTTTCATGTCCAGGAACGATGTCTCTTTTGGAAACCTCACCAAAGCGCTGTCGCACGCCGCATCCAGGGCATCCCAGTCTTTCTGGAGTCCGAGAAGTTGGACGTAGGTGGCTGTGGCCCCAAGGCTTTCAGGGTATAGAGCCATATTCTTGTGCAACAACTCTTTAGCCTTGCCTATCCTTTCCGTCGAGTACCAGTACAGTCCGGACGCCGTGAGCGCGGAGCTGTCTGTCGGGTGGTATAGCAGAAGGTTCTCGTACAGAGTGTCAATCTGCGGTCTGACACTCTGGACGAATCTCGGATCGGAACGCATCACGAGCATATCCAGATACTGTGTCTTGGTCTGCACATCGGTGTCCTCCCCGGCAATGAACTGGTTCACGGTCTTGAAGAATTCCGGAAAGTCTCGACGGATACGGTACACCTCGGATTCCCCGAGCAGGGCCGGCATATATCCGCTTTGAAGGTCAAGAGCCTCGCGGTAATATGCCAGAGCCGCCGTGTCTTTATATTCAGCCATCGAATGGTCGCCCAGTTTGGTCAGCACGTAAGGGGAGGAGAACTCTTTGTTATAGTCCTCCAGAGTTTTCAGGGCCTCTTCCGGCTTGTTCTGGCGGAGCAGGATGTCGTACCTCGTGGCCGTCACGTTCTCGCTCTTGCCGAACACGTTCTCGATCTGGTCCATGGCCGACAGAGCCTTGTCGTACTGGTTCTGCTTGAGGTAAAGGTTGACCAGCGTGAAATAGATGTCGTTCTTCTTCGGGAAATCCTTCAGCAGTTCCTCATAGGTTGCGATGGTCAGGTCATCCTCTCCCGTCATTGAATATGCCCGAGCGAGTCTTTCCTTGTACCAGAAGTTGGAAGGGTCGATCTCTGAAGCCTTCTTGAAGGCTGTTTTCGCGCCGTTTATGTCGTTGAGGTAAAGCCGGCACATTCCAAGATAATAGAACGCCGCATCGTTTCCGGGAGCCGTTCCGGTGATCTTTTCCAGCTTCTCCTTCGCTTCCTTATACTGTTTGTCATCCAAAGCGGCGACAGCGTCAATCAACTCGTTGTCAGCCGTCTTCGCGGTCTTGTTGTTCTGTGAATATCCCAACCCGGACGCCATGAGCATCCCGGCCAGAACCGCCATTATCAGCCTTTTTCCGTTCATATTCCTAATAATCGGGCTTTATCTTACAAAAATAGCATTTTTATAAGAATATATTGATACGAATATTGTGCCGCTGTGGTTCGGCAAGCCCATGTGGTTCGGCAAGCTCACCAACCGGGCTGTTGCGGTTGCTGAGCTTACGGTTGCTGAGCTTACGGTTGCTGAGCTTGTCGAAGCACCGAAGCACCGAAGCACCGAAGCACCGAAGCACCGAAGCACCGAAGTGACCGGATGAAAAACAAAAACAGGCCCGGAATCCCGGGCCTGTAATATTCAATGGTCGGTGACGGCTAGAGATTGACGTTGTCCTTCTTCCAGTCCTCAACCGGCGGAACGATGCCGAGGGCGATGATCTCCTCGCGCA
>CAVERO010000068.1:0-14065 GCA_963617915.1 Candidatus Methanomethylophilaceae archaeon | reverse complement strand
AGATTTTCCACCAAGGCATGGCGATGTAGTCCACCCCGTCAGGATGGGCGACCGCCGGTGTCTTACGCTTGGGATCAGGACCGAACACCCGTTCGACGAACCTGCCGTAAACCGCATAGCCGACAAAAAGAGCCAGCAGCGAAAGAACAAATGTCAACATTGTAAGAAAACTGTTTAAACTATCTGCATATCTTGAGGTTGCCGATATTCAGGCCCCACTCGCCGTCCTGCACGATAGGAACGGGAACTCCGTCGAGGTTCTTCTCATAGTGGATGTCCTTCAGGTAAGTGTGGGAGTGGCCGCCGACCACAAGGTCTATGCCGCGGGTCCTGCTCACGAGAGTCGGGTCTGTGTACGGCTCGCCCTCGAAACCTATGTGGGTGAGGGCGATGACCATGTCGCACTTCTTCACGAGCTTCAGGTACTCGGCCCATTTGCACACGACCTCGGCATTCTCGAAGGACGGGATGCGTTCGGCCACGCCCTTGGAGACCAGTTTGGTGATGTCAGGCATGAGGCCGACGATCCCGATCTTCAGACCTGCCTTTTTCAGAATCGCATAAGGTCTGACGTACTGTGCCAGCGGGGTGTCGGCAAAGTCGTAGTTGGCGCAGACAACCGGGCATTTGACCTTCGCAAGACGGCGGGCAAGCTCATCCACACCGTTGTCGAACTCGTGGTTGCCCAAGGTTATGCAATCATACTTCAAGGCGTTGATGAGGTCAACCTCTATGTCGCCTCCGAGGACGGAGAAATAAGATGTACCCTGGTCAAAGTCCCCGGCGTGGAGAAACAGGACGTTCCTCTTTCCGTCGGCCTTCACGACGCTGTCCCTGTAGGCGGCACGCTCGATCACACCGCCGCGATCCTTCCACTCCCCTGCACGTTCAGGCTCAAGATGGCTGTGGGTGTCGTTTACGTGAAGTATCGTGAGCCTCTTCTGGGCCGCCGCGTCGATGTTCGCCAACGCCGCGAGCAGGAATATTCCTAAAACTATCTTTCTCATTATTCGTTCTCCTTTAAGATTGTGATCCAATGCTGATTCTCGAATTCAATCGGCTTGCCGGCCGCGGTGAGGCCCTGGACATAGGCAAGCATGGTGTCGTAGAGGTAGCTTTCGCACTTTAAGACTTCCACTGCATTGTTCGCCACCTTGTACCCGTCACCGCCGTCGAGCAGGAAGTCCAGAGTGGCCACCCCATAGATTCTGTCGTCATCGATAGGCTCTCCGCCAACGGTGGCGGAGACAATCCTGCCGTCCGCGGCGACTACCTTCACTCCGCCTATGATCTGGAACTTCGTGGAGGCCATCTGGTCAAGCAGAACACGAACGTCACGTCCGCGCAGAGCCACATAGCAGATGTGGTTGCGGAAGGGGAACATCGACATGATGTCGTCATAGAGAATCTCCCCGGCAGGCATGTCTATCCGGATTCCGCCTGTGTTGGCAAAACCGATGTCAACCTTCCTGTCAAGACTGTCGGCTACGGCGCGCATCAGCTCATCAATATACCAGTCGTGGATCTCACACTCCGGATAAGTCCTGACCATCGCCCTGGTCGAATAGCCGATCACGGTTTTCACCTTCGCCATCGCCGGCTGGGCCTCAAGCATTATCTTCGCCACATCCTTCACAGTCCCTCTGCGGAACTTGCGTCCGTTCGGCGCATAATAGGTACAACCTTTGACACTACCCATCGCCTCGGCTACATTCGAAGCGTTGGAGGCCACTACACCTGTCCGGTGCCCATCGACCGGATCCGTCGTCCAGGTCTCAATCTGTTTCTGCGCCGAAAGGCCAAAGCCACACGCAAGAAACAACAGCAATGTAAATGTTTTTTTCATAATTGTATTAAGAATTACTTGATTTTCAACCATTTCCATAGGTCTTTAAACGTTGATTTCTTACCGAACATCAAGATTCCGACCTTGTAGATCTTGGCGGAGAGCCACGCACATCCAAAGAATGTCACAAGCAGCAAAGCGATTGAGACAACCAGCTGCCACATCGGCACACCGTAAGGGATTCTGGCCAGCATCACTATCGGGGACGTGAACGGAATCATCGACCCCCATACCACTATCCCGCTGTCCGGGTTACGGTACGCCATGAGTATGATGAAATACGCGATCATCAACGGTATCGTCAGCGGCATCTGGAGCTGCTGCGAATCACCTTCGTTCTCGACCGCGGAACCCACGGCCGCAAACATCGAGGCATAAAGCAGATACCCCAGAATGAAGTAGATAAGGAATGAGATGACAAGCTTTGCCCAAGGGATGTTCAAAAGAGTCCTGACAACGACACTCATCCCGTCAGGCCCGCCGGCGGCGACATCTGTCGAATCCGCCGCGGCGTCCAGACCAGCCGGAGCGCCGCCGAGAGCCTGCATCTGCTCAGGGGTGACACCCATTGTCTGGGCCATCATCTCAGGATTGTCCGACATCCCGGCAAGCATGTCCTTGCCGAAAAAGGCCGTGGCCGCGGAAGTGAGGACCGCCGTAAGGACAATCCAGAGGAAGAACTGAGTCAGAGCCACAAGCGCCACACCGACAATCTTGCCGAACATCAGGTCGATTGCCTTCACGGACGAGATCAGAACCTCGACAACCCTGCTGGTCTTCTCCTCGATGACGCTGGACATCACCTGTCCTCCGAACATCATGATGAACATCCAGATGATGATGCCGAGGAGCATCGAGATGACCATGTAGATTCCGGACTCGGAAATGGTCTCATTGCCTTTCTCGTCCATCGTGTACTCGGTGACCTTAACATTCGCCTTCACCTCTTCCATGATCTGCGAGAGGTTGTCGATGCCGTACTGCCTCACGCGGTACTCCTCCACGGCGTCGTTGACCTTGGCGGCAAGTCCGGAGGTGAAATCAACCCCGAGAGGGTCTTTTGAATATGTCTGCACGGAGACCGTCCTTTTCACCGTGTCCAGCGGGGAGACCACCACAAGGACATCCTTTCCATACTCCCTCAGCCTCGCCTTCACGGACTCCGGATCCTCCGAAGAATAATCAGAGAACGTAAGCCTGTCCGTGTCTTCGAGATGGCTCATCACGATGCCGGAGCGGTCCACCACGGCGACATCCTGCCTCCTCTCCTTGGTGCCTGACATGATGAAGCCGATGGCGACCATCGACGCGGCGAAGATAACCGGCACAAGGAATGTCGTGACAAGGAATGACTTTTTCTTGACGCGGGTGAGATATTCCCTCCCGATGACTGTCTTTATTATCCTGAAATTCATGACTATGCCTCCTCCGTTACAAGTTTTATGAATATGTCGTTCATCCTCGGGACCAGTTCCTTGAACGAGTTCACGACGATGTCCTGACCGAGCAGGGCGGCGAGGGCGGCGTTGGACGAGGCATTCTCCCCGAGCGTCAGCACGGCGGTGTGGCGGCCGGCGTTGTCCTCGTCGGAAAGAACCTTGAATACTCCTTCCGCATCCTTGACCCTGTCCCCGCCGGTGTAAACCAGTTCGATGTTGTTGTTGCCCCACCGGTGGCGGATTTCATCGACCCCGCCGGTGATCACGACGTGGGATTTGTTGATGAGGGCGATGTTGTCGCAAAGTTCCTCGACAGACTCCATGTTGTGGGTCGAGAGGATGATTGTGGCGCCCTCGTCCTTAAGTCTGAGGATTTCCTTGCGGATCAGTTCGGCGTTCACCGGATCGAATCCCGAGAACGGCTCGTCAAGGATCATGAGGGAAGGTCTGTGAACCACAGTCGTGATGAACTGGACCTTCTGGGCCATGCCCTTGGACAGTTCCTCGACCTTCTTCTTCCACCAGTCCTGGATTCCGAAGCGCACGAACCACTCTTTCAAAGCCTTACGTGCATCGGCGGCGCTCATGCCCTTCAACTGCGCCAGATACATGGCCTGGTCTCCGACCTCCATCTTGCGGTAAAGTCCGCGTTCCTCCGGCAGATAGCCTATCTTCTCGACGTCGGACTGGGTTATCGGACGGCCGTCAAAGAAAACTTCCCCTCCGTTCGGGATGGTTATACGGTTGATGATGCGGATAAGGGTGGTCTTGCCGGCTCCGTTCGGGCCCAGAAGACCGAATATTCCGCCTTTCGGGACGCTCACGCTGACATTGTCAAGCGCGACCTTCTCCCCGAAGTTCTTGCAGACGTTCCTGCACTCGATGATATTCTCACTCATAAACTTAAAATCTTGCTTGTCAGCTCGACGAGAAGCTCGCCCGGGGAGGCCTCCCCAGAGTCTCCTCCCTTGCCTTTGTAGTCATATTCACAGAGAAGGGAGATCGCTTCCATCGCCTTGCGGACCGGGTAGTTGGCCACCGCGGTGTCATATTCCTTCCAGAAGTAGGGGTTCACGCCTTGCAGGGCGGCGGCGACCGCTGTCCTGTCCGGGTAGCGGTTCTTTTCCTTCAGCGCGGCGTATTTCAGGATTCTGGCGAAATGGGTGTAGAGGGCGCTGACGGCCATCGGCATGGCGAATTTCGCCGCCTCCCCGATGCGGGCGGCTATCCTCAGGGCTTTCGGGCCGTTTTTCGCCGAAAGTTCCTTGGTCAGTTCGAACACGCTGAACTCCCGGCTGATGCCCACATTCCGTTCAATGTCCTTCACCGTGACCTGCTTCGTTCCCTCCGGCAGGTTTTTCAGCATCTTGTCCGTCTCCACCGCTATCCTCCCCAGATTAGTGCCGGCGGATTCAGCCAGAAGGGCGGCGGCCTCCGGATCGATGGACAGTCCCCTGCCGGAATAATACCCGGCGATCCACGAAGGCATCTCATAGTCCCTCAACGCATTGGACTCCAAGACTATGCCATTTTTGGAAGCCTGCTTGTACAACGCCTTCCGCTTGTCGGCCGAAGCCCCGCGCATCAGAAGCACAAGGACAGTGGAATCCAGAGGCTTCTCGCAGTAAACCGAGAGTCTCTCCAGATCGCGCATCGCCTGGGCGTCCTTCACGACGACAAGCTGCCTCTCGGCCATCATCGGAAACCGTCTCGCAGCGGTTATGACAGTGTCAGCATCGACATCGGCTCCGTAGCAGACCGTCTCGTTGAAATCCCTCGACGCCTCGTCAAGGGCGTTCTCGATGACAGCGTCGCAGACCAGATCCGTATAATACGGCTCGTCCCCCATCAGAAGATAGACGGGGGCGAACTGTCCGGACTTGACAGAGGAGACTATTTCGCGGCTACGGCTGCCGGCGTCAACTGTTCCCTTGGCCATTCAAATCTTTGTCAATACTTGAAATCCAATGTCTTGCGAATATCCTCCGACGAAGCTCCGACAAGAATCCTGTAATTTCCCTTCTCGGCGGCCCAGTCGTGTTTCCCGGCATCGAAATAGCTGATGGAGGACTTGTCCAGAGTGACTTTCACCTCACCGGACTTGCCTGGTTCAAGGAATATCTTCCCGAAACCTTTGAGCTCCTTGACCGGGCGCTCCACAGCGCTTTCAGGCGCGCTGACATAGACCTGCACGATCTCCGCCCCGGCCACAGAGCCTGTGTTTCTCACGGGCACGGTGACGGTCAAGCCCTTCTCTATGGAGCCGGAAGTCTTCGGCTCGCCATATTCAAATGTGGTGTAGCTCAGGCCGTGGCCGAACGGGAAGGTCGGCTTGATGGCACTGTGCTCGAACCAGCGGTAGCCCACGAAGATTCCCTCCGTGTAAGTCTCGTCATAGATGGTCTTGTCCTGGATTCCCATCTTGACTGTCTCCTTGCGCGGGATTCCCGGATACTGGACCTCAGACCGGACAGGATAATCAGCCAGCGCGGCTCCGATCGTGAACGGAAGCTTTCCGGAAGGGGTCACGTCGCCCGAAAGCACATCGGCCAAAGAGTGTCCGGCCTCGCTGCCGAGATACCAGTCCTGAACTATTGCCGGAACCTTGTCCGCCCAAGGCATCGCCACGGCGTTACCCGAAATGTTCACGACCACAAGTTTCGGATTGGCTGCGGCAAGAGCCTCGACCACAGCATTCTGCGAATACGGCAGCTCGTAGCTTTCCCTGTCCTCACCCTCACAGTCCTGATGCCCGCTCTTGTTCAGACCGCCGATGAACACCACGTAGTCAGCCTCTCCGGCGGCGGCGACCGCATCGGCGATGAGCTTTTCAGCCGTACGGCTCTCGCTCAGGTCCTGACCAGTGGTCACTCCGTCGAACTGACCGCCCGGATCACCGACATAACCGCGCTCATAGATGACCTCCGCATCCGCGAAGCGCTCCCTGATTCCATCCAGAGGAGAAACCTCGTTCTTCACTTTCAGCGAGGAGCTTCCGCCGCCCACCGTCATCATCTTCACCGCATTCTCGCCTACCACAAGGATTCTCCGCGCAGTCTTTATCGGAAGGATTCCGCCGTCGTTCTTGAGCAGCACGATTGACTCCGCCCCGATCTTTCTCGCCGCGGCGATGTGCTCCGGACTCACGAAAGAGCCGAAAGGACGGTTTCTGTCCATAACTGTGCGGAACATCAGGCGCAAAACCCTTCTGGCCTTGCTGTCAAGTACTTCAACGCTATATTTCCCTTCCTTGATCCCTTTCAGATAAGGGTCGGAAAGGTAGTAGTTGGCATAAGCGTTCGAGACAGACCAGCTGAGCCCGTTGGTGAAAGTTCCGAACTCCATGTCCAGACCGTTGTTCACCGCCTGCTCCGTGTCGTGCGTTCCGCCCCAGTCGCTGACCACGACCCCGTCGAAACCCCACTCACCCTTGAGGATGTCGTTCAGGGTGTACCGGTTCTGACAGCACCACTGGTTCTTGTAGAGGTTGTAGGATCCCATCACGGCCCAGACCTTGCCTTCCGTGACTGCGGCCTTGAAAGCCGGAAGGTAGATCTCGTAGAGAGTCCTGTCATCCACCGTCACATTTGTCGTGAAGCGGTTGAGTTCCTGATTGTTGAGGGCGAAATGCTTCACACAGGCCGCCACCCCGTTGCTCTGCACCCCTTTGACGTACGGCACGACCATGCGTCCCGAAAGATAAGGGTCCTCGCCCATGTACTCGAAACTGCGCCCGTTCAGCGGGGTCCTGCATATGTTCACTCCCGGTCCCAGAAGCACGTCCTTCTTGCGGTAGCGCGCCTCCTCTCCGATGCTTTTGCCGTAAAGGGCGGACATCTCGGTGTTCCAGGTGGCAGCAAGCGCGGTCAACGCCGGGAAAGCCGTGCAGGAGTCGTTTGTCCATCCGGCCTGGCTCCATTTGTCCCAAAGCACCTCAGGACGGATTCCGTGAGGGCCGTCGGAAGTCCAGATTTCCGGGATGCCAAGCCTCGGCACTCCGGCGGAGCTGAACTTTGACTGGGCGTGCAGCACAGCCACCTTCTCCTCGGTCGTCATCCTTGACAGGGCGTCCTCCACCCTCTCCTCGATGTTTCTTGTTTCATCAAGAAAGACAGGCCCGCCGTCCCCGGCGGCCTGTCTTCCGACACCTCTTTGCTGACAGCACGCGGCGGCGACGCCAGCCACAGCTATCAGGATCGGGATCAATTTCGTTTTCATTCTCTATGCCTCGAATTTCTTTTCTTTCGTCCTAATAATCTTCTCCTTCATCAGATCGACCGACGCGCTTACGGCATCCTCGAACGAAGTCGAGTTCCTCTCGATGACAAGATCCTGACCGTAGGCTCTTGTCTGAATCCTGACATTCTTGTTGTCAGGCTCCTTGAGCAAAGATAAAGTCACCTCCATTCCGTCAAGATGGTCGCTGAATCTGGAAAGTTTCGAGACCTTCTTCTCTACATAGTCGAGCAGTTTCTGATCCGCGTCGAACTTCAGGGATTTTACTCTAATCTCCATTTTTACCTCCGCTTTTTGCCCTTGGATGGGCGTTAACATAAACTTTTTTCAGTTTCTCGATGGTGTTGTGCGTATAGACCTGCGTCGCCGCGAGCGTGGAATGTCCCAGAAGTTCCTTTATCGAGTTGAGGTCCGCGCCATCGTCCAGCAATTCCGTGGCCAAGGAATGCCTCAACACGTGTGGAGACTTTCTCCCGGTGATGCTTCCGATTCGCCCAAGCGCCCGTTTTATCGCCCTGTCAATGAAAACCGGATAGAGTTTCAGGCCCTTGCCGGTCACAACCAGAGGCTCGCTTGCCGATCTTTCGCGACCAACCATCGTTTCAACCGATTGTAAATATAATGATATTTCCTTACAAAGCGAAGAAACAAGCGGAATTTCTCTCACTTTGTCGCCTTTTCCCTTCACGGTCATCGTCCGCCGCGAAAAATCCACATCCCCGATCCGAAGCCCGATCAACTCCGCCCGCCGCATCCCGGTGCAATAAAGCACCGACACTATGAGCCTCTCAAGTCTTCTTGAATATGCCGTCTCGGACGCCTTGTCCTGTCCCGTGACAAGGGCCAGATTCTCCTCGGAGGCGTCACATTCCGTCCCGGCGAAATATTCGTTCATCGACTCTTCCCTGTAGAACACCGGCAGCCTTTTCTCGACCTTGGGTTTCGCCACGGTCCGCACAGGATTGGCCGTCAGCCTTTTCTCCTTCATCAGGTAGCGGCAGAACCCCGACAGCACGGACAGATGCAGCTTGACAGTCCGCGGAGAGTCGCCTTTCGACTCCATCAGAAAAACCTCATAACTCCTGATAGTCTGATGGTTAAGAGATTCCAACAGCCCCCCGTCGCTCCGGGAGCCGCAGAACTCGGCAAACTCCTTCAGCACATCCGAATATATCGTCTGCGTCCTGACAGAATATCTCCGGATGTCCTTTATGTAAGAAAGGTAATCTTCAATCAACATTTTTTGGTAATCGGCAAGAAGCCGTTACGCAAATATATACGATTATTCCTGAATCGCCAACTTCCGGTTTTCCGCCGAGTACCACGCGCACCTGACCTCGGTCAGGCGTAGCTGTGCATTCCGCCGAGGAGATAGTTGACCCCGAAATAGGTGAAGAGGACGGATGCGGAGAGGACAAGTGTGTAGATGTGGTAGGCACGTGGACTGCGCAGGAACGGGAGACGGGTTCGGTGCACGCCGAGAGAGGCAACCAGAAAGGTGATCAGCGCCCAGGTTTCCTTCGGGTCCCAGTTCCAGTAGGAACCCCAGGAGACATTGGCCCAGATGGAGCCGGCGATTATGCCGGAGCCAAGAAAGAAAAGGGCCGGGTACATCAACGCCTCTGACATCCGGGCCATCTTCGCGGAAGCCCCTTTCAGCCCCTGAGCCAACTTCAATCTTCCAATCGGTTCCTGAGCCATTTTCAATCCTACAATCGGTTCCTGAGTCAACTTCAATCTTCCAATCGGTTCCTGAGCCTGTCGAAGGGACTGTGTTTGATTGTCGGTCACCGGCCCTTCGGCAAACGCAGGGGCCGAGGCCTGTCGCAACGAGGCGATCAGACCACAGATGCCGTTGATCATGATGACGGCGAGAATGGTGTAGGAGAGCATCATCAGCGAGACGTGGACGCTCAGCAGAGGGGAAGACAGGACCGGCATCAATTGGGTGACGGCGGGGTTGGCGTTACCCATCGCGGAAACGAGGGCGGCAAGTGACGCGACTATGATCCCGAACGGCAGCATAATCGGGAACTTCTTGAAACTCAACACGGCGGCCAGCATTGCCGTCCAGGCAATCGAGAGCATCGTCTCCGCTCCGTTGGAGAAAGGAATATGTCCGCTCGCCACCCAGAGAAGTCCCGGGACAATTGTCAGCACGAGGAGAAACACGAAAGCGGCAGCGATTCCCGCGGCCTTGATTATTCCGGAAAAACGCCTTTGCCTTGTAGCTGTGCGCCCATCATCCACAAAGTTTGCAGGAACCGTTTTCGGTTCTACGCTTGCCACCCGTTCCTTACCAACCGGAAATGAGGTCGCCTCATTTTTCTCACCTCCGACCATCCGGCGCATCGCCGCCGCAAGCATCACAAGACCGACTATCAGGAAAGTACCGGCAATCGGAAACAGCGGTGGCAGAGCGTTGTACGCCCGTTCAGCCTTGATGCGGTACGCCGGCGGCAGACTCTCCCCCATCTTGCTTTCCTGAAAGCGGCGCAGCTTATCCAGCGACTCGCTCAACCTGTCATATTCACGGTTCACCACAAGCTCGAAGATGTAGTCCATCGACTTGCGGACGAAAAGCCACTCCTCATCGGAGGTCCCCTCCGGCAGCCTGTCGCTCTGGGAGTACCATCCAAGCCGCCCTGTGCTGTCCCTCAGCGGGTAGATCTTCAGCAGGTCTCCTGAATACAACGCCTTGACGGTCGCCTCCTTGTCCATCGCGTCAACCGCCTTCTTCCGGTTGTGCATAGGAACATTCCTCCAGTTTGTGCCGTAGAACATCCAGCCCGTAAGCACCTGCTCGTCAGTCAGTCCCTTGATTCCGGAAGTCCCGTAGAGCTTTGCGCTGAAATCCGAGGCGAGGGTCTGCAGAGGGCATATTCGTCCATGGTACAACACATAGAGTCTTCCAAACTCAGCGGCGATGTTTTTCGGCAGGGCTTTCGGGGCAGCCGTGGCACGTTTTACCGGATTCTCTTTGGCCGGAGCGCCACCATATTCGGAAATCCGGCCTTCGGAATTTGCCGCGGCGGAAGCAGTCGCCTCCAAGCACAGAACAATCGCGATGGCCGATGAATATCTCAACGCATTCCCGAAGAACTTCTTGAACCTTTTGTCAGTAAAGAAAAAGGCCAACAGTCCAAGAAGCAACAGCGCATAGCCGGTGTAAATCACAGCGATGCCGACCGGATCGTGACTCACGGTGAAAGTCACTCCGGCCTCATCACTGTCATAGTCAGTCTGATAGAAACGATAACCTTTGCAGGACAGGATGCGGTTCATCCTCACCTCGCCCTTGCGGATGACGGAGCCGTTCCTTGTGAAACGGAGCCGCGAGCTGTAGTCCGAGGCAGCGTCCGTTCCGGAATGGTAAAGCACCTCGAAGTCCTCCAGTTCCACTCTGAAAGGCAGTTCGAGAACAGCTCCGTCCTTGGTCTCGAAAGTTCCCGCGGATTCTCCTTCACGCACGTGAAGCGTCCCCTTACTGGCCGAAAAGGTTGTAACAAGCGCTCCCGCCAGAATCAGCACCAGCGAGAAATGCAGCACCAGGGCCGCCGGCCGCCCCGCAAAAAGTCTCGTCATAAGATAATCATTATCAAAAAACCAAACTATATTCCAGTCCTTCAAAGCATTATGCACAAAGTCACTTCGACAAGCTCAGTGACCCAGCTAATCAGTGCCCCACCGGGGCTGTCACGAAGTGACTGGGGGTAGAAGGGACTCGATATAGTCTTTCGCGAAAGACTATATCGAGTTGATAAACTTCACTACAGCATCACGCTCCGTCTTGGAGAGGGCACGGAAATTCTCAACGGATTTGCGGGCGTCGCTCTGAGCGCTGCCGTGCCACATAATCGCCTCCACAACAGTCCTGGCGCGGCAGTCGTGAAGCCTGTCAACTCCGCCGGCCACCAGCTCGCTCAAGCCACGTCCCCAAAGCGGCGTCGTCCTGCACCAACCGGTACGGATGTCGTTCTGCATGAAGAGACGGTGCTGAACCATGTCGGTGTATGGCCAGATAGTCTGATGAGGGTAACGGGGAAGTCTCGGATCGTTGTCCTTGAAGAAACCGTTCGGGTCGGTCACGTTGTCCTCTCCGGTAGTCCAGCTTGGACGGTGGCAGGATGCGCACCCTATCTTCGTGAAGAGTTCCTTGCCTTTGATGACCTCCGGATCGTCCATGTCCCTGGCCGCGGGAACGGCCAAGCCTCTGTGCCAGATCATGAAATCAGCATATTCATCATCAGTCATCTCCGGCTTGAGATCTTTGGCCATCAGATAGTTGTAGATGTCAGTCCGCACATCTCCCGTCTTGTTCTGGTCAGGGAAATATTTGTAGAAATCCTTCTGGACATCGGGATCCTGCGAGGCCACCTTGGCGTAGGTCGCCGTCATATAGTGGTAACGCCTGTCGCTTCTGGTGACATTGGTGATGTTCCAGATGGCGTTCGCACCCGCGGCGTCCTGAAGCGGCCCGCGGCTCAACGCATAAGTGAAACGCTTCGGGTGAGTCGTCTTGCCGTAAAGGCTTGTCCACTCGCCGTTCGCGAATATGGCAGGATTGAGTTTGGCTCCCGCGGCCTCCTCTTTGGCATACTGCGCTTTGAGGTCATCGTCGTCTATAGCGTCCAGAAGTCCGACACCATAGACCCCGATTGTGGACTCGACCCTGAAACGGACGTTTGAATATGGCACCGTTGTCGTCTGGCCGTTCTTCGTTACCTCAAGCGGCACGTAGAAAGCGTCCTCAGGCACAACGACTTCCGGATAGATAAGGCTGTACGGCTCACCATCAGGGAACCGGTTGCCCCACTCGTCGGTATATTCAAGCCAGTTTATCCTGATGTCGCTTTCATCGATCGGAGCCTTGAAAGGAGCGACGGCAAGAGTCTGCGGCATTCCGGTCACAGAGCTAAGGTAAGTGTCTGTGTCGTCAGTGATTACCAGAAGGTAGCCGTTGCCGTTCTTGTCGGCCTTGTACTCGGTCTGGCGCTTGCCGTGACTGTAGTTCGGGTGGCAGTAGAGGCATCCGCGACGTACCATCAACGGGCCGAGGCCGCTGAAAGCCCCATCCTTGTTCTCGTTGAAATCCCTTTCAAAGAACATCTCCCCGTTCTTGAAAGCCTGGATCATCCCGGCGTTCTCAATCGCCGGAGTCGGCTGTTCGTAAGCTGAAGCACTTGAGTTGAAAGCTGTTCCGAGTTTTCCTCCGGCGTACCATTCGTCGCCCAGCTCGGTCGGGACTTCCGGTTCGTCTGTGCCTCCGTTGCCGTTGCAGGCGATGAAGGCAAAAATGGCAGCAGAGAGTATCAGCAGTGGTTTATGCATAATCTTTCATTTTTATATCGGCCAAAGGATCAGCCGCCAAAACCGGCCAATCCTTGGATGTCATTATAGTATAGTATAGTATCGACCTTAGTCATTGATCAAAGCCTGACGCGCAACCTCAAGGGCATCGTTAAGGTCGTTGCAAGCGTCGATGGCTTCCTTGACCTTGGCATCCTTGTAGTTCTTAACGAACGGTTTAGGCATAGCGGCGATCTTCTCAAGGCATCTCCCGATCGCAGAGATGACACCCTCATTGGCTGCCTGATCGACACCGGCAAGGTAAGCGCTCACTGAATATGTCTGTGCGGTTGTCGCCCCGAGACCCCCGTAATAAGCGCTGCGGACGCTGACGATGTTGTCGTAGAAGTCTTCGATGGAGTTCCACGAATGAGGAGACTCGATGTAGTTCACGTCCTCACCGGTGTAAGGCTTGCCTATCTTCTGGGTACCGACCTCGTCCACGATGTCCTTGCAGCCCTCGATGATCTGCTCGCTTCCGGCGGTTACTGATTTCCAGACACTTCCAGCTTGACCGCAGAGTTTCATCTGCTCACCGAAATCATCCTCAGGCTCCATCTCGGCCTCCTCGATCAGTTCTTTCTTGGCGTCGCTTACGTTGTCAAGCCCGGCCCAGGCGGCCTCAAGCCTCGCCGCGCTCAAGGACAGGTCCTTTGCGACAGCCGCGGCATACAGAAGTTCCTTGGCAGGGATGGCGGAAGCCGCGCGCTCCTTTCCGTCACGGAATATGATATATTCAATCCCGTGGAATCCGACGAGTCCGTTGTTGAGGTTGGCGACCGTGTTCTCTATGTCAGCCATCATCTTCTCGCTGTCAAGAAGGTTCTCAAGGGCGGTCTTGTCAAGCGGCCAGGTGTCGATGTGAGGGTCAATGCTGTACTTTGACGCAGCTCCGAAAAGGAAGGCCTCGCTCCACTCCCAGTACTGGCGGGCGGACTTCCAAAGGTCACAGGCAGTCTTCACGTTGGCGTCGGTCGGAGCCGTCTGAAGTTTCCCGATGGCCGCCTGAAGCTCCAGTGACTTGTCTGCGAGATTCTTGTAGGTAGGAATCACAGTGTTGTCCACGAAGGTCTCGTTGACCTTCTGAAGCATCTCCTCCTTGTCGGAGGTCGGGTCTGTGGAATTCTTGTCGCAGGCCGCAACAGCGAGTGCCGAAACCATCAGCACAGCCGCAAATTTAAAACCTTGTCTCATA
>CAVERO010000067.1:0-14183 GCA_963617915.1 Candidatus Methanomethylophilaceae archaeon | reverse complement strand
TGCATCGGGAAATGAACCTATTTTTACAGTTTCTTTTGGACTTATCGATGATTATTTAGTAATTTTGTGGGATACATCGTTTTACACAAATGCCAGATAACCGGAAGATTGTACTGATTCAGGAGCATTCCGACACTCAAAATGAGGAAATCCGCGAAGCTGATTCGTTGGAACAGCTTATTCTGGCATACGACCAGCTTCTGTCCGGCGTAAAAGTACGCACTTACCACGTGCTGACAGACTGGAGACAGTCTTTCCCCGATGACAGGCAGTTTTTCGAGCGTCTTTTCTCCGCCTCTCAAAATGAAATATTGGGACTTCGCTGTTGCGGACGCCTCACACTCAACGAGATTACCTCACTAAGGGAGCAACTCTGCGGCTTCTGTAGAGACGAAGAGCAAAAATCTACCACCACCACCGAACCGGACGAGGAAAAGATTCTGCTGCCCGCCAACATCGACGAATTACTCCCCCTGTTCCTCTCCACCATTGATGGGCTTTCAGCCCGGGCGGCGAATCGTGTCCACTCTCTGTTGAAGGAGTGCGGCAATTCCCTGTCTGCTTTCTATGACCGAATCAGCGACCCCGACTGCATCAAGAATATCCCGACCATAGGTTGCAAGTCCACTCCGGAACTGATAGACTTCTTCGCCAAGTCAAAATTGTTTTTGCGCTCGTTCCCGGACGAAAACTCCGTTTCCGCCCGGGTCAGACATCATCAAATCATTTCTCCCGCCGCGCTTGGACTTCCCGGCGAAGCTATCGACTACTTGCGGGAAAAAGAAGCCTCTCTGGGCTATTTCCCCCTGTTCGCCGCCATCAAGATATATTTTGAAAACCGTCCTGAGGAAGAAAAAGCCCTCATCGACGGCTGCCTTCTCATCCATAAAGACCGCCCACTGCCCGGTCGCAAAGAAGTGGCCGCAACTCTGCATCTTACTCCGGAGAGAGTCCGCCAGAAACGCAACAAACTTATAGGACGGCTACCCGCCTACTTCAAGACATACCGCAGTCTGGGATTCATCACGGACAATCCCTACCGCTACCAGATGACTCGCGTCGAAGACGAAATCAATGCCGCTGAAGGCACAGACTTCAACCTCAACTTCGTCTCCTGGGTTCTCGGCAGCACCTTTGGCGGCCTCTCGCTCGTAGGAGACCCCGTCAAGGCCATCGGCGGCTTCTTCGACACCGAACAGTATCTCTGCATCGTTCCCACCTACCTGACCGCTCTTTTCGACTTCGAGGCATTCATCCGGGACTTGGATGAAAGGATGCGGGAAAAGCGGGTGGACGAAGAAAAGGTCAAGCTCCAAAGCCTCATAAACGCACACCTCAAAGTGCAGTATTGCGAAGAGCATCTGCCCGACATCGAGACCACCTGCCGTACCATCCTCTACCTCCACTTCCCCGTTGAGATTGACCTCGGCTATGTGATTCTCCCCTCCAATTCATACAAGACCAACACATTCATCGTCGAGGACATTCTGCGCGAAGCCGGACGGCCGATGACTTTCGATGAGATTTACGAAGAATACCGGTATCAGTACCCTGAACGGGACACCACCGAAAGCAGTCTGCGCGGTGCAATCGGAGCTAACAAAAACATTGTCCCGATAGGCCGCACCAGCACCTATGCGCTGAAGGAATGGAATCATATCGGGGAGAGGGGCGGAACCGTCCGCGGGCTCGTCAGCGAGTATCTGGACGGCCTTGAAGAGCCGATTGCCCCGGTGGCGGACGTCTGCGAATATGTGCGCAGATTTCAGCCCGGCACAAGCGAAAGCAGCATCTCCGGCAATCTGAAGCTGGACAAGGGCCGCAAGTTTCAGATTCTGTCCAGAAACGGCATCCGATACTACGGCTATTCTGACCGCGATTATGGCTGCGACTTCAAGCAGATAGGAGGCAGACGATGCACGAAACGCCCTGTACAGGAAAGTATGTGGATTTTGGAGGAATTCATTCTCAGGGAGCGGAGATACCCCGTGAACAATCCTGACGATGAGGAGGAGAGCCGTCTCTACCGTTTTGTCGGTAATCGGCGCAGCGCCTGTGCAAGAGCAGTCGTACCGCAGGAGGAGATAGAACAATGGCTCGCATTCGAGGAAAAGTACCGCAGCTGCGGCATCGCCCCGAGGCGCAGACGCAAATGCGGGCAAACAGAATTGAAACTACTGTAAATGTATAAGATAACTTGGGATAAATCGACAGGCGGAATCCTTCTGAACCTGCACGTGGTCGAGAACACGCTCTCCGTGTCCCCGCGCCCCGTGTTCTGGGAAGAACTGGACCTTCTCAATCTGGCGGAAGCCGGCTGGAGCTACCCGCATTGCGAAGAACCGATAATGTGGGCCTGCAACAAGCAGTACTTCTACCGGGGTGAACTCCTGTTCGAAGTGTCCGGAGCCAACATCTACGACTCCCCTGCGATAAACTATGCCGAGGGTGTCACTCCTGGCAGGCTGAAACCAGTTGAGGTGAAGACGATGCTCCAGAAGAACAAGGATCCGATGTTCCTCATCGAGAGCGAAGCCGTCGACTTCATCCGGGACACCTACCTTGCCTACAGCGCGGCCACTTCCAGCTTCGACCGGGTTCCGGCCAATCAGGTCGTCGAGCATCTCAAGGAGCGTCAGGAGCAGAAGACCCGCCAGAAGATGGCCATCGTCAAGCAGGACTGCGACAGTTTCGACGTGATGCCGCTCCAGGCAGCTGAGGAGGCCGGCAAACGGATTTTCCAGACCACGAGAATAGACTTCTTCCTCGCCTCCTTCTCCGGCGGCAAAGACTCCCAGGTCATCCTCGACCTCTGCACCAGGGCCATCCCGCCGAGCGCATTTCAGGTCATCTATTCCGACACCGGCTACGAACTTCCATCCTCGCTGGCCCTCTACGAGGAGATACGGAAGCACTACGGCAGGAAGTTCCCCGACCTCAAGTTCTCCACTGCGGCCAACCACGCCCCGGTTCTTGAATACTGGGACAAGATCGGGACGCCGACGGACACACACCGCTGGTGCTGTTCCATAATGAAGACGGCGCCGCTGTATCGCACATTCAAACTTCCCGGGACGAACAAGCAAGGCAAGGTACTGACTTTTGACGGAGTCAGGGCGGAAGAGAGCACGAAAAGGTCTCAATACGAAAGATTTGGAAAAGGGAAGCATAACAACATCTATAATGCTCACCCGATTCTTGGCTGGAATACTACAGAAATATTCTTGTACTTGTTCCGTTATCACCTTCCAATCAATCCGGCTTATCGTTTTGGAAAGGCTCGTGTCGGCTGCCTGATTTGCCCATTCTCTTCTGCTTGGGACGATATGATTTCCAATAAGCTTTACCCTAAGCAAATTGCTCCTTTCGTAGAGCGCCTCACCACTTGGGCAAAGAAGGATGGCGTAAATGATGCTGAATCTTACCTGCGTGGTAGGAAATGGAAGATAAAAGCATTGGGGGACAAAGATTCAATTAAGACCGAGGTTCGCTTTACTCAAAAAGGCAATGCTTTCATTGCGGATATCATAGGCGCTCGATTTCCTATTTACGCATGGCTTCCTACTATCGGTGAATTCAATATCCACAAACTGAAAGGCTGCGAAAAAGGTGAGCTTAACTACAAAGGTGGTATTTATTTTTTCGAGATAAAATACCACGCTAACGAGCATATCACTTTCACCCTATATGACTGCAAGGACAGCAGATTTCTTACCTTAATCAAAAAGGTAATCTATAAGAGTTCATATTGTGTTCAGTGCGAGGTTTGTGAGGTCGATTGCCCAACTGGAGCCTTACACATCTACCCAGAATTAAAAATTGATAATACAAAATGCATCCGATGTCATAAGTGTCTTGACTCTCACGACCGTGGATGTATCGCGACAGATTGTATACGTATGTTAAAAGATTCTGATAAAAACGCTACCGCAAAGGTTCAGGCCTATAAGACCTTCGGTTTCCACGAAGATTGGTTAAGCGAGTTTTTTAGTGACCCAGAAGGTTTTTGGGCGACCAATTCTCTTGGTACTGCACAAGTGGATGGTTTTAAGATGTGGCTCAAGCATGCTGAAATCATTGACACCAAACTATCTCTCACTCCTTTTGGGAATGCTCTGAAGGAAACACACATCGATGACATCAACTTTACATGGGAGGCAATTCTTATTAATTTGGCATATAATTCTTATATCGTCAGCTGGTTTGCCAACAATGTGGCCATAGGACAGACCTTTGAGAAAGCCTCATTGGTAGAATCGGTTATGGAACAGGGAGTTGATGCCACAAAAAAAACGGTAGAAAGCGCGGTGGCCGCTCTGATTCAGACTTTCAATTACTCTCCAATCGGGGAGATGCTTAAATATGCAGAAGCCAAGGATAACAGAACAATGTTGCGTGGGGCATACGAAGACCTTACCGAAAAAGGACTTGCGTATGGCCTTTATAAATATGCGGAAATACACGGGACTCGTTCTTTAAGGGTTGCTGATTTTTACGACCCCGAGTGTGTCAATAGCCCTTGTCGAGTATTGGGCATCACAAAATCAGTATTTGAGAAAGCCCTGCGTTCGCTCAATTCTTCATCTTTGCGCATTCTTGCTGCCGATTTGAATATGGGGCTTGACAACATCACATTGAGGGATGACATATCTTCAGTGTCGATTGTAGAAACAATCATATAGCCGTATTTTGAGGCCTGAATGAAGAGTAAGTATCTCATAGATTTCTACAGGATTGCATTCCTTTCGATGAAACAGAAAGTCACCGGAGGGAAAGCCAATCTTGCAAAGCCCGCACTCCTGCTGTCTGTGTTTGAAGCCATAGAAAGCGGCGCATTGACGGGCAACAAGATTCTCTACAGTACTATTAAACCAATCTATGAGAGCATATTGAGCCGTATCCAAGTTGAGTCAACCCCTTTGAGGTATCCTTTCTTTCACTTGAAAAGCGACGGTTTCTGGAAATTGGAATGGAAACCGGAAACCTCCGTACTGCCTGCTTCGCCCTCGGAAAAATTCCTGCGTGAAAACCTTGTGTGCGCATCGTTTGACCAGTCATTATGGGATTTGCTTCAAGACCGGGAGGTCAGAGCCCTGTATCGGGACGCGGTCTGCAATTACTACGATTTGAAAATAGAAAACCAACAATAGTATGGCAACCAGATATTCTGACATCATCGCGTTGAGAGGTCAAAAGGCCGCCTACAACATCCAGACAGAAGAGGATGGTGCGTGGCGCGTCTTCATCGCCAATGAGCAGTTCAACGACATCCTCCGGAAGGTGATCGCTTCGGTTTTCAACAACGACACGAACGTCCACAAGTCCTTCTGGATCGAGGGAACCTACGGCACGGGCAAGTCCCACGCCGCTGCCGTCATCAAGCACCTTCTTTGCGACCCCGTGTCCGAAATCTCCGACTACCTCAACGAAGAGTATTCCGACCCCAAGTACGCAGTCCTGAAAGACTCCGTCTTCAACCTCCGCGCGAAAAAACGGCTCTTCCCGGTCACGATGTACGGACAGAACTCGATTGCACAGAGAGATGACCTGCCGCTCCAGATGCAGAGGGAAATCAAAAAAGCCCTGCTGAAAGCCCATCTTGACATCGATGTCAAGACCGACTGCGACAACTATGTCGCCCACATCCGCAGCAACCGACAGATGTGGGAACTCATCCTTGAGCAGAGTCCAAAACTCTCCTCTTTCACCCCCACGGTGGACAAGCTGATAGCGAGCCTGACAGAGCAGGATTCCGGGATCCTCGCCAAAGTGAAGGACGTGCTCCGCGACACCGGCATCGACATCCGTCTTGAGACTGAAAAGCTGAGCGACTGGCTCTTCGAGGTGCAGGACAAGCTCGCCCAGACCACCGACTATGACGGAATCCTCCTGATCTGGGACGAATTCACCGATGTGATGAAATCCGACTACGGCCTCAGCCTCCTTGTTGACCTCCAGAGGCTCGCCGACGAGACGATGAACGCGGACAACAATTCTTACCTCTTCTTCATCTCCCACCCTTCCGCCCTCAACTCCCTCAAGGCGGAGGAACGGGACAAGACCAAAGGCCGCTATCTCTATATGCGCTACAATATGGAGCCGGTCTCCGCCTTCAAGATTATGTCCCGCAAATTCAAGCTTGTAGGCAGCGAAGAAGAGCTGCGGAGAATCAGCTCTCCTTTCTATGACAAGTGCGCTCCCCTGCTCGCTTCCTTCACAAAAGACTCCGCAAACCGGAGCGAGACCATCGCCGACATCAGGAACCTGTTCCCGGTTCACCCGGCCACCGCGAACCTCGCCACCTACTACGCCCGCGAGGCTGGGTCTTCCTCCCGAAGCGTATTCCAGTTCCTCGGCGAGAACCCCGCGATCAAAGCCTTCCTTGACGATGAGAACAAGTTCCTCAACCGAGAGACCATCACGGCGGACTACCTCTGGGACTATGTCCTGCCGGAGTTCAACGAGAGTGTACAGAAGTTCGGAGCGGTCACGGAACGGTTCAACTCCTACCGTCTGCGCGTCGAGCACCAGGGGCAGCAGCAGGGTGCGGCATATCTTGAGGTGTTCAAGAGCATACTCCTGCTGAACGCCCTCAACAACATAGCCAACAACGAAACAGTCACGCCGAGTGAGGAGAACATCCGGAACCTCTATGTCGGAACTCCCGTGGAGTATCAAATAGACGAAATACTCGCCTGGCTCAACGAGAACAGCGTTATCCAGAAGGCACCGGGCGGGATGTTTTCCATCCAGTTCTCCGCGCTGCCCCCGAAGGAGATCGAGGAAATCAAGCAGCAGCTGACCCTTACCGAGTTCAAGACCACCTCTCAGGTGATAAACTTCGGCACGGCGGCAAGGGACGAATTCGAAAAGAACCTCGCGAATGTCGCCAGACCGTTCAGCTTTCAGTTCTACGCCACGGAAGTCAACGAATACACCCTTCTGAACAAGATAGAGAACGGCCGCAAGGCCGCCAAGGATTACGAACTGTTCTTCGCGATGATGGTCGCCCGCAATGCGGATGAGCTCAACTCCCTCAAGGACATCGCCCTTCGCAATTCCTCAGAGGAACGCTTCCTCACGACTACCTTCATCGTCTTTGACACTTTCTTCACAGACACGAATTACCAGAGGTTCATCGAGTATCAGGCCAACGCCAAGTGCGCCCAGCAGCACGGCTTCGCCGACCAGCAGCAGTCCCACACGAAATGTGCGTCCGATATGCTGAAAGAATGGGTACGGGACATCCGCCGTGGAGTGTTCGAGACATACATTGACGGACAGGCCATAACGCAGTCGGCATCGAAGATGCCAACGGTCATCAACACGCAGATTGCGCCGTCGATCTTCTCTTCCGGTCCGGAATCTTTGGACATCATCAAGATCAAGTTCTCAAAGACTTACTGGAAAAAAGCCCTCGTCAAGGACACGGTGAAGAATGTCCTGTCATACAACACGAAGAATGAAATCTGCGACCGCTGCAAAGGACCGGCTATGCACGTGCCTTTCCTCCTGCAGGACAGTGTGGACGAGAACCTTGACTGGAAGACTGACATCGACCCTGAACACCCGCTCTACAAAGTCTGCCTGTTCGTGGAAAAGAAAATCAAATATGCCGACAAGCAGAACACGTTCAACCTCGCCGACAAATTCATCGAACTGACCCGCCCTCCTTTCGGCCTGTACCAGTCTTATGCCGGAATGGGGATGCTGGCTTTCGCGATGCGTCCGTATGTCGGCAAGATTTTCGACCTCAACGGCAGACCCCGTGAGGCCCAGCACCTTGTGGAAGACGTTGTGGAGGTGTTCAAGTCCTGGGAAGACGGCAAGATCTCCCAGAAGGTCACTTTCCGCTTCGAGACTCCGGAGGAAGGGAAGCTGTGCAAACTCTTCATCAGGATTTTCAACCTCACCGCCTATAAGGGCATCAGCGAAATCAGCAGCCTCAAGAATGCCCGCTGGGTGATGACGCACTCCTTTGTGCCGGATAAGAAATACCCTCTCTGGTCACTTGAATTTCTCCCGGACGATGTAGCCAGGCCGGAGTGGAAGACGCTGGTGGGTAAAATCAATGCCATCTGCGTTGAAATCGGTTCATCCAATCCCAACCTGCTCTCCGAGGCTCTCGAAGGCTTGAAGATGTACGAGTTCGAGTTGAAAAACCTCATCAATACCCCTGGCAACTTCCGCAGAGGTTTCCTTGCCTTCCTGCAGCAGGAAGATACTGTTCAGCTGAAGGAGTCCGAGTTTGACGACGCCTTCAGCTACATCAAGGGGCATCTCCAGTCAGAAGTTGGAATCTGGAACGAATCCGAGGTGCACAACGCCCTTCTCAAATGGCGTATTTCCACGAAACCGTCCGATTCTCTCTCACCTCAGCCGCCTGCTATTCCGCCGGTGCCTCCGGTACCGCCGCAGCCTTCTCCTGTTTTCGACCAGCGCAAAAGAATGGCTCTCGACAGGGTGAACGGTATCACAGAAATCAGCAGGGCGAAAGAGATGCTTCACCGGATTGCCAATCTTGGCTATGACGAAATCCTGAACATCATCTTGAACGGGTAAATGCTATGCTGACACAATTCTCCGACATAGATTCTTTGATGCAGACCGTCGCGAGGGATAAGGGAAATCCCTGCAACGGAGTGTATGGAGCCGACCGTTATCCGATTCGCTTCGTGCTCTTCGACAACTTCCGCGACTGCTACGAATTCATATCAAGGCAGACCTCCAAGGCTCATTTCCAGAGCATTGACCTCTGGCTTGACAAAGACTACCCTGATGTGATTGTCACTTACAGCACTTTGGCCCGAAAGATATTCGACTATGCCGGGAATTGCCCGTCAGACACGGTGATCACCCCGTTCTCTGAGCTTGCCCGTTTCTATAACAACAAGACAAGCAACGAGTTCGATTCTCTGATTTCAACCATAAAGGGCGCAGAAAACAGTGCTGACAACTATACGGAACACCGCAGGGTTTACATTCCTATCGTAGGCCTGTACGGCAAGATGTCCCTCTATGAGGACGATGTCCAGTGCATAATGTGGTATCTCAAGACCTCGGACCATCAGCTCAACTACAAGCTTGTCCTGACGAACGGCACGACCTACAATGTGAAAGGGCTTGACAGGAAAGCCACGCTCGTCCACTCCGCGACGCAATGGCTGCGGATCTGGAAGGAGCAGGACATCAGACAGACAATCATCTGTACCTCCCGAGCCATTTTCAGCAACGCCGAATATGCCCAGCCAGACAATGCATTCGACTACGCGGTCTGCCGCAACGCCTATGAGTTTCTGACAATCGGTCTCGGCCTGAGTCTCAACCTGATTGAGTACAAGACAGAAGACGAGCAGTTCTGGCAGCGTCTGGCAAGCGAAATCGACATCGACAATTTCAACTTCAACGCCTTTTTCAACGCCAAGTTCGGCATCTACGACCTCGCTGACCACAATGTGTTCTGCCAAATCTGGTTCAAGAGCCACGACTCCTACGACCGATGGCTGCTCAGCGCATACTATACCGCCAAATTCTGCGGTCAGGGCTACATCTGCCGCGCACTGAAAAACTGCTCGTCCTACACCAATGCCGAGTTTGTCCAGCACCTTCTTCTGACCATTTTCGACATGGACGACCCTGAAGCGAGCCTTGACGAGCGCAACGAAGGCCTGCGTCAGTCCCGCTCGCAGAGCATCCCGCTGCCGGACGAGGTTCAGGAACTGCTGGAGAGCAAATTGAAAGAAACCGAAGAACGTCTGGGTTCGAAGTCAGCTCTGAAATATCTTACGGACACCACAGATGCGGAAAAGCGTCTCGTCATCCGGTGGCTGGGAGACGGTGCCGTTTCCCCTGCCGAACTTTCCGGAACATATCCGGAACTGTACGCCTATATGAAGCCGACTTTCGGCACGCAGGACGAAGACAAGATTTGGTGTCTGTCCTACATCGACGCATACAAGAAAGCCAAACTGACAAACAGCTACACCGAAGAAATAAAGAATCTGCTCCTTTCGGAGAACTCCGGCGAGGTTTCCTTCTACAAATGGTACAACAGTTTCCAGACGGTGCGCAGCACTATGTGCAACCGCACAGACATCGATGTCTATTTCTGGATTGACGGTCTCGGAATGGAGTGGATTCCGTTCATCAAGGAGATAGTTGACCGGCGTGGCGGCGATGATTATTATCTCAACGAAGTCCTCATTGCCCGTGCGATCATCCCTTCCGCTACGGAGAACAACAAGTACGACCTCCAGAAACTCTCCGGCGGCAAACTGGAGAAAAACGGCGACCTTGACAGTGATTCCCACAAGTCCCGCCCATATCCGTCCTACATAATTGCTGATATGAAGAAAGTCAGCGAGACCGTGAACCGAATCCTTGACGAGAACCCTGGAAAGAAGATAGCCATCGTCTCCGACCACGGAATCACCTACCTGTCCCAGCTTGTGCCGGGACTCAATCTGGTCGGCATCACCGGAGAGCATAGCGGACGCTTTGCCACCTGGAACAACGGTCAGGCGGTCAGCGATGACAAATACACGATTCTGGATGACCGGCGCACCATCTGCGCCCTCAGACACGAATCCCTTACCTCGAAAGTCGATGCCGGATGCGGCTGTCACGGAGGATGCACGCCCGAGGAGATTCTCGTGCCGATATTCATCATCTCTGCCTCCCGCTGCGCATCGACTGTCTCCATCACGCCCAAGTCACTTGAAGTCTCCGCCTCAAACCCCGTCGTGCGATTCAAGCTGTCGGGACTTTCCGGCGCAGACACTCCGCACATCCTCTACAACGGACGACAATATGAAATGCACGCCGAAGGTGGCGACATCTGGCGCAGCGTCCCGCTGACCCTTAGCTCCAATGCCGACAAGATTGTCCTTGTCGTACAGGGAATAGAATACGACTACAAGATTAAACTCAATCTCGGTGTCGTAGAAGATGATTTATTCTGACAGATAACACCGCACGAAATATGAATGCAGCAATAAGCGACAAGATACGCACATACTTCGCCCCAATGGCGATATACAAAGACCCCAACTCCACGGACAGCCTCTTCTCCGGCCGCAATCTCCCGTCTTTCGTCAAGGACTACCTGCTCAAACGCTACATCAGTCCGGAGGGTGTCGTTGACCGCGGAGCGCTTACCGCTTTCCTCGACAAAGTCATACCGCGTGAAGCCACTTCCGTCAAGGACCGTCTGGGCACCGGCGAAGAAGTGACACTGCTCACCCGCTTCACAGTTATGATCGACCTCGTGCACGGACTCCGCCGTTTCTCCATTCCGGATCTTGGCATCAAGACCAACGAGGGGCAGATTCCCCCATACATCTACGAGCAGCACAAGGGAGAGCTTGTGGACGGAGAGAAGTGGGGCATCATCAAACTCTGCCTGATGCCGGACGACAGCGGCAAGAAGAACCACGTGGAAATGGTGGACTACAAGCCGTTCAAACCATACAAATCTGTCGATGTGGAATACCTTCGGGAAGCCCGCAAGAGTTTCACCACGCAGGAATGGGTCGATGTCCTGCTCTCCGCAATGGAATACGACGCTGACACCTTTGCCAGTATGCAGCAGAAGCTGGAGTTCCTGACCCGGCTGTTCATCTTCATTGAACCGCGCCTGAACGTCATTGAACTGGCGCCTAAAGGAACAGGAAAATCCTATGTGTTCGGCAACCTCTCGAAGTACGGCTGGATAATCAGTGGAGGAAAGGTCACACGCGCGAAACTCCTGTACGACAAGCAGAAGGAGCAGCTCGGCATCATCTGCAACCACGATTACACCGCATTCGACGAAATCCAGACCATCGTTTTTCAGGAACCGGCCGAGATTCAGGCCGCCCTGAAAGCCTATCTCGAAGCAGGCAAGACCACCATCGACAACAAGGAGATCACTTCCGAGTGCGGGCTTATGCTTATGGGGAACATTCCTTTGGATCAGAACAAGAAACCGGTGAACTACCGTTACTTCGATTCTCTGCCAGGCAGTTTCCGCGAATCCGCCCTCCTCGACCGTTTCCATTGCTTCATCGAAGGCTGGTATCTTCCGAGAATCACCAAGGATATGGTGTTCAAAGGCTGGACAATCAATGTCGAGTACTTCTCCGAGATTATGCACAGTCTCCGTACCGAAAACGTGTACGGTATGCTCTTCGACCAGCTCGTGGAATACGACAAGAATGCCGATATGCGTGACTTCAAGGCCGTCAAGCGCATTGCAACGGCAGCGATGAAACTATTTTTCCCACACTGGAAGACAGTGGAAGATGTCAATGCGGAAGAGTTCAACTGCTATTGCCTCGAACCCGCCATCCGCCGCCGCGGCATCATCAAGACCCAGTGCCACTACATTGACCCCGAGTTCAAGACAGAAATGCCCCACATCGCAATCAAGTCCCTTCAATAAGATGAACCGGTCTAAAATTGGGCAACGAGCATATTCCCGTACCAATCTAAACTGAAATCATTATGCTGAGAGAAGAAACACAGAAGGAAATCAAGTGCAGAAAAGAAGCACAGAACAAGTATAGTTATGTCGGTTCCAGATTCTATGATGGACTTTTGAATGTGAAGGATGGCCGGGGATGCATTGATGAGAATGGGCAGCAGGTCATACCGTGCAGATACAAGGATCAGATTCTGTTCAGTGACAACGGCTATGCCTGTGTTAATATCTAATAATCCCGAACCTTTATACCTAGGCGCGGGATTTCCGCTTCAACGTGGCGGCACTACAGATCCTGCGGCGCTTGCGGCTCCGCGTTCTGCTCCTTCGCCCTCTTCTCAAGGGCATGCATCCTCTCGCGGCTCCGAAAGTGCGGGTGCTTGTCCACATCTACCTTGATAATTCGTATCCTGTCCCCGAGCGCAGCTTTCACTTGTTCAAGTACAGGGTGCATCATCTTGCATGGTTGGCATCATGTGGCGAAGAAGTCAACCAAAGTTGGCTTCTCGCTCATTATCACGTCGTTGAATGATTCCATTGGATTAAAAGTTTAGTTTAACATCTTTGCCGAACGGAGCAAGTGATAGTCCTGCCATCTTGAAATGCTGCTTGGCAAACGGAATGCCGATGACGGTGATGAAAAGCAGCACACCGAAGAAGACGTGCATCAGCCATGCCCACAATCCACCGAAGATTATCCAGATTATATTGAGCGGCAGAGTGACGCAACCGCTTGGGCTGTTACCGTCGCTTACTTCCGCACCAAACGGCCACAGGCAAAGCAAACCAATTTTGAAGGTCTGCAATGCTATGGGGATGCCGATAATGGTGCAAGCCATTGCCAGACTTCCCGTGAAATATCCGATTGCCGCTTCGAGTCCTCCGAAGAGCCACCATAGCAGGTTTCCGATTATTCTCATTGTTCCTTCTCTTTGATTAATGGTTTGTGTAAAGCGTGAAGACCGATCCATGCGTGCCTTCACCCTCATAGTCTGCTGAAAGTGGAAACTGGCAACATAGTTCGCTCATTCGTTCATCATTGAGATGTTGGCAAAGCTCCACCTTCAGTGCTCCTGCAGATTGACGGATGTCCCAAACGGAAGCGCCGTTGGCTTCCACTACTGTTGTAATGGAGTCTTTCAGCATCCAAAACTCCGAATAGTCTTGCCAGTCCGACATCCTTTTGTCTATTTCAGTTCCTTTCCGTCCGAGAATGCGTTGCCCACTCGCTGCCCCAACTCCACTCCACTTCCTCGTCGATGCGTTCTATCTTGAAGATGACAGGTCGTGTGCCGTCACTGCAACAGGCTATCATCATCTTCTCGTCGTTAGTCCACCCCTTCATGATGCTGCCGCCCTGCAACGCCGTATAGACATAGCGGCTGATGGCATCCCATGCCTCGGAGCAGAACTTGCCGTCGAGCATGTGATAGAAATCGTCACGCTTGCCGTTGCGTTCCAACAGGAAGGTGTCGCCGGGTTTGAAACAAGGACATGGACCACTCTTCGGGTCAGCCAGATACTTCTCCTGATAGTCGTTGAAGCACTTACATTCAAGGACTGTTATCTTGCATTTGTGTTCTATAGCCATAATTGTTATACTATTTGTTGTGATGAGTAAAAAGCAACGAAACTAACAGACTTAACGAAGCAAACGCTATGCCTACCAGGCATACGCCCGTCCATCCCATATTGTCCCAAGCCACACCTGCGCTCAGCGTTC
>CAVERO010000066.1:0-14314 GCA_963617915.1 Candidatus Methanomethylophilaceae archaeon | reverse complement strand
CCGGATCGATCACCGGAAAGAAAGTGTCGGCGTCATCAATCACCGCATGTACGTGCGTTATGTAAAGCCTGTCAGCCGTCGGAAGCGCCTTGCGGTAGGTCTCGCCGCCGCCCATTACAAAGATGCGCCCTGACTTCCCGCTGCCATCCGTAAAGGCGGCCTCATCTCCTCTGGATGCGCCGGCTATGCCGACACCATCTTCCACGGCGGCATTTCCTCCTTTCCGGTTCTCTTCCGCCAATGAATATGCCTCCTCAAGGCTTCCGGCCACCTTCACGCCCTCGGGAACATCATCCCAAGACCGCGAGGAAATCACAATGTTATCCCTTTTAGGGAGCGGCCTTCCTATCGAAAGGAAAGTCCTGTAACCCATCACCACAGGATTCCCGGTGGTTGTGCGCCTGAAATATCTCATGTCTTCGGCGATGTGCCAGAGAAGGCCGTTGTCCTTCCCTATCGCTCCGTTGTCAGCGACCGCCGCGATGATGCATTTTTCCATAAACCAAAACTGTTTCGTGCGTAAAGTTACAGTTTTTTACCATATCCGCAAAACAGAAAATGAATAAGTTGCGGTAACATCAAACGGTTGGCGACCATAGATGGACTTTAATTTATAACTCACGTGCGCAAAGTCCCGACCTTCACGCACGGAAACCGGCACCTATCGCAGGTGGTACATGCGTTTGCGCTATCACGGTTTCCTTTTCAGGAGACATTCACTGTCATAGTCAACCGCATAAAGTCTTCATCTTCAATATGGATTTGTATTTTGCATGGCCTCTTCAATCTCCTCTCTGCTGACGTAAGCTCCTTGAATGCGGCAGACTTCTCCGTCATACGCCAGGATCATATCACCGCTGCCTGCGAGACATTCCGCTCCCGGAGTGTCGATGATTGTACGGGAATCCTGCCTTGATATAGTCCTGAAAGCCATCCGTGTCGGGAATCCGTCCTTGATGATTCCCGGGATGACTCTTGAGGAAGGCCTTTGCGTAGTGATGACGAGATGTATCCCCACGGCCCGGCCTCGCCGGGCAAGACGGACTATGTGATTCAGAATATCTTCAGGAAGTTTGTCCGTCTTCCGGTCAATCCACGTCGGTGCCGTAAGGTCGGCGAACTCATCAATCACCACGACTATGTACGGCATCTTCTTTCCCTCTCCCGCTTTGGCGTTGTATTTTCTGATGTTCTTCACATTGTCACGCACAAGTACGCCATACCTTTCTTCAAGCTCCAGACAAAGTGAGTGAAGAACCTTTTCGGCTTCCTCCGCCGTAGTCAGGACAGTCTTTTTCTCCACATCAGGCAATGCTGCGATATATTCCTCGTTTAATGTCCTGTAAACTTTCAGTTCGTAGTCCTTAGGATCGATGAAGACGAACTTAACATCTTCAGGAGTGCGGGAATACAAGAGCGAGAGTATCAGCGAATGCACCGCCGTGGTCTTGCCCTGCTTGGTCGCACCGGCCATCAGAATGTGCGGAGCCTGGACAAGGTCTATGATTTTTGCGCCACCCTGCGCATCGCGGCCAACGGCGACGGGCAGGGCGGCTGTGCTGCTCTTGAACGAATCGTCCTCCAGCAAAGATTTCAGAAAGACTGGCTCTTTGTTCATTTTCTGTTTCATAATCGTTTGAATTTTATCCTTTTCGGCAAAGAAAATATCCACAACTGCCAAAATATGGCACGATGCGGAATATTTACGGTTTCCCGTGATTCATTCTGTCTCAATCTCGGTGTAATTGAAACTTTCCGCGGAATAAGCGAGACGCACATCGCCGGTCGGGCCATTGGAGTTCTTCGCCACCGATACCGTTCGGATGTCGGAATCATAGACGTTGTCCCCTTGACAGTCGATGAGCATAATCACATCAGCTAAATCTCCAATGACCGCGTAAGGCAGGTCGCTGACTTCCGGCTTCTTATGGCCACCGGATATCTTCCTTTTCAGCATCGAAAGGGCTATTATGGGAACATTCAGGTCCTGCGCCGTCTGCCTGAGGCTTTGGATCACTGATGCGGTTTCCTGTTCCTGATTTCCTCTGGCCTCCTCAGGTCTGTTCATCAGCTGCAGATAATCGACAATCATCAGCCTGACGCCTTTCTCATTTAAGATTGTCTCCGCCCTTTTCCTGAATTCCGTCACATTCAGGGAGGAAGTGTCATCTATCCACAGCGGGGCCTTTTGCAGTTTCTCCATTTTGGAATGGCAGGAACCGCCCTCCTCGCCGTGCCTCAGTTCTGCGGCACAGGTATCCCAGTCCATATTGCTTATAGCTGTCATAAGCCACTTGACAACAGCAACGGATGACTTCTCAAGGGAGAAGAATGCCGTCGGAATATTGCAGTCAGCAGCCACGTGCCGGGCGATGTTCAGAGCGAAAGCGGTCTTGCCTACGGCAGGGCGCGAAGCGATTACTGTCAGCTGTGATCGTCTGAATCCTCCTGTAATCCTGTCGAGGGACGAGAAGCCGGAAGATATGCCCTTAAGAGAATGTAGCTCTATCATGAGGGAGCGGAACTTGTCACAGTTTTTTTTGATGTCCTCAACTCTCCACCACCGTTCACTCTCTATTTCACGGTTGCCGCCGATTCTGCGCCAATGCCTTTCAGTGCTGAAAAGAGCCAGAACAGAATCCGGCAGAGGCGTTCCGTCCATAGTTTTAATGGAGCAATAGAAGTATTTGTAGTATTCGAAGATATGGGCGTGAATCCTATGTCCGTCAATTTCATCCTCGTAAGCGATAAATCCGGAAGAGTCAGCAATGAAACCGGTCAATCCGTCAGCATTGAAGATGTCTGCGCCGAAAACAAATAAATTGACATTGTCCGTGAATTTGCCATCTTTTATCAGAGACTCAATCCTCCAGGACATACAGGTTCCCGGTTCCCACCAACGGTTATCGGTGGCGGACAGATCAAGCGAAGGGCGCTTCCGGAATCCTCGTTTGACAAGAAAGTAAGATTCTTCACAGTTAATGTATATTGTTATCGCCTTCCGCCACAAGGAATCTTCTCTGGTCTCAACTATTGCTGACACCCAAGGACGCTGCCAACAGTAACTGTCATCCGGATCCTCAATAAGATACTCTTTACCTGACTGTTCAAGATAGTATGGCATATACCCCTCGGATTTCAGAGACAGTATGAAGTCCTTGCGTTCCTGCTGCATAGGAGAAAGCCCCTTGTCAAGTTCCAGAACGGTGAAGATGCGCAGAAACTCATCGGTAATCTTCAGAAAACGTCCCTTAGTCAAGGATATGAACTTCATCATCTCCGATTCGATTCCTCTACGTAACGCCTTGTCATCCAATTCAGTTATGCGCTTGTCAAAGTATAGCAGATTGTCATCTTGCAAATCTTTTGCAACCGCAAGATAATAATCCCAGTTGGCATCATCGTTTTTCCCTCTGTTCTGTTCGAACGGAATGTCCGCTATGTTTCCTATGCTGTTTATCCAAGCTGAATGCACCGCCTTCCACTCGCCCTCCGCCGTCCAGTTCTGAGGGATGATGTGGTCGTGATCCCACGGACGGTTGATTTCGTTCCACAATTCCCGAACGGATGGATTGTAATCACCGAAATATTTCTGATAATAATGTCTCTGTGCGAACTTCAGCATAAACAGGCTCTGACTTGTCCCATAATCAAAAAGTCTCCTGAACGCCAGATAACCCCGGCAGTCAGCGTAACTCGTTATGGCCCAGGAGCTGGAGAGCGCTTTCTCATCCAGAGCCGGGAAATCCCTGAATGACTCGACCAGAGGCAGACACCACTCCCTGCTTATCGCATCCCGCAGAATATTGATAGCCGTTTCCCTGCTGAAATCAGGATTGTTTGCGGCCTTGAAAAGGGAATCAGCCGGCATCTTGTTAGTTGAAAAGCAGTACAGGTAGAAGACCAGAGCCTGAATGAAGCCGGGCGCAGCATTTTCCAACTTGTCCTTATGTCTATGGGTCAGCTTCAGCAAGAGTAGAATAAGCTCGGGATTCTTATCTGCGATTTCCGCATAAAGGAATGACGGGAGATGGCAGCCGTCCGGAGATGAAAGCAGAATCTTTCTTGACTCGTCAAGCAGCTTGTGCAGATAGCCGTCCGCGCCGAAGCAGGCTTTCAGCTCAGACACGATGAGTTTTTCGTCTTCATTGAATTCGTCAAGGTCGGCCAATCTCTTGTACTTGCGTACAGTCTTGGCCTCTATTTCTCCCCTGATTCTTTGGAGCGAGAAGCAGTAACGGAAAAGTATCTGAGCCAGATTCTGTTCAAGCATCAGGCCGTCAGCCTCCTTCTTGATGACCTTGCCTATCTCCGGACAGCCGCAGATGTCGGCCCCATAATGCTTTATAGCGGAATATGCCAATTCGGAACCGGACATGGCCGTTCCCTGTCTGTTTATGCGGTTAAACAACACTTCTGTCTCATTCGCCTCATCGACATAATTGAAGATGACCTCATACTCGTTCAGTTTAAAGAACGGCTCCAAAAACTCCTTGTTTCCTATGTTCTCGGCGATGAATTCATTCACTCCGGATCGGTAGCGTCTCTCCCAAGGTTCCGACAGCTGTGAGAACAATTTCACGCTGTCAGTGAATTCCGACCAGAATTTCTCTATGTCCTCACTATTGTCTATCCGTTTGTCCTTCGCCGCATTCACGAGAAATGCCAAAGGGACAGGGAGGAACGACTCCTTCTCGGTGAATGCGAACGGTACGAATCTCCTTATATCCCACTGTTTCTTGGATCCGGGATAAACATCTCCGTATGCTGCCCTCAGCGCCTCCCTTCTTTTGCCGGCCGACAGTTTCCCTCCGTCCTTTTCAAATCCCCAGGGATGGGAACTGTTCGTCAGCCTGATTCCATATTTCCGGAATTCCGCATCTGACTCTGCCGGATTGAAAGACAGGTCAATCCATAAAATTGAAGTCAAAGGCTTTCCCTCTTTAAGGATGTTGGAGACATTGAATCCGGCAATAATGGCATTTGCGCGCTGCTGACCGTCCAGAATGTCATAATGTCCCTCATTTTTTTGCGCCAGCATCGAACCGATCGGGAACTCCCTAAGAATGGAATCCCACAGCAGTTCCATCTGCTGCGCTTTCCAGACAAGACCGCGCTGGATATTGGGAATCTTGAGTTCGGAATCCGAATTGTCGCCATAGAGATCGCTCGCGGCGATTTTATACAATGGGAATGTTTGTGTCTTCATATTGATTCAATTACAATGATTATCCGTCATTTCACTCTTTCTTTTATGAACTCCTTAATGCCAAGGCGACAGTGGGAAGAACCTCTGATATCTTTTTACTGTCGAAGCCGGAGGTGTGTACGAACTTGTTATATGCGGCTGAGAAATCCTTGGAGGAGGACTTCCTGGTCGCCATAATCAGCAGAGTCCCGTCATCGGCAGCCGCTTTCAGAATTTTTGCATACATTTTGTCTTCCAGATTATCAAAGACGTGATAATCATTGAGGATAGGCACAAATGTACCATTCTTTATGGTCTCGGTAGAGATATTGAAATCCTTTATGGCAGCAGATATTCTGTCCATGACGGATTCTTCGGAAGCGGCTTGTCGGTTCTCCTTTTCCGGAACAATGGACTGACGAGAAGCGGCTGTTATTATTATCCTGGAACCTGCAGATTTGAAGAATGCCATAAAATCTAACAGAATCTGATCTGCCGTGCTTATCCTGGTACACATCAAGTCAAGGTTCAACTCGTGAAGGATGACACGATAGAATTTATAGATAATCTCTGAAACGTTGTCCGAGTGTCTCCTGTCGGGGCCTCCGTCAACCCGCTGATATTTCCATTGTATGCGATACTCGGCTCCGCTGACATCGTATCCGGAGTCCGTTGAAATTTCCCGGGGCTGGATTTCTGTTGACACATTCTTATAATCTATAATCTTGATGGACTGTGAACCCTTCTTGTAGATTATTCCAAAAGATGGGAACAGGTACAATTCCTCTTTGTCAAGATTGAAACAAGGGGCATCATATTCTTTTCCGTTCACCTGAATTCCTTTGAACGACTTAAATGAAATGTCCAACCGTTCATAGCGGCAATCTTGGAAGTTCATTCTCTTCATATTGTATATGGTGTATCCGGAAAGGTCATTACACAGTTCCCGCATACTTTGCATATGGTTGGAAGTGTCTGTTATTGTTATTTGTTTCGCCTTTGATTCATAGATGGAGATTCTTTCTTTTGCCATTTCTATGATGTCCGATGACGTGCCGGTCGCGAGAAGCAATTTGTAATAGGGTAAAGCCACTTCGGTAGAAATATTGCATCTCAAAGCCAACAGCAACTGCTTCTTCCATCCTCCGGCTTCATTGTCGGCTTGTTTTTGGAGGGGCTCCTCCAAGGTCGCAATCCTGACTTCGATTTTTTTCTCGAAATAATCGCTTTCCGCATTGATTCCGGCAAATGTCCCGTGCAGCTTCCAGAGATTCTTTAACAGGACCTCATACGAAGAATCTACTCCTTTCCGCAGAATGTCTGCATATTCAAGCTGCAATAAAAGAAACTTGGCTCTGTCCTCACCGATTCGAAATTTGCGTGAAAGTCTCCGTACAGTCTCCGTTTCACTTCCCAACTTGTCTTTCTTTTTCACCACATACTTGGCCGCCCTTGTGAACAAAGGATCCGCATCTTCCCCTTCCGCCGCTCCTATATATTTGTATTTTAAATGTTTAAATAATACAATGATCAATAAGAACAACAATATCCCGAGTATTGTCCATTCAAGGTTCAAGACTACGAAATTTGCGGTGGCCTTTGTGGCGCTGACCACAGCCTCCACGATCTTCACTATGACCCAGATGATACCTCCTATAATGGCACACCCTATAGTTAAGATGATTTTATCCCCTATGGTCAAAGATTCTTCTTCCATATCTATAAAATTTCAGTTTCCCTCTTCAGTCCTGTCTCTCTCGAATAAGGAGTGACAGTTTTCTGTCAAGGACGGATTCTCTTTCCAGCTCTCTTGAAAGATCCGCCTGTGCATAACCGTATTCTATTCTTGACCTGTCATCAGAGAGCGAAGAGAGACAGGCTGCTCTTGCGGAGAGTTCCGTTATCCTTTGTTCCGCCGAGTCGATTTCCTTTCCGACTTGGGCAATCTGCCATTCCAGAAGTTGCGGAACCAGTCTCCGCAATTCTCTTATGTCGAACGCACAAGCCACGGACATATCATCCTTGCTCCCGACCCTGCTGAGTTCCGGGAGGGATTTCTCAAGGGACTCTTCAGCATCGGCTTCGGATTTTACTATTTCCTTGGCAAGTTGAATGTAAAAGTTGACCAGATTACAGGTTTCTCCGAAAGAATCGTCCATTCCGTCGGATCCAAGGAATACTGCTGTCGGAAACTTTCCGTCCCCCTCGTAACAGTACCGGAATTCATTCAATGCGTCTTCATCACACAGCGAGGTGGTCTTGTTCAGGAAACATCTGTCATCCCAAGGTATCGGTTCTGTCCAGATCGGCTCCGGCTGAAATGTAATGCATTTCCCGTCTCCTATCTGGAATGCGAACCAGAAGCGCGAAGTCCGTACAAACGCCAGAAGAGTGCAACCATAGATTATTCCGGGATCTTTCGAGGACACCAATTCTTGAAGATGCTCCGGGCTTACGTGTTCCCGCTCCCAAGGCGTTGGCTGATTCTGCCTGGCATGTTCGGCAATCCGCTCGCGCCATCTTGCTATTATGGAAGAGAACAACTGGCGGCAGGCCTTGTCGACAGCTGTCTCCTTCCCGTGTCCATCATTCGGGGCGACAGGACCGGCGGCGGTAAAGGCCTTGCCGTCAAACAAGGATTTGTCTCCCAGCCTGACGAAAGACTTTATCGCCTCCGCTGCGGTTTCCGCCGCGATTCTGGCTCCGATGTCGCTTCTGAAATACCGGTCGCCACCGTGGCCGTCGCAGACGAGTGCAATCGTCAATCCTTCGCTATCGGCGGTAAAGGCGAAGTCTTGGCAGACCTTTCCGATGTCCTTATGGCTTTCGCCCTGACAATAATGACACAGTGAATGCATAAGACGTTGTCTGTCAGTCCCAATCATCATAAGACTCCCCGGCCGCATCCGCAGCGACTTCCGCCCCGTGGATGTTGTCAATCTGTCCTTTGACCTCATCGATGACCTGGGACTGTTTGGTGCTGTCGCCAGCGGAACTGCTTTTGCTGCCGATTTGAGAGGATGTGACCGCCACCACCCTTATTATCTGCCTGAGGGCATCGATGTTGTGAACCGTGAACACGGCTTCGCTCGTTCCCGTGAACTCGGACAGCACATTGATGTCGGCATCCTCACCGATTGCGATCGCAATCTTTATGGCCGCCTTGAACCAATTGTTGCCCATCAGATGCGAAAGCCCGTTATGATAGTCATCCGTGGGGCCACCATCAGAAAGCAGAATGACAGCGGGCGCGAAAGAACCGCTGGCCGATTTCATAAAACCGCTCCGTGACAACTTGGAGTTCAGTTCCAGACAAGCTTTCCCCAACGAGGTAAGCCCGTCAGCGGACACATCCTGCCAAATGAATGCCGATGCCGGTTTCGGCTCCGAATACAGCCATCTGACATCTGTGGAGAATTCCAGAGCGGCCACCTTGATTTCAGCATCGGGATTTGATTCTGAAATTTCGTTCAGCATCGGCATCACATTGGTCACGGCATCATTGACCGCGCCGATTTTGTTTCCGGACATACTGCCGGAAGTGTCTACAATGAAAAAGAGGGTCATCGTCCTCCTCGGGACACTGACAACTTCGTCAAGTAAAGACATAGTGTGGTATTGTGTTTAAAAAGTTCATTTTGTAGCCAGTTCTCCTGCCGAGATGCTCGAAAAGGAGATCTTGATTCCATTTTTGACAGGAATATATCCTTTAGGTTCCACCTGCTTGATTTTCCCGCTCGGAGTCTCTGCCGTCCATATTGAATCCGTAATGTTCTGCAATAAGAGCATCGAACTGTCACCGGGACTCGTGAACACCTTGGCATCCGGTATGTTGTCTTTGTCAAGGAACAATCTTGACCCGCTCACAAGAGTCAGAGTCCTGTCATCTATGTTCAACTTCCGGGTATCGTCTATCTCACGGCCGCAGTTCATGCATTTATGGGTCTGCTGATTGATAAAAGTCTCTTCACCGCAATGGGGGCAACGCACAAGAAGATCCCGTGTTCTGATGATGGTTTTCCGCCATTCCGACTCGATTAGCCGACATTCCCTCTTGTTCAACCTCTCCTCCCCGAACTGCTCTGTAAACGTGCTGCGCAACAGTTCGGGAAAAACGGGCCAGCGTCTGATGACATTCCGATGTACTCCGACAATCGGCCTGTTCGATTTGTCGGCCGGATCATAGATGAAAACGGCTTCTTTGCCGTAGAACCTTTTTTCGTAGGCTTCCGTCAGGCAAGGACAAGCGGCGACTCTCGCTCCCTCAAGCGGGTGGTTGCCGAAAAACAGCATAAAAAGAATCACTGACAGTGAGAATCTGTCACTGTACTTGTCAGGAGTCCCACCGAGGACTATTTCCGGAGCCATATACCGTGACTTGCCCATTATGCCCGACTTCTCTCCCTGAGGCATGACGTTGTCGTTGTCGCAGATCAGAACGTCGCCGGAATCAGGGTCAATGAAGAAATTCCCGTCATTCAGATCCTGATAGCTGTAACCGGACCTGTGCAGCATCATAAAGCCGTCGCAAATCTTCAGGGCCGCAGCCATAATGACATAGAAAGATTTGAACTTCACCCTTGCAAGCAAATAGTTGCCGAATTCATAGTAGTTGGAAGGGCGGAGAGCCATCACGTAGCCATAATAGCCGTTCTTGTACTTGACTGTCAGATATTCCGGCCAAAGGAATGCATCTGAAGGTGCGCCGTTGTGGACATTCCATTCAAGATTCTTGTAGAACCTCTCCCCCATAGGATTGAGGTACCATTTCAGGGCTTTGTGCTTGCCTTCGACATCGACAAGATACACGATACCCTGCCCTCCGCGCCCCAATTCCTTTAAAATCGTGGCATTCTTGCCTCCGGTCAGTTCAACTTTCTCACCCGGTTTCAATTCAATCATAATTATACTGCATTGATAATAAGATGTTTCATTCGGAGTTGTCGGGGCTTTCGACCCTCTGCTCCACGGTGTCCGTCAGCTGGTGAATCAAATCGGGATGGGACATTGAGTACGGTACGGACAAGAGGTAGAACATAATGGAACATATCCCGAAAGTGCACACGACATAACGATTGATGACGTACTTCCATCTTTCCTCGAACAATACCACATTACTGCTGCGCCACCTCATCCTCCTGCTGACTATCTCATCAAAATTTCTGTTGGCGAACCGGGCTATCGGTATGGAAAGCACCGCTCCCGACACAAAAGAAACAAGCAGAATCAGAGTAAGAGCATCATCTCCGAAGCTCATGACGTACACGCCGCCGAATAAAGCAATCAGGATGTTAACCAACACACTTTTATCCCTGAAGCTGAATCCTGCGAGTGCCGGACAGATTGTAAGAAATAAAGACAAATCCATACAACCCGGATGAAAGCCATCGGCAATGAACGCGGCCCCTGACAGTATCATATAAATTGCTATCAAGAGATAATTGGTGTTGGCGAGTATCCAGTATTTGGCGGTATTCCCTATCATAAGATCCGTCTATCCGTTTCTACTGTGTTCATACATAAGGAATTCGGCAATTGCGGCGGATATTTTCTGTCCGGTGGCAAGCTCGACCCAAAGCCACTGCCCGTTCGGATTGCATTCGAGGAACACATATTCCCCGTCAGGGCGCACTATGAGGTCTATGCAGCCGAAATTGAGTCCGAGGGCGCGCACCAGACTCGTGCATTTGGCCGCAATGGCCTCCGGCAGGTCAAAAGCCGAAAGCTCCATCCCGTGTTCGTATCCCTGGCGCCAGTCTATGCCGCCCTCGTCCGGAGCGAGCTTCTGCGAGTCGATTCTGGTAGCAAACACACTTCCGCCGACCATCGTCACTCTCAACTCGAACGCCTTGGGGACATATTCCTGCACGAAACTGACCGTCTGCGTGAACGCTTCCTCCGGAATATCCTTTACCGTTTCACTGTCAAGCACCTGCGAATAGAACACGTAATCTGCGCCGTGATTCTCATCCCAGACATCGGAGGAGTCTATGCACTTCAGGCATATCCTTGGATGCCTGCCGCCCAATTGCAGAATGTCCTCTTTCCGGTTGGAAAACATCGTGTCGGGCACGGCAAGGCCGATTCCATAAGCATAACGGTACTGGAGCATCTTGGAAGCCGCCACCCTGTCTCCGACTATGCTTCCGATGGACGGGACGTCCTTCAGATAGTACCGTAAGAATGACAGGAAGCCGTGGGCCTCCTTAAGATTGTGTACATCTATCTCTTTCGTGTTTTTCAGCGGAAGCGAGGACGGGACTTCGGGACGTCGGTCCCAGATGGCTTTTATCCGGGATCCTCTGCACTGCTTGCCGTTTGCCGGATCCGTGATCTCAAAGTCGATGCCCCCGCCGTCCTTCCACCAGTCCAGCGAATAGTCCGTAAGCAGGGACTCCGTGTTCAGTCGGAAGAACGGCACTCTCCGCTCCGTCAAGATGTCAATGACTGGATTGGGGTGGGCGTCTTCCTTATTGGTGAAAATGAGAATCATCTGACAGACTTTTGGTCATCGATTTCATTCTTTTTGTCAGTGGAGCATTTCTGTGTATGCCTCACAATTTTTATTGTCGAACGAATTTTCAGACATCTCGTTCCAATTGTTCGCATATTCATCACAACTTTCTGCGTCATCGGATCATAGATGATTTTTTCTTCCATCTGCTCTACCTCGATAGCCTGCGGCATCGTGCATCCCATAAGCAGCGGCATAACCTGCCCGGCTGCGGTTCTTGTAGAATTGTAATTCATAAGTATTAATGTTAAATGTGTTGTTTGAAATCGGGGCAATAATAATGGGAGAAACTGCAAAACATCGGCAGTTCCTTGACTTTTTTAGAATAGAATGTAGATTCTCAATAAACTCTTACCGAATGTGCAGACGGCCTCCAAATCTGCGGGTTTTCACATACCAAAAGTGTGAAGCCGTTTTCGCAACTCCGTTCGACGTTCTGGACAAACGCTAGCAAGAAGAAGCAATCGTACTCCACACCCGCTCGATATGGAGTACAAATGAGCAGAAGCCCACCGACAGCATAATCATTGAGACAGGCGGAGTGTTAACGACCGAGCCCTTGCTAATGGAAAATTGTCCAGATTTTCGAACGGGCAGGCGAAAAACACTTTCGCTGATATATTAGGATGTGGACAAGCCGCATCCGGAAACCAAATATACTGATTTAGTCTATATTATGCAAATTTGCCGGATCATCGCCGGAAAAAGAATTCTATCAACCGGTGCCAGAAAAGCCGTCAAGACCATCGGAATCGGAATCGGGATCGACACACTGTTCGTCACGCTGGTCACGGCCGCGATTGTGCGCGGATCGAGCGCAGCTGCATCGGCTATCTCGAAGACCACATCATCCAGCCAGGACATGCCATTGAGGGACACGCCTATGCCAAAGACAAAAAGGGGGCGGATTCCATTGAAATCACGCTCCCGATAGGCGACAAAAAATATGTCTTCAACTGGGACACCACCTCGTTGGTGAATATCACGGAGGATATTTAGAAGCTGTTTAAAAATAATCCCTCTTTTTTCTTACGCGGCCTTTTCGGCCATTTTCATCTTTCTCATCGGTCACGTAGCTACTGCTACGCTCCCTCTTCCAAAGCAGAAACTGTCTCAAAAATTCCGCATAATTAAATTCGGGGACCATTTCAAAACAACTTCTAAAACCGTATCGTTTAGGAAGGCTTGACAATGTTACTGTCCCAAACGGTTTTATACTGCAATAGCCTTTGGTGGCCAGGGAACAGTTATCAACAATTGTTGATCCGCAGATTCAGATGTCTGATCTGCCCAATCAAATCATCGAAGTCGGGTGATTCGCCATAGATCATAATCTCCCGCATTGCGTAATAATCCTTGCGCCATTGTTCAAGGATTGCATCAGGTGGGACGATGCAGATTCTGTTTGGAGACAATGATGTGTAGTTGAAACCTTTCAGCCCGATGAATTTATGCCTGTGCTCAATGATGCTGTTCCATAAACGATGGTCTGACAACGCCCGGTCTGCTATGTCGGTGTCGGCTATCTTGATGATGTCATAAAGGTGACGGGACATTCTGTCCACACGAATCTGCTCAGGGCTATGCGAAAACTCTTCGTGAAGGAGGCATATCTTCTCAAGAAAAGTCCTTTCCGGAACGACGGCATTTACTGTTACCGGTGGCTCCACAAATGGGGATTCAGGAAAGTTGTCTTCGAGAATGGAGCGGAGTTCAACAGGTTTCAGCGGCTCGGACATTGACCTGCCGCTGACTTCTACTATCACCTAACTTTTTATATACGGGTTATTGCTGAACCTTGACTGATAGCTGATTTCTATTCTTTCTGGGTCGGTAGTCGTTATGGGAGTGATGTTGACGGCCACCGTAAAACAATCCTCAGGTACGCCTTGCTCGAGCATTCTATCTTTGATGTCGAACTGAAGCCGCTCCCTGACAAAAGAACAGGCGGTGCGCCTCAGCTTGTCGCTTATCTGAGTTTTCGACAGGTCTCCGGAGAATCCCAGATATTCACGACTGACAGCGATGTCGACATCCTCGGAGAAGCGTTCAATGAGTTTCCAGCACTTTGAAAGCGATTGCCTCCCTTGAACGACAGCGACTCTGAATATGGCAGGGAGAATACCGCCCTCAAAACGGCCGTAACCCACCAGTCTTTTTCAATAATCTGAGGGTCAAGTCCTGAATTGTGACCCAATACACGTATGAACTGCTGCTGGGTAGATGCAGGTAGGGTTATGAATTTCATATTGATAGCAAAACTTTTCTTATCCAGGCCGGGGACAATGCGATGTCGTTTTTGAATTGCGTCTCGCTGACGGAGGTTACAACCGTGCGGATTTTCCCCAGAACATCTTCGTTTACGCCATCTTTCCCCAACTCTCTCAATGCGGCTACTACCAGCTGCATTTCTTTTGACTCGTATGCAAAATTTCTGGATTCGTCTGAATGTTTGAACAATATGCCTTTCCCTTTTCCGACATTGACTTTTCTGGGCGCTCCGTCCGTTATGAACACGACATTTCCCGGAACTTGCGCAGATATGCCAAGAGCGTTCAGGGCAAATGTCCCTGTCGGGCATATTCTCGCCTTGTCTCTTTTGGCTATGGCAT
>CAVERO010000065.1:0-14569 GCA_963617915.1 Candidatus Methanomethylophilaceae archaeon | reverse complement strand
GACTGAAGAAGCGGGAAGAAGATGAAGATTTTTCACCTCAAAGAACATTTCAAATCAAAACAGCTTCTTATTTCTTCTCTACCAGACGCACCTCATAGAGACGCTTCCAACACTTGCCGGTAAGGTAAATCTTACCGTCATTGGGGTTGTAGGCGATTCCGTTCAGCACATCCGTGTCAGCGTCACGCAAAGATTTGGGCAGAAGCCCGGTGCAATCAACAGTCCCCTCGACCGTTCCGTCCGAAGGGTTGATGATCACTATCATGTCCGTCATATAGACGTTGGCCCAAATCTTTCCGTCAATCCATTCCAGTTCGTTCAGCATCTGAACCGGGCGACCGTTCATCTTGACGGTCAAGACCTTCTGCTGCCTGAACCTTTCATCCATAAAGTACAGCCGGGCCGAGCCGTCGGAAGCGATCAGGCTCTTACCGTCGGTAGTCAGCCCCCAGCCCTCATGCGGATACCTCCAAGTGGATTTGTAGGTCAGAGTTTTGGCGTCATAGACAAATGCAACCTTATTCAACCAAGTGAGTATAAATATGTCGCCGTTCAGTTCCACAGAACCTTCAATGAAATATTTCTTGTCGAAATCAAACCTTTTCAAGGCTTTTCCGGTAGCTATGTCAACCTTACGGAGAGTTGACTCTCCGTATTGTCCGGTGGTCTCGATCATCTCCCCGTTCAGGAAGAACAGCCCCTGCGTGAACGAAGTCTCATCGTGGACATATTCCTTCACAACCTGAACCTTGTACTGGCGCACCTTGGCGTCGGCGCACGAAGCGGAAAGCAGCGTAAGCGCAGCCAATGCGGTTCTTATGAATATATTCACGACTCTCTTCATTATTTATCGTCAAAGCCACGGAGTCAGCCTCCGCCGGCATATTACTTCTTCTTTTCTTTGTAAGCCATCGCCGCCTGAACGAACTTCACGAAGATCGGCTGCGGCTTCTCCGGCGTGCTCTTGAGTTCCGGATGGAACTGCACCCCGATGAAGAACGGATGCGTCGGAATCTCGACTATCTCCACAAGCCCCGTGTCCGGATTCTTTCCGGTGGCCTTCAACCCGGCGGCCTCCATCCTTTCAAGGTAGGCGTTGTTGAACTCGTAGCGGTGGCGATGCCTCTCGGAAATCATCTCGCTGCCGTAAATCCTGTAGGCCAACGAGTTCACGTCCAGTCTGCAATCGTAGGCGCCAAGCCTCATGGTTCCGCCCTTTATTGTGGTGCTCTTCTGCTCCTCCATCAGGTCAATGACCGGGTTGGCGGCGTTCGGGTTGACCTCGGCGGAGATCGCGTCCTTGATTCCGAGCACGTCTCTGGCGAATTCGACCACGCACATCTGCATTCCCAGACATATTCCGAAGAACGGCACATTGTGCTCACGGGCGTACCTTATTGCAAGAATCTTGCCTTCCAGTCCCCTCTCCCCGAATCCGGGAGCCACGAGGATTCCGTCCATACCTCCAATCTTTTCCTCCAGGTTGGAGCTGTCAAGATGTTCGCTCTGAACGGTGTGGACATTCACCTTGCACTCGTTTGCGGCGCCGGCGTGAACGAACGACTCGAGTATGGATTTGTAGGCATCCTGAAGTTCGACATATTTACCGACAAGGGCGATGTCCACCTGATGCTTCGGATTATAGAGCCGGTCAAGAAATGACTTCAGATTCGTGAAGTCCGGTTCCGGAGCGGAGATTCCGAAATGATTGAGAACCATCTCGTCCAGATGCTCGTCCTCCATGTTCAGAGGCACCTGATAGATTGAGGGAGCGTCAATGGACTGGATGACGTGCCCCGGCTTGACATTGCAGAAAAGAGCGACCTTGCGCCTGAGTTCAGGGGTGAGTTCCATCTCGGTGCGGCAGACGATGATGTCAGGGTGGACACCGGCCTGCTGGAGCATCTGTACAGAGTGCTGGGTAGGTTTCGTCTTGAGTTCCTTGGCCGCGCGGAGGTAAGGGACAAGAGTCAGATGGATGCTGATCAAGTCCTCGTCAGGCAGTTCCCACTGGAGCTGACGGATGGCTTCCACGAACGGCTGGGATTCCATGTCTCCCACAGTTCCACCTACTTCCGTAACAATCACGTCGTATTTTCCGGTTTTGCCAAGAAGCAGCATCCTGCGCTTTATCTCGTCAGTGATGTGAGGTACAATCTGTACTGTCTTGCCCAGATAGGCTCCCTCCCTCTCCTTGTTGATGACCGTCCAGTAGATCTTGCCGGTCGTCACGTTGTTGGCCTTGGACATGTGCACACCCAGAAATCTCTCATAATGACCGAGATCCAGATCGGTCTCCGCACCGTCGTCCGTCACGTAGCACTCTCCGTGCTCGTAAGGATTCAGCGTGCCCGGATCGATGTTGATGTAGGGATCGAATTTCTGGATGGTGACTCTCAGTCCTCTGGCCTGAAGAAGTTTGGCCAACGATGCGGCAATGATGCCCTTTCCCAAAGAGGAAGCCACACCGCCAGTAACGAAAACATACTTTGTACTCATTTCTTTTCTGCTCTGTAGAAGCTGTCTTGATTTGTTTGTTTGAAGGTTTTTCACCTCAAAAATCATTTCAAACAAATCAAAACAGCTTCTTTTACTGGACTACAAATTTATGCCAAAAATGTGATTACCGAAAATTTTTGTTTATTAAATGCTTTTTACTGTTTATCCGGTCGCTGAGTCCTGGTCTTCCGGCCGCTGAGACCTGCTCCTCCGGTCGCTGAGCCTGTCGAAGCGTACCGCGACTGTGTCTGTCGCTTCGACGCTTCGACGCTTCGACAGGCTCAGCGACCGGAAAGACCGAAAGGAGCGAAAAGGACAATTTCAGCAGCCGGATTATAAAGTTTTTTTGTACTTTTGCAGCATAAAGGTGGGACGGTCTGCCGCGCTGCGGGACTTCTGTCCCGGGTGAGGAAAGTCCGGACAGGACAGGGCGCCCTGCTGGGGAAAGCCCAGATGGGAGCAATCTCATGGCATACGTAACAGAAAACAACCGCCTGACCACAGGCAAGGGTGAAAACGCGAGGCAAGAGCTCACGACGGGTGTCGGCGACGCCACACGGGTACGATGTCAGGGCCTGCAAGACCAAATATACTGGCAGACGAGGGCTGCCCGCCCGATGCCAGGGGGTAGGTTGCGTAGATAAATGGCAGACTCAAAAACAGAAACCGGCTTACGGTCCCGCCTTTTCTTTTTCAGGAATCACTTAAGAATCACTATCTTGGATTCGCCTTGGCGGTTGCCTCAAGGTCAAGGGCTTCGGCGAGAATCAGAACCGGATTCTTCACCTTGTATTCTGTGGACATCTCGATCTGCCACTTGCAGGTCTCGCACTCGCTACAGACGAAATCAGGGGCAAGAGCCTTGATCCGCTCAAAAACAGGGCGGCCGATTTCCTGCGAATATCTGTAGTTCTCCTTTTTGAAACCATAAGTCCCGGCGATTCCGCAGCATCCGCTGTCCAGAACGGTGAACGACACCCCGGGAATCATCTCCATCAGAGCCTTTGTGAATATGCTCCAGCCAAGTTTCTCCACGTGACAAGGAATATGATAGGCAATCCTCGCGCGGTAGTCTTCCTTGAACACCAGCCTGACCTTGCCGGAATCAATCAACTCGAACAGGAACTTCTCCACAAGGGTTATGCTGTCGCGCACGGCTGAATTATCCACGGAAAGAACGTCAGGATATTCATCCCTCATCGTGAATACGCAGGTGGAGGATGTCGCGACTATCGGCAGCCCGGCAGCCACAGCCTTCTGGAACTCGGCAACATTGTGTTTAGCGTGCTTAACAGCCCCGTTCCACATTCCATTGGAAATCATCGCCACGCCGCAGCACTTCTCGTCCATGAGCTGAACCCCGTAGCCGACAGCGTTCATCACCGCGACGAAAGCCTTGCCGACCTGCGGCTGCTGGAACTCGGTCGAACAGCCGTGAAAGAAAGCGACCTGTTTTGAATATGCCTTCTGAGCCTCACGGGCTTCTTTTCTGAACCAAGACTCGAATCCGTGAGCCTTGTATTCAGGGAAAGTCCTATGGCTGTCGATGTGAAGAGCGGCGTCCATCACGGCCTTGACAGGCTTGGAAGCCACCATGAAGTTCACCACCGGAGCGAACGGCCTTGCCATCTTACCCATGAAATCAGTGCTTGCAAGAAGACGGTCACGAAGTCCGGGAACGGCGGAGCTGAAACGGCGGCGTGCCGAATGGATAAGGTCTGCGATCTTCACCCCTGAAGGACAGGCCACTTCGCAACGCTTGCAGTTCATGCAGTACTTAAGGTTCTCATCGAAAAAGTACTTGTTCTTAAGGCGAAGCCTCTCCCCGTCAGGGCCAGCCTGCTTTGGGCCGGGATACAACGGATTGACAGCCACTACAGGACAGTAAGCAGTACAAATCGTACATTTGATGCACTGTTCGAAATTATTGAAACTTATGTTCTTCTCCTGCATATCTCTTTCAATGTCAAACGAATATGAACGATTTACTGACCAAGGATCCTGTCAGCGGCGCTGAACGCCGTCATGATTGCCACACCGGCTCCGCTGCCTTCCGCAAGCGGATTGCAGCCACCGACCTCCGAACCTATCACATAAAGATTCGGGACAACCTTACCGCCACGCAGAGGCTGGAAATCCGCGTTGGTCTTCACGCCGAAACCGGTGTAGTTCTGGCGTGCGAAGAATTTCTCATCATACCAATCCTTCCTTTCGGCGGGGTAATCGACATCAAGGCTGAAAACCGGCTCCCTGACAGCATCCGGCGAAGCCACAAGACCTTTTCCGAAAAGGTTGCCGCTCGCAAGGACGAATGCGTCCGCCTCAATGCGAAGCGCGCCGAGATTGGCTGTACGGACACTTGCCACACGTTCTCCGTCAAAAAATGCGTCCAGCGCCTCGTCACCCATAAGATAAGTGCCTCCGGCGGCTTCGTAGGCTTTTTTCAGAAGTCTTTGCGTGCGGATTCCAGGCACGGACGGAGGCGTCGTTCCCAAGAAAACCACCTTGGCAGGAATCATCTCCTTCATCCACTGCATTATGACCGGATCTTCAAAACCGAACACCTCGGGCAGAACAACGACATCCTCACCGTCAAGAAGTTCCTGAACCTTATGGGCAAACTGTTTCCAGCATGCTTCCTGATTCATCACCCGGGCTATGTTCACCGACCTCATCTCGGCCGGATTCTTGCGAAGATGCTCAATCTCGTCAGGTTTCACGGAGCATATCCGGCATTCCGTTCCTCTTTTTTCAAGCCCCTCGGCTATGAAACGCGTATTGAAATCCAGAAAGCCTGTGAAGTTCACTATCAAGGCCTTCTCCCCTATCTTTTCATCCTTTGATGCAAGCAATGTCACATCGTCCATAGCCAGCCATGCCGGCTTCAACGCACCAAGGGCGGTGATACGGTAGCCGTTGCGGACAGCCACGGTCCCTGAGCTTGTCGAAGGGCCTGAGCTTGTCGAAGGGCCTGAGTTTGTCGAAGGGATTGATGGCGCCGCTGTCGCTTCGACAGGCTCAGCGACCGAAGATGTTTGCCCTGCGGCTGCGGCGACTGAATGCAGAACCACTCCGCAGTCAGAGAAAAAGCCCGGCGTCGAGGCGGCATATTCATAAAGTCTCCGCTTACCTATCTTTGAATATGGATGCCCGGCAGGAAGAGTCTCCACCACGGACAACGGCTCGGCAACCTCCGTTCCGTCAGGAAGTTTACCCAACAGACCGAAAGCTCCGGATGAAAAGTGGAGAGCGTTCTGGCCGGCGGACACCATCAGGCATTTCTTCCCCGCTTTCTGCAACTTGATTCCGCAGACCAACGAAGAAAGCCCGCCTCCTATAAGTACAACGTCAAATCTCATAATCTCTTCCTCCTATATCTCCTCACCAAGTCCCATCACCTCTGAATATACCCACTGTGTGTAAGCGCACTCCCTGAGCGTCTCACCCCAGGCCACCGGGTACATTCCTTTCCACCTCTCGTCCATGAAGTCCTTAAGGTCAGCACGGGCCTTTGAGGCGCACTTCCCGGCCTTCGCCAGACGGCCGGCGGCTCTGCATGCGCAAAGCTCACCCTGACAAGTCCCCATGCCGAAACGGGTGCGTCTGCGCAAGTCCACCAGATTGTTTACCTCCAGGTTTTCGATGGCGGAATCCACCTCTGACACAGAGACTTCCTCGCACTCGCAGACAAGACTCCCGTTCACGTCCCCGTCAAAATCCAGTTTGGCGGCGCGCGTTCCGAAACGTCCTACGGACGCCTTCTGCACCATCGTCGGCACCTCCCAGATCTTCTTGGAAATCTCCTCGATTCCTCCGGAATCCGATCCCGGCAGCGGAGTCTCGGCCGTCACGCACTTTACGTCCCGTCCGAGCTTTCCGCAGACAGCATCGGAGGCCATCTCGGCCATTAGCCTGTAAGTCATAAGCTTGCCGCCGGTGATGCTGATGAATCCCCTGATTCCGTCACGGGTCTCGTGATCAAGACAGACAATGCCGCGGCTGATGTTGCGTCCGCTCGGATCGTTGTCCGCCGAAACCAAAGGACGGACTCCGGCGTACGCCCTGAGGACTCGTGTCTGGGCCAGACAAGGAGCAAGTTTCGCTCCCTCGGTCAAAAGCAGGTCAACCTCGTCAGGTGTCACCTTCAAGTGGTCACATTCCTCGTAAGGGACTCTTGTCGAAGTGGTTCCGATGACGCTGACCGTGTCTCCGGGGACAAGGATGTCGGCGTTGGCCGGCTTGCGGCAACGGTTGATCACGACGTTGTTGACCCTGTGCGCGAAAATCAGCAGCGCCCCCTTAGCCGGGAACATGCTGATCTCCGCCCCGGCCATCCGGGCGATGTGATGTCCCCAGATGCCACCCGCGTTGACGGTCACGGGGGCGTAGTAGTCGGTAACAATCCCCGTGTGGCGGTCAAGCACCTTGACTCCCCTGACCGTGTCCCGATCCTTGATGAATTCAATGACTTCTGAATATACCAGAACCTTTGCCCCGTGAATCTTTGCGTCCAACATGTTCGAGGCGCAGAGACGGAACGGGTCGACGGATCCGTCGGGGACTTTCACCGCTCCGATAAGGGACGGATTCACAGACGGTTCCATCCTTCTGGCTTCTTCCGGATCAATAACTTCCGCATTGATTCCGGCCGTAAGGCAGGCCTTGACGAACGTGTCCTGATAGGCCAGGTCATCCTCAGGCAAAGTGATGAACAAACCGGAAGTGTCATCCACGCAGTGACGCGCGATCTTCTTGAGAATCATGTTCTCTTTGATGCACTCTGTCGCGGATTCCTGATCGGTCACCGCATAACGCGCACCGCTGTGAAGCAGTCCGTGATTCCTTCCGGTCGCTCCCGTCGCTATGTCGAAACGTTCGACAAGCAGGACCCGCAGCCCTCTTAAGGCACAGTCTCTGGCAGTTCCGGCGCCCGTGATGCCGCCACCGACGACTATGACGTCATATTCATTCATCTTATTGCAATCCGGTATATTGGTTAATTTTCGACCTCAGTGTCCTTGACAGGCTGACCGGTGTGTAGCTGTCCGACCGGTCGAGCCATTCCAGTGCCAACGCCGGCTGACCGCACATGAAGCAACCGAGCGCAATGTTATAGGCCGCGCAAGCCTTTTTCTCGTCATTCCTGGAATTCAGAAGCGTGATCCACTGGCCGATCGCCTCCTTCCATTTGTAGGAATATGCATATTCAGCGCCCCTGTCCCAGGCACTCTCCGCACCATCGTAGTAAACCACGTGGAAATCATCCTGCTTCCAGGTGGACACAAACGTTCCGGCCGCCGTGTAGCCGGCATTCTCGGCTCCGGAGGACATATTCTTCCAGACAGCATTGGTGACCGCATCCTTCGGCGCTTTTCCGTCATTATAGACTTCCACACTGAATGTGCGGCCGCCGGCAAAGCCATACACCCTGTCCTCCTTGTTCATCGAGTCATAGACGAAAATCTTGGTGGTGAACGGCACGGAAGCGACACTGACGTATGAGGAGTCAACGGAAACACGCCGCCCGGTCACCTTCATCGGCTCCTTGACCGCAGGAATCCCGAGTTCCGGAATATCGATGACAAAAACGACATCCTTGCCGGTCTCCATCACAAGGCTCATCAGGGAATCCTTTGAGGCGTAATCTGTCCCTTCTCCACCACGCGCGGTGAACAGCTCCACAGCCCGTTCTCCGCCGAAATAGTCTTCCTCCAGACGGGTGGCGAAACCTGCCGCCGCCGAAGCGTTGAACAGAGTGTCGCGGGGGTTCCCGTCAGTGAGATAGACCACCCCGATCGACTTTCCGGCAAGGTTCAACCCGGACTTGGAAGGCCCGCGCATCTCAGGACTTACGACAAAAGCCTGAGGCGCACACGAAACCAGCGCAATAAGCGCCGCCACAACCATCAATGATGCCCTTTTCATATCGCTTGAATATTATATCGGCTCCGCGATGAGGTCATACTCATCCGCGCCTGTTATCCTCACGTCAATGAATCCGCCGCACAGTTCCAGAGCGGATTTTCCGCCGAAAGCACCGGACTCATATTTCACCACGATCTCCCCGTCAACTTCCGGACTTTCATACTGGCTTCTGCAGATCAGCACTCCGTCCGCATAGTCATCCACAATGACACGTTCTGTCTTTCCGACCCTGGACTCGTTGAAAGCCAAGGATATTCCGCTCTGAACCTGCATCAACTCCGCAAGACGGCGTTCCTTTTCCTTCTTCGGAACCGAATCCCGATAATTCTCCGCCCCGAACGTACCGTCTTCCTCCGAATATGTAAACGCCCCCAAACGCTCAAACCTGGCCTCACGGACAAAATCCAGCAACTCAGCGAATTCCTTCCTGCCCTCTCCCGGATGTCCGACGATCATCGTTGTCCTCAGGACAACTCCAGGAACCTGATTCCTCAACTTCCCTATCAGCGTCCTCGTCCACTCTCCGTCCACATGGCGGTGCATCTTGTCCAGAACCTTGTCGGAAATATGCTGGAGAGGGATGTCAAGGTATTTGCAGACCTTCGGGTTGTGAGCCATCTGGTCAAGCACATCCTCCGGGAAATCAGCGGGATACGAATAATGAATCCTGAGCCACTCAATGCCTTTCACCTCAGACAACCGGCGCAGGAGATCAGCAAGGGCGCGACGCCTGTACAGGTCCAGTCCATAGTAGGTTGTGTCCTGTGCGATCAGGATCAGTTCCTTGACGCCTTCCTTCGCCAATGCATCGGCCTCGGCCAAAAGGGTTTCCATCGGCACGGACCTGTGCGCCCCCCTTATGAAAGGGATGGCGCAATAAGAACACCGACGGTCACATCCCTCCGAAATCTTTAGGTAGGCGTACGACCGGCCTTCCGTCCTGAACCTCGCGGGGTCCTTTACCGGAGAGCATCCCAGAGCCTTCACAATCGGGTCAAGATCCCTTGCCCCGAACCAGAAATCGACTTCAGGAATAAGCTCGGGCATCTGCGACATATACCTTTGGGAAAGACAACCGAAAACCATCAGTTTGCCGATTTCCCCGGCCTTTTTGCGGGCGGCCGCGGCAAGGATGGTCTGGACGGATTGCTCCTTCGCGTCACCGATGAATCCGCAGGTATTGATAAGAAGCGCGTCCACCGGACAAACCTCATCCTCAGGCACGATGCGCCACGCATCCTTGACCTGAGAAAGGAGGTGTTCGGTGTCAACCGTGTTCTTGGAACAGCCTAATGTTATGACCTGTAAAGATTTCACTATTCGTCAGCCTTATCTTCCGTTGTGCTCCCGGCCTCTTCCGGGGCGCTTTCCTCCTCCGGATTCTCGAAATCCAGGGAAGCGTAATTCTTGAGGTCATTGTACCAATCGACGACCTTCTTCATGTGTGAGACATAAAAGCGGTCTCCGTCATAATCAGGAACAGCCTTTTCAAACAGTGCCTTGAGGTCTTTCGGATCCGACTTGGACGACGGCGCGTCAGCGTCACCGAGAACTTCCTTCATCTTGAGGAAAACTTCGCGAAGCTTGACCTCACCCTCTGTGGTATAGATTGAAATGTCTGCCAACGTCGTTATGCGGCTCTTTGCGTCAGCCACAGTCCTTTTCTTGTCGGACAGGGCCTCGATGACCACACCGTTGCGCGCCTGGGCGACATAACCGAACAGGCCGTGCTGGCCTGAAATCGAAAGAATTTTTGCAAGATCTGTTTTCATATTCAGATAATATAACTAAAAATGATTGATATCAAAATCTAAGCCCAAAGAACGTTTTTTCAGTTTCAATTCTCAATTGGGCGAAAGTTCCGTCGTTACGGATGATGGCGTCCACCTTGGATATGTCGAAATGCTGGGAGGACATCCTTTGTATGACGCTTTCCGGTGAAACGTTGTCCCTCTCACACGCTCTTTTCAGACTTGTCGCCAGAGGAGTGTCAACCAGAATCACTTTTGAAACGACCGACAGGAACTCCGGTTTGCAAAGGATTATCGCTGATTCCATCACACAGAACGGTGACTTGCCGAAAAAAGTTCCGGAAGCCGGCTGTCCGTCGAAGCGCGCGCTCTGCATGGCGTTCCAGCGTTTGAAATCACGGAGCACGGCAGGGTGGACAATGCCCTCAAGCTTTTTCAGCTTCTCGGGAGACGGGAATACAATGGACGACAGTTTACGTCTGTCCAACGAACCGTCGTCCAGGCGTATTCCGCAGCCGAACGCCTCCTCGATGGCGTCAAGCAAAGAGTCGTCCTTGGCATAAAGCCTCTTCGCCGCTGAATCCGTGTCATATACAGGGATTCCGCGGTCCGCAAGAAAAGCGCAGACGGAACTCTTGCCACTCCCTATGCCTCCTGTGACCGCGACAGTCCTCATTGCCTCCCCTCCTCGACACAATCGAACACTTCCGGGGAGACGGTACATTCCAGAACGCCTTCCGGAATCCTTGAAGCGTGGGCTATGCACTTGCCGCCTATCGATTTGGCAAAATCGCGATAGTCGATGTAGAAGCTCACATCCTCCGTAGGATCCTGCGACAAAGGGAACGCACATTTAAAGACCACCGTCGCCGTGGACGGATACACAGACAGTTTTCTGCCGGCCGGAACATTCCGGACACCGACCGGAACCTCGGAGCGGATCTCCACATAACGGGTCACATCCAGAGAATAGTTCACTTCCGTCTCGGACATCCGGATGCCGGCCACCGGCTCCAGCTTCACCACTCCGTGAGCGCTCGACTTGAGGTTGAGCAGATCTATGGCGCGGGTGAACACCCTGTCAATGTTCTCAAGATGAAACGGCTCACCGTAAACGGTGACGGAATCCGGCTGAAGGCGAATCTGCCCCATGGCCATGTACTGAGGCTTGAAACTCAGGACCTGGACAGCCTGGACCGGCACCCTCTTGTTGTTCTCGAACGGGAACCGGAACTGCACAGTCTCGGACAGGAACGACTCCAGACGCACCCCGTCGCCGAATATCTCCGTGACATAATTGCTGAGCCCGGCGGCGGTGATGTAGAACAGCTCCCCTTCCTTATGGTGCAGATCCTTGGTGTCGAAACGGATGGTCAAGGCCTTGCGCTTCGCCTGATGACGGATCCTGAGCAGGGAAAAGCCCGATGTCCTGCAACGGGCAGCGATCATGCTCGAATTGGAGGAAACGTTGGAATGCCCTTCGATGTTGCACTGAGCCACGACCGGCACGCCAATCGTGTCGGAATAGTTCAGGGAAAGATTGTGGATCAGCCAGATGCTGAACGCAAGCAAGAGAGACATCAGAAAAACTGAAATGTCTCTCCCGTCAAGATGCAGTCTTCCCAGCAGTCTATGCAGGCGTTCCTTCCACATCCTCCAAAGAGTATAAAGCAGGTTACTGCTGAGGAGCGTCCTGTGTGAAATCCCTTACGAGGGAATTCTTGTCAACCCTGAGTTTGACATCCCCGTCAACCTTGATGAGGACAGTCCTGTCCTTTATCTCTTCGACGGTGCCATAGATTCCGCCGGCGGTGACTACCTTGTCGCCTTTCTTGAGGCTGTTGCGGAACTTCTCAAGTTCCTTCTGCTGTTTGCGCTGCGGACGGATCATGAAAAGCCACATAATCACGAACATGGCGATGATCATAATCCAAAACATGCCGCCGCCGGCGCCCTGAGGCTGTCCGGCGCTTGCGGGAGCGGATGCCTGAAGCATTGTGAAAGCAAGAATATTCATTTCTAAAAATTAAAGTTAATATTCACAAATTTAAGCAATTTTTTCGGTCTTCACTATATCCCCTTCCTCAATCAACCTTTTGACTAGGCGGTCGAGGAGGCCGTTGACGAACGAGCGGCTCTTGGGAGTGCTGTAATATTTGGATATCTCCACATATTCATTGATGGTCACGCGCAGAGGCAGGGACGGGAACGCCTTCGCCTCGGAAAGCCCCATGACGATGAGCGCCGTGTCGGTGACGAAAAGCCTGTCTTTTTCCCATTGGGACGTGCTGTCGGCCACCAAAGGTGCGTATTTGCCGTAGCAGGCGAACGAGGTGCGGAGAAGCTTGTACACGAAAGCCTTGTCACTCTCGACGGCGACTCCCTTGTCCTGCATCATCTCGCTGCGGTAGAGCGGAGGCAGCGACCAGCGGTACCCCTTGGCGAAAGATTTGAGAGTGTCGCAGCAGACTGTCAATGAATATGCCAGATCGTCACACCAAAGGATGGAAATGTCTTCAAGAATCTTTTCCAGTTCCACGTTGTCAACGAACTCCTCCTCGAATATTCTTATGAACAGTCTGACATCCTCCTCCACCGAGGTCTGAGGCGAAGCCATATATTCCTTGAAATATTCCTTGGTGATGATGGAGTCATATATATTTCTTACCAGGGCGTCGTACGGCTCCCACGAAAGCTTGCGGCGTGAGATGATCTTCTGAAAATCAGGATCCCGCTCCAGAAGCGTGGAGATCGAGTTCCGGACGAACTTGAGGTTAGGATTCCTCTCCTCCTCCGTCGGGTTGAACTTCTTTCTGGCGTTTTCCATTCTTGTCCGCCCCTCCGCCGCAAGGTACGGAATGATGTCAAGCATAAAGAGATACAGAGACCTCGTGGCTTCGCAGGATGCCTCCAGCAGTGATTCAGCCTCGGCCAGAGTCATCGACTGATTCTCGGCGTAACTGTAGAGCACCTTGAAAGCCTTTATCCGCAGGATTCGTCTGTTCAGCATAATTCAATTCAAAATTTTATGCAAAGATAACACACAATTTCAGATTTTTCTTAAATTTGTGCGGATAACAAAACATTCAGCGCAAGATGTACAAAGATGATTACGAGCGGCCGAATTACGCTGACCGCAACTCAGAGGACGTTTACTCCAAGCCCGTAAGGGCCGGAAAGAGGACGTATTTCTTCGACGTCAAGACCACCAAGGGCAACAACGACTACTACCTGACAATCACCGAGAGCAAGCGCAGGCAGGAGTCGGACGGAAGTTTCTCGTTCGACAAGCACAAGATATTCCTTTACAAGGAAGACTTTGACAAGTTTCAGGAAGGCTTGTCCGAGGTTCTGGCATATATGAAAGAGAACCTGCTCCCTGATGTTCCGGAGCACACCGGCGGAGCAGACAATCCGACGGCCGCGTCCGATGACGCCGACAGTCAGGGCGCTTCGTTCAGCGATGTCAAGTTCGAAGAGCTTTAGAGCCGGTGTCGCCAAGGGTATTGACCGGGATGTTTCCAATGCCATCTGTCCTCCTTCTCACAGGAGGACATTTTTTTTGTTTTTTTTTATTTTATGTCTAAATTTGAAATCTGAAAAAACATGGGCGCGAACTTAATGTTAAACACATAAACACACACTGAAATGAGCAAAGACATGTCTAGGCGTTCCTTTCTGAAGACAGGAACCGCCGTGGCCGCGGGACTTGCGGTAGCACCGAACATCATCATCGCAGGTGAGAAGACACCGAAGAAGGAAAAGAAAAAGAAAGTCGCCCCAAGCGACAAGCTGAACATCCTCGGTGTCGGCATCGGAGGCCGCGGAGCCGCCGACCTCGCAGAGATGGAGACCGAAAACATCATCGGTCTCTGCGACGTGGACTGGAAATACGCCGACCACGTGTTCAACAAGTACCCTCAGGCAAAGAAGTACAATGACTACCGCGTGATGTTCGACGAGATGATCGACCAGGCCGACGCCGTGATGGTCGCCACCGCCGACCACACCCACGCAATCATCGCCGCCCAGGCGATGGCGGCCGGCAAGCACGTCTATGTCGAGAAGCCTCTCACCCTCACCGTCTATGAGGCAAGACTCCTGACCAAACTTGCGGCGAAGTACCGTGTGGCCACACAGATGGGCAACCAGGGCGCTTCCAGCGCAGGCACCAGAAAGGCCATCGAATGGCTCTGGAACGGAGAACTCGGCGAGGTCAAGAGAGTTGACTGCTTCACTGACCGTCCTATCTGGCCGCAGGGTCTTGAAAGGCCGACCAAGGTTGAGGAAATCCCTTCAACCCTCAATTGGGAATCATTCATCGGTCCTGCCCCGATGCGTCCCTACAACTCGATCTACACCCCTTGGAACTTCCGCGGCTGGTGGGACTTCGG
>CAVERO010000064.1:0-15085 GCA_963617915.1 Candidatus Methanomethylophilaceae archaeon | reverse complement strand
CGGTGGGCTGGCTGTTGTGGAGTGGAACGGAACAACTGACTGCCGTCCGACACCGCTTCAGTTGTCCGAGCGGAGCGAGTTGGAGAGGGTGGTGTTCCGCCGATGATGAATTGGAGGTACGGGCTTTCGCATCCGGTTGGACCTGCTACGCCATCACTTCGGAGGTCACTGCGGTTAATTCAATAGTACACTATATCTCTTTCATAGTGTTCAGTAAGCCAAGAAAAACCGTCTAAATTATTGCTTCTGAAAGAGTAATCATTTATATAATTGTCAATCCAAAACTTGTAAGAAGCTTCATCAGTATATTGATCTTCTCTACTTCTGTCATCTATTCTTGTCGTTATCCAATTGCCAGATGAATCGTATGTGTATTCGTATTTTTTCCAACATGTGAAAATTTTGTGACGCTTATCAACGTTATAGTAGTCTTGTATATAAATATCTTCTATCAAATTTCCATAATAATCATACCTTGAGAGTCCGTTAAAACTTATAATAATGCCTGTGAGCTTCAATGCTCCTCCTTGTTTGCCACTGCGCAAAACATTTAATTGATTAAACTCATCATATTTAATCTTATAATTCTCTTTGATGTAAAAAGGTGAATACTTCGAAAGCAATAATCCATTTGCACTAAAGTAGGAAGAAGATCTTTCCGAACCATTCGAGTCATAAGTGTTTTCGTAATATGAGCCATCCTCTAATATTTTTTTGATGACCCTTTGATGTAATTTCCCATTTAATAACACATCTGTTTGGATTTTTCCATCATTAGTAGATTTAACATACTCATACTTATGACTTTTGGAAGTTTCCTTATCATTTTCATTTATTATGCGTCCAAGAGTATCATATAAACCTAAGGTGTTGTATACAACTTTAAATGAGTGTGATGCACTTTCATCTCGGCGAATTTCATGTTTGGTGTATGACCCATCGTTATTGTACTTATAAACAATATCTTTCTGATATTTGTACATATAAGACCTATTCCCTGACTGTTTACAGAATGAAAGTAATCTTCCGTTTTCATCATAGTTATAATCTGTTGTACTATTTGTTTCCTTAACGTAATCGCCAAACTTATGCACATAATCAAAATCACGTTCTTTAACATTTTTAATATTGCCGTGAACACTACCATTATTCTTGTAGCTATCTATATCCTTAAAATTAAATAAGTTAGGGTCAGATAAATCACGGGTCAGAACAGAGTCTATTTTATATTCGGCGGTATTAAGCACTATTCCATCTTCAATAAGCATGTAAGCAAGAGAAGTTGAGTCGTGAAAACAAATCGCGTGTCCATCGCTTAATTCAAAGTAATATCCTTCGGGCCTCCATTCTCTTTTTGTCACTACTGAATAACGTGGGATACTGCTTGATGTATTAAGCGCAGCATGAGTTTCTCGTAAGTAAATCTCTTTTGGCAAATAATCTTCATTAAATCCATATTTACCTGTAGTTACTATCGATGTGTCAGAGATTGGACTTATCATAAAATTAGTTACACTTGCCACAAATGCTTCAATGTCTGTATTTATAGCAATTCTCGGATTACACGAGGTTGAAAATAGAAAAGAGCTGATAAGGATTACTAAAAGTATTCTAAACGTTTTCATATCAATGATTTTTGTTGATTATAATGTCATATGATTACACTTATTCTGTCATTTGCGATCGGATGTGCGACATACGGGCGTGCCGCTGCTGGGGTGTCATCTTATCAGCCATTGGTGGTGACGACGATCTTATTTGGATTGCATAATAGTCTATCCTTCCCCAATACTTCGAGAAGGGCTGCTTTGTCTATCTCGGTCGGAACAATGATTCGATTAATGCAATCTGATTCAAGTTCAATGATATATCCATCGATAAATGTATCCCCTCGCTCCTTTTTCCATTCATCGAATTCTGACTTCGACCAGAACCATTTGGTTTCATTGCCATTAACAACTAAATCCTCTGGTATGACTATTCTCCACTCGCATTCATCATACGCACAGAAGTCTTTACCATTGTGCTTACAGATATAATTCTTTGTAATCCCGAGAGCATAATTAGCATAGTTCTGCGAATGGAAGATGATATTCATAGACTTCAGGGTTTCTTTTTCTTCTGTGCCTGAAACGCACGCATAACCTTTGTGTATCATTCCATCAGGTCCTGTGACGGATATTTCTTCCGCGCCGGATGCCCGCTTCTGTTCCACGAAACTATCTAATCTCTTATGGGCTGATACATAATCCTTGTGATGCTTATACGCGCCAACTATGGGCCAATCATCAATGACGTAGTGAACAGGAGACAGATGTTTTCCTGTGGCAGCTATAAGTTTCTGTTTGTCAATACCAATGCCATATTCACCATATTTACTTCGGTGTTCTCCGCTTAGTTGAACGGGAATATCGCAGAAAGAAACCATCGGTATACCGATGAAAATATCATCGGTAATCTGTTCTCCACAATATGAGATTCTGAATCCTTCTTTCAGAATTGAAATCAGACTATCGAGATATTTGGTGTAATGAAACAATGTATCTGAATGGCTATTATTCATACGCTACAGGAACCAAAGGCGGTTCTCAAATTCTTCCGGGATGTTTTCGTCATTGAAGTGCGGAGCCATTTCGGCAACCATTTCGGGATATTTGATGGTGACGGGCAGGTTCTGCTGTTTGACGGACTTCCAGTATATGCGGCTGAATTGGTAAACTTGTTCAATGAGTTCCCGGAGTGTCTGTGCGTCCAAAGTATCATCCGCATTCAAGGTGTCTATGCGGAGCTTGACAGGGAACGGGAAACCGTCATAGGGGTTGAACTTCGCATTATAGTAGCGTGTGTTGTTGCACAGCAGATACCTCTTTGCGCCGAGATTGACATAACGCCCGCTGTATGGCATCAAATCCGATGAGCCTCCGTCAAAAAGGACTTTGTCTTCGGACTCCGTTTTGTTGATTGACACGATGTATACTGGAATGTCCAGATTCAGTGCGTGGAGACGTTCCTCTATGAGGTCGGTCTGCTCTTCCCTCATTGTCTTGTAGTAATGGATGATGAGCCGGCCTGGAAGCCCCTTGACACTTGTGAAATTTATTATCGCTTCCTCGATCGATCCAGCGAGTTCTGCCATCTCGTCCTTCAGAAAATAGTTGAACGAGTTGAAGATTCCGGTGTTCTCGAAAGAAAATGCGGAGCCGATATAGCAAGTGCCGTCCGCCGTTCTGAACGCTCCAACACCGACAATCAGCTCATCGTAATGTTCTGTGCTGATGCGCCACGGAATGCCGCCGAGTTTGGCGTTTATGGCTATGGCCATATTCTGGAGCGTGTATGCAAAATTTTTTCGCTCCCGTCCCTTGTTGTCGACGCCTTCATCGTCTTTCAAGAGCCGGTTCATTTTATCCGTTTCTATGCATTGCGAAGTGATTCCTGCATCCATAAGCTTTTTCTTGACCTTGTAATAAATCTCCTTTGCGGAGGCATCCGCCGTGTGCTTACTGTGCGGTGTCAGGTATATGGCAAGATATGTCACGCTCTCATCTTTTACAAGACCATTCAGAAATCCTTCGATTTCAGGGAGCGGATTGTCGCGGTTTTTAAATATGAGATGAAATCCTTTTCTTGCGCCTGTTATGTTTTTCCCGGTATATTTGTACAGACCCTTGAAGAAGTTCTTGTAGCCGTTCCTGACGAGGAAACCCAAAAGATCCCGCGCAGACGGAGTGTCGTCTTCGTGGAAAAGGAACATCAATTGGATGTTCGCCGCTTTGGGACTTTCAAAAGGCCCGTTGTTTATTCCGGATTGCGGATTGTAGCTGACTGCACCGCCGCCGAATACCAGTTCTTGGCTGGCATTCGGAGTTCTGCCTATCTGGAGTTTGTGAACCCACGCGAAACCATCCTTGTCGATGGCAATTTTCGACTTGAGGTCTTCGGTGTTCAGGAAGGTGTCATAGAAGAACTTTATCTTGTCGTAGTACTTCTTGTATCGCTTGTCCACCGTTGCGTTGTGTCTGGCATAAATGTCATCCTGCCCATTCTCTCCGCTATCGTCTTGCGGCATTCCGAGGAAGGCGGAAAGTTTCGGCCACATTATGGGATAGGCGTTTTCATTGCTGAAATCTTTCCTCTTTGCGATTTCTTCGTACTTGTCGATAATGTAGGCTTTCTTGCCGTCCGTTCTTTTATAGCGGTAGAATACCCGATTGACAAGGCTTAAAGTGAATCCTTCCGGTGCGTCAGCATCGAACGGGTCATATTGCCGTTCGAGCAATTTTGCGACCGATTTTTTGTAAACAAGTGTCGGACGGTCATAGGAAAGGACAAGCTGAGGCCGTTTATTGTAGTCATCCCAGTCCACTTTCAGGGTGAAACGGTCAAACTGGGCGCAGTCAGTTCTCTTGTTCCCGTTCTTGTCGATGATCCATATCCGGTTGTCCTTTGTGATGCGGATGGTCTCGACCGGCAGATTGTGCGACTTGAAATGATGGTTGATGATGCCGTTATACCACCTCTTGGCGTAGTAATAGTTTTTGTGGTCACAGAAGTTGTCCGGAAGCGGCAGCATTCCTTCGTGTTTTTCATTGAATGACGTGTAGATGTGATCGTCATTCTTCAGATTCGGAAAAACGCTGTCAATCCCTGCCGGTCTGTTCTTCAATTCTATCCTTTTCAGATGGCAGCCCTTAATGTCTTTTTGGGAGAACCAGCAGGTGACGGGAGCCGTCGGGAAAGTAAACGGGATAGTATTCAGGAAGAGTTTCTCTTCGGGTGCTTTCTGGATAGAATTCGAGCTTTGAGGATATGGCATATCGGAATGGATTTAGCTGTCTTTGTGTTATTTGAGTTCCGTCTGGAGGACGGCGGCTTCGCCGCTGAAGGCGGATTGGAGCGCGGGCAGGGCCGTGGTGCCTTTGTCGAAGGCGAACCAGATGAAGGGGGAGTCGGCGGAGCGGTACATCTTGCCGAGGTATTCTTCGAAATGGGCGCCGACGAAGGCTTTGACGTCGCCGTGAGGGGTGACCTGGAAGAAGTCGTATCGGGCGTTGTAGACGCATATGAGGTCTTTGCGGAACTTGTCGTGGATGCGGGCCTTGACGCTGACGTTGTCGCAGCCGGCGACGTAGGAGGCGAGGACGAAGAGGAAGTTGATGTTGTAGGCCTGGAGGACGAGGGTGTCGCGGTCGAAGGGGCGGTTCTCGAAGTGGGCGTTGGCCGGGATTATCTGGCTGTTCTTGCTCAGGCGGTCTTCGGTGTAGCAGGCGTGGCCGTCGGTTAGGTCTTCGGGACGGACGTAGCCGCGGACAAAGAAGTTCGGGGTGAGGTTGTAGCCTTCGGTGAGTGGGTCGCGGTAGCGGACGCTGTCGATGATTTCCAGCTCCTTGTCCTTCCGTTTATCGGACGGGGTGTTGAAGATGTTGATGTTGAGCTGGATGATGTTCTTGGCGTAGGTGAACTGCTTGTAGATGGACTTCTCGTCGAGGTCGGAGCCGTAGAAGTAGTATTTGCTGTCGCCTATGTAGTAGATGTGGCTGTCGTCCACGAGGGATTTGTCCTTGTAGATGTGGTCGATTTCCTTGCCGTCTTCGTTGTCCTTGAGGTCGGTGAAGATGTCGTCGCCGATGAGGCCGTCCACCATATCCTCGAACACGCGGTCGAACTTGCTCGCGAGAAGGGCTTCTTCGCGGCTTTTGCCGGAGCGGACGGTCTCGGACTTGTCGAAGAAGGCGTAGAGGAGCTTCCATAGGCGGACGAGTTCGTCCTTGAAGTATTTGCGGCGGATGGAGCGCAGCAGACGGGTTCCGCGTCCGGACTCTATCATCGCGTAAATCCGCGAGGGCTTTATCAGCTCGTAGTTGAGGTTGGCGCGGACGGGGAAGAAGAATCGCCGGTGCAGGTAGGCGAGGACGGAGTAGAAGAGGATTATGAGTTCCTCGTCGTAGTTTATCGCCTTGTCGCGGTTGCGGAATTCGGCATAGAACGGCTCGTTGTCCCTGATGAGGGGCTGAACCTTGCTTATGGTCTTGCCCCAATGGATCTTGTCGTTGCCGCTGGAGTTGATTATCGAGATGTAGGTGAAGAGGTTGGCGTGTTCCCGGTGGAAGGCGAGCAGGGAGAGGATGGTGTCCAGAAGGGTCTGGGAGTCCTCGCCCTTGTCGGAGTTCACGCGGCGGATGTCTGCGCGGCGGATGATTTCGCTCTTCGGGTGGCGGGCGGAGTATTTGTCTATCGCCCTGTAAATCCAGGCCGAGAGGCCGAAAAGCACGCGGTCGAGGCCGTCCTCCTTGAGGGGATTGTGGTCCGCCGTAATGTCCATAACGGAGCTGATGCCGTATTTGCCGAAGGCTATCTCCAGAAGGTTCTCGTCTCTGTCTATCTTGCCGGAGCCTTCGAAGAGGAAGACTTTCGGGAGGATGAATATGGCATCGTTTATCTTCGGGGAGTAGATGTAGCCGACATAGGGCAGGATGCCCTCGGACTTGTCCCTCGACGTGTAAACGTAGGGTTCGAGTCCGTAGTCATCCAGCACTTCGGGGCTGTAGCTCTGTCCTTCGAAGAGAATGCGCATAGCGTGAGATTATGACTGTGCCGGTTCTCCAGATGCGTTTCCGGACACGCCGGACGCTTCGGCATCGTTTGCCTTTCCCTCCACTCCGAGGTAGGCCATAAAGCCCTGGAGGCGTTTGTTTGTCTCGTCGTTGGTGGGGTAGAGGCTGTTGAAGGTGAATTCGGCGTCTTCGCTGAATGCGTCCTTGAAGAAGGAGCCGGATTTCTCGTAGTCCTTGCAGACTTCGCTCCAGAGGTAGAACATCACCTTGCTTTTGAATTCTTCCGCGCCGATGTCGCCCTTGATGAAGAAGTTGCCCATCTGCTTGTCCTCGGAGTCGGAAAGGCGGTGGATGCGCTCGTTGGCCTTGTCGAGGAACGATGACCATTCGTAGGTCTTGTCGCCGATGGCAATCTTGAACTGAGACTTTCCGTTGGCTGAATCAATGGGGACATATTCCCACGCCCAGCGGCGCTTGAACGCGCTGTCCATAGGGAAGAGGCTCTGGTCGGAGGTGTTCATCGTGGCGAGGATGTGGAAGTTGGACGGAAGTTTCAGCTTGCCGTCACGGATGCCTTCGTGTCCCTTTCCGAGGATGCCGCCGGTCTCAAGGTAATTCCGCAAGTCCTTGTCCGCCTTGATGGGGTACTCGGAGACGTTGTTCCCGTCTCTGTCCAGAAGCTGGAAGAGGTCGCCGAAGATCTGGGCGCAGTTGCCACGGTTGATTTCCTCGATGACGAGATAGATGTCCTCGTCTGGATAGTTCCACGCCTTAACATATGCGTCCGTGAACGCCTGCGGCACGAACTCGTAGGTCAGTTCGTTTCCTTTCTTTACGGGCTTGTACGCACCGACGAAAGTGGCGTAGTCGCTGTCCGGGTGGAATGTCGTGCGGAAAGTGAACTCTTCGTGTCCTTTCACGATTCCTTCAACCTTGAACGACTTGCCGCTTCCCGGCGTACCGAAGAAGATTTTCTGAATATCTGTCGTTCTTCCATAAACGCCGGCTCCAACCTCGTTATTCTCGATAAGATTGTCAGCTGCAGAGTTGAGCAATGCTGCATAACCTGGATTTTCACCGAAGAACTCCCAAAGTGTTGCCACATAAGATTGTGATGCATTCACAAGATTGGCGATTGACAGCACAGAAGATACTAAAGCGTCATTCCTGTCTAACGATTTGCCGCCCGTATTTGAGTTTCCTCCATTCCACCACAATGGCTCTGTCGCAAACTTAATCAGATACTCCTTGTCTTGGTCCGATAACGTCGAATTGCTATTAATAATCTGCTTTATCCTGTCGAAATCTGCTTCTTTTAAAATCTCTTTTTCAACGATGTTGTTCAGCAAATCTTTGTACTCGTAGAACGGTTTGTGTAATGGTGCTAAAATCGCAGCAATGTAAAACCAGTTGTTGCTCAAGAAAATACGTTGTCCCTTTCTATTGGTGATGCAAGAAGCACTTACGCCGTATGTAACAGAACAATTGAATATAGTAGATACGCTTTCGCTAAAAGCCCTCGGCAAAGAGCAGTCAAGGACATCAAATCGGCTTATCTTTTCTACAATGGGCGTTACGAGTTCATTTAGATTCTGCAACATAATTGAGTAATTGATTATTAATTTCTTTGGCTAAAGTCTTTACTACGGGAACAGCAACGCTGTTACCAAATTGATGATATGCTTCTTTAGATGAAACGACTATTTTCATCTCTGGAATGCCCTCTTTGTTGTTTTGGTTATTTGCGGCATCGGCCTTTTCCCAACCAGCTCCGATTATTTTATAACCCTGTAATCTGCCGGCTTCAACCGGTGTGAGTCTCCTCGGATTCTTGCCCTCTGACGACTGGTCGATTAATATTTCACTGCCATCTTTCCAATAACGGGCAGAGATTGTGCTGCAATAAACGCTACCATCTTTAAAAAGAGAATATCCGAATCCTTTGCCATTCTCTTTATTGCGTTTCTTTCGCTCTTGGTGTCCAATCCACATCCTATCGCTGATAGTCATTTTCTCCGGCAGTGTGGACTTGGGTTCAAAAATATCGCTAACCTGAGTGGGTATACATTTATCCAACTTGTTTTTATCAAAGATAGTATTCAATGAAGCGTCTAAACCATACGGAAATCTGAAATCTTCAACAGGAATCTGCTCTTTATCCCAGCAGACGAAAAAGAGCCTTTCGCGATTTTGTGGAACGCCAAAATATTTCGCATTCAGCACCTCGGTACGAACTTCATAGTGAAGGTCTTCCGTCAACACTCGGAGCAGAGTTTTAAGTGTTTCACCGTGCATATGGCTTTTTAGTCCTTTAACATTCTCAAGCAAAAGGACTTTGGGTTTTGACCCCTTTAGAATCTTATCATTTACTATATTGGCTATGTTGAAGAAAAGTGTTCCTCGGGTATCTTCAAATCCTCTACGTAGACCGGCTATTGAAAATGCTTGGCAAGGGAATCCGCCGCAAAGGACATCAAAATCGGGGATTCTATCGAGCTCAACATCGTTAATGTCGCAATTGAAAAAGGGCATATTTCCATCTTTGTCTTTTTGAAAAAGATTAGGAGAGATACCTTTGAAATTCGATTCGTATGTAATCCTGGCATTCTTATCCCACTCACTGGCGAACACACACTTGCCGCCAATACTATCAAACGCGTAGTGAAACCCTCCAATGCCTGCAAAAAGGTCAACAAACTTGATTTTTTTATTTTTCATCGAATTCTGTCAATTCTTGCCTATTATCATACAAAAGTACAAAAATATCATCAGTAAACGGCATAATATGCAGATAAATAATCAAAACCGCATAAGAATGAAAGAGTTGCGGCAGAGCGAAAACCGCCGCCGCAACTCGAATCACACCTTCCTATACTTCCCGTGCGAGACATTCTCCAGCTTGCCGTCGTCGCACCATTTGCGGACGGTGCGGTCGAGGGATTTGGGGTTGAGTCCGAGGGAGTCGGCAATCTGCGAGTATTCCTTGCGGTCGAACTCGGCGGGAAGCCTGTCCCAGAACTGCTGCTTCTGAATGGTGCGCTCAGCGCCTTTGGATTTCTGCGCCGGGGCGGCATCGGCAGGGAGAGTGAGGAACACGCGGATGTTGTGCCGGAGGATGACGGAGACGATGGTCTTGGCGGTGCGGTAGTCGGTGTCGAGGCAGGTGATGTCGCTCTCGAAGTCTCCGTCTTCGGTGAGCCGGAGGACCGAGAGGCACATTGCGATGCGGAACATCACGACTCCGAGCCTCCGGACGGATGCGACGAAGTCTTCTCCGCAGTCGGCAAGGCATTCTTCCTGCCAGCGGGCGAAGGTGGCGTTGAAGTCCTGGCGCTGCTCTCGGGTGAAGCCGAAGAGGAGGTCTCCGCTTCTGGCGTCGAGAATCTGGAAGAGGTCGTAGTAGTCGGCTCCGAGTTTCTGGAAGCATTCATCGAGTGTGCCTTCGGAAGGGGTGTCGGCGAAGACGTCGTTCCAGACCGTCGGAATGTCCAGGCAGTAGAACGCGAAGCGGCTGAAGAGGCCGTTTTCCGCGTCGGTGATGAGGTTGAGAATCTGACGGGGAGTGCCGGTGAGGACGGTGGAGAGGCGGGGCTGGCGGATGTTGACATATTCGCGGTCCTTGCGGCGGATGTAGGAGATGGTCTCGTGGTGGAAGGCCTTGCGGAAGCCGTCGGAGTAGTTGCCGTAGTCGGAGCCGAAGGTGTTGGCGAGGGTGTCGCCCTCGGTCTCGAACATCAGTCCGCTGCCTCCGTTGTCGTTCAGCACCTGATAGACTGCTGTGGCGGAGGAGTTGGCAGGAATGAAGAGCATACGGAGGGGCGGTTCTTCCGGCTTCTCCATAGCGGCTTTCTTCTTGCCGGCGGCGTTGTACTCGGCGAGTTTCTGCTTGTATTCCATCACTTCGGCTTCGTTGATTTCGCGGAGGCGGTCGTGGACGGGTTCGACAAGGTGGCGGCAGAGGGTGAGGCGGCCTTTGCCGGAGGAGGCTCGGGCAGTGACGAAGAGGAAGAGGTTCGGGAAGACGATACGCCCGTCGTAGATGCCTTTTATGTGGGGCATACAGGCGGAGAGGACTGCGAGCGAGCCGAGGATGAGGATGTCTTCGTCATAGACGGAGTTGCTCACGGCGGCGATTCTGCGGAGGAATTCGGGCAGGTTGTCCCTGATGTCCTGCGAGAATGTCGGGAGGGGTTCGCCGGAGGAGATTTCCGCAGTTTCCGCAGAATCCTCAATATCCGCAGTGGGGGAGTTTGCGGATTTCATCTTTGACCCTGTCGCCATATCCGCAGTCTGTGGGGTTGCGGATTTTGCGAAAACTGCGGATTTTGCGGATTTGGTGGCGAGGCTGACGCCGGCTTCTTTCGCTTTCCGGAAGAAGGTCTTGACGGTGATGCCGGTGCCGTGGGAGCGGAGGCATTTGTCGTACTGGGAGTCGCAGTCGGCCTCGGCATAACCGGGGTTGAAGCGGCTGACGCGGTGGTAGATGTCCCTGCCCGATTTGCCAAGCTCGGATGAGAGGGCGAAGCCGATGTCACGCCAGTTGTCGTAGCCTGCGGTGATGTCAACGCCGGCAGATTCGATGCGCCGGGTGATGAGTTCGATGTCGTCCTGAGAGTCAGGGTTCGGGGTATAGTTTCTTGTGGAGGGGGCAGGTTCTTTGGCCAGCCACTGCTCCGGATTGAATTTGTCCATATCTTAAACGAATAAAGGGTTGATGTAGGCCTCGGGGTCGTGCGGGAGGAAGCAGGCTCTGGAGATGTCCTTGCCCGATTTGTCCGGTTCGATGCCGTAGGCCGTAGTTATGTAGTTGGCGACAGCTCTGAAGAAGTCGGAGTGGGAGAGAGTGCCTCTGTCGATTTCGATGACCCATTTGAGGCCGTCTCCGGAGGGGCTTCGGAATGCGAGCGCCGTGGTGAAGTAGCGGTCTTGGAGAAGCAGCTGCTTGAGAGCGTTTACATCCGGGATGTGGTCGAAATCCAGACAGAGGAGGCCGCTGGCGGATTTGACGCTGCAGTTGGAACGGACGCCGAACTCTCCGCAGAAGGTGACGTAGGCGAAACGGGACTGCTTGTAGAGTGCCGCTTTCTTCTTGTCCGGGATTGCTCTCAGTTCCTCTGTCTGCTGCTGCGCATAGGGGCCTGCGATGTAGTTGTAGGCATCGAGAAGGGTTATGCTCTTGAGCGGGAACTTGTTGGTAATCGGGGCTTTGAAGAAGGAGAATTTCGGGCCTTTGTCCACGTGTGCGGTTTGCGGGCCAGCATATTGCGAATGCTCGGCATCCAGATGGAGGTACATTTCGCGGTTGAGCGTGGCGAGGAGTTCCTGCCCGGACTGGTGATAGTAAAGTGCCGCGAAGTCGAGTGCGTCTCCGTCGGGGATTGCGCCGTTTTCGTCGTGATGGTAGGCGGTCTCGTCGGAGAGGCGTGCTTCCGGGTCATTCTTGGCGAACCAGACGTGGAGGGACTGAACGCCTCCGGCGAAGGGGTTGCGGACTATGCCGCAATCCCTGCCGGTGACTTTCATCACAACTTCGCCGGGGTAGAAGCGGCGAAGGATGTGTGCGTAGATGTCGATGCCCCAGTTTGTCTTGCGGAGCACCGCCGAGCGGTCAAAGGTCTTCTCCATAGCGTTCGCGGATGTTGAACATTACGTAGTTGCTGCGGAGGACTTTTTCGATGTCCTGGCGGAGATACCAGATCTTGTGTCCGATTTTGGTGTAGGGGATTGTCCCGTTGGATCGGAGCGTCTGGAGGGTGCGGGGACTGATGTGGAGTTTGCGCATCACGTCCTGTCCGTCAATCCAGTCTTCGAGGAAGGCTCTTTCGGCGAGGCGGTCTATCTGCTCTCCGGAAAGGTCGTCGAGGCTGATGATTTTGCGCCTTAGGAGTTCCGCCTGAATGAAAGGGCACCTGCGGAGGACTTTCCCGAAATCGTCTTTGGGGTCTGTCGCAATCTTGATGATTACTTCAGAGATGTGCTGCGGCTCTTTCATCTTGCGGTCCTCCTTCTGTTGATGTAGTCGGTCGCCTCCGCTTCGAGTTCGGAGTCGGTTTTCTGCCGTCCGTCGTCGAGCCAGGCTTCTATCTCGCTGCGCTTGAAGAAGAGTTTCTTGCCCTTCTTGTAGTGGGGGATGAGGCCGTTGCGTACCCAGCCGTAAACGGTGGTGGGCGCGGGATGCTCTGGATGGAATGCGCGGAATTCCGCCATAGTCATCCAGACGGGCTGTTTTTCGACCGGAGAGGTCGGGGTGGTGGTTTCGAGAAGCGTCTCGAGGCGGTCGATTTTGTCGACGAGATATGCCAGAACTTCCGGCACATCGTTGAAACTGATCGAGTTTCTGTTCATGCTCAATTGCAATAAAATAATTAAACAATTGAAGTCCTCACAAGCAGCCCGGACTTCATTTGAGCTGCTTGCTGGTGCGAAGATAGTCGGCCTTCTTCCTGACAGAAAGGACAAATCCGCACTCCGCGCGGAGTGGATGCGGAGTGCGGAGTGGGCAAAAGAAAAACACGGAAACGCTGTGATGCGAATCCGTGTAATGAAAAAATTTCAGCGGGGCGGAGTGCGGAGGATTATTGCTTTGTGGAGTCTAACGCTTTGGCAATGATTCCGTCAATTTCCTTGCATCTCAGCTTTGGCTTCTTCTCGTCTTTAAGGGCTTTCGGGTCGTATTTGGAGCCTTGCTCATCCGTGAAACAGTTGGCTGCGGCAACCCATTTTGAGCCTTCATCGCAGACGATGCCGGTTTTGTACAATTGCTTGATGAAGTAGGAGAGAAGTGATTTGCCTGCAATCCAGACAACCTTTTTCTTGACTTGCTTCTCTGCGAAACACGCCTTGAACTCATCTAATGTCGTTCCGGCCTTAATAAACTTTCCGCGTTCCAGTTCTATCCACAGATTAATGGTGAGTGTACCTGTAATCTCTCTGGCCTCGTTGGCGAACCAGAATCCTTTCTTTCCAGAGAAAAGATTGTCGGCAGGTTTTTCGGCAAGTTTCGTTCTCGGATTTGCGACAACTTCTATCAGTCTGTTTTCAACCGGCGCCGGTATGCCCATTTTAAGCAGGTAGAAATCTTCGTAGCTCCTTTTCTTGGATTCGTCAATCTTGTTGCCGTAGTGATATTGGAACTCCAGATAGACTTTGATAAGAGCCTGCAACAGATAATGATAGATATATGTCGCCTCTTTGCGCTGAGAATCGTTTCTGTAATTGACCCCGGGCGCAGACAGGCTTTCCATATCATATCCCTCGCGCACTATGATATTGTGAATCTCCTGTATTCTGGAATCGGTTGTCCTTCTGAGGCGCATCAGTCCGTATGCAATAATCGCATCGCTTGCGTTGTGGTACTTATGGAACAACTCGTTCAGTTCCTTTATCGCAGCCGCATCTATCAGCTTGATGTAGTACTTCAACCTGTAGGAGAACGGGGGGACTGTGAACTTGATTTCATAATGAGGGATGAATGTCTCCAGCGGCATTTCCAGCAGGTTGAATTCCGGCCCCCAGTAGTCTTCACCTCTTGTGTCCGATAGGTTTGGCCTCAGAGTGCCATTCAATACCATTTTTATTGCGTCCATACTCTATTCCTCCGTGATTTTGATGGTTTCTGCGGCCTCGCGTTTCTTCTCGTTGACGAGGTCGGCGTAGATTTGGGTCGTACTGACGTTCTTGTGGGTGAGCATCTTGGAGACGGTGTAGATGTCCATTCCTCCGGCGATGAGGAGGGTGGCGTAGGTGTGGCGGAAGCAGTGGAAGGTGATGTATTTGGTGATGCCGGCTTTCCGGAGCCACGGTTTCAGGCGTGAGTTGACCATATTCCTGTCAAGTCCTTTGAAGACGGGGCCTGTGCCGGGCGTGCCGCAGATGTCGAGGGCTTCACGGCTGATGGGGATGGTGGCTTCGGTGTCGGTCTTCTCGGTGCAGATGCGGACGCATTTGCCGCCTCCAGGGTAGTCCCGGATGTCTTCCCATCGGAGGGCGAGGATGTCGCTTATGCGCAGTCCGGTGAGGCAGGAGAATATGGATGCGGAGCGGAGGACGGGGCAGTCGCAAGGGGTGTTGTAGAGTTTCTTGAGTTCGTCGAGGGTAAGGTATTCTCTGCGAGTTTCTTTCGCTTCTATCTTGTCGAGGTTGTCATTGATGTTGTCGCTGAGGTAGCCGTCTTTGTAGGCGGCGGCGAGGAAGGCTCTGAATGTGCTCCAGTAGGTCGATGCGGAGTTCTGTGAAATCTTGAGGGTCTTGCTGTTCATCCGGTTGGCGGTGAGGAGGTAGTCCCGGAAGCCGTTGCAGAGTTCGACGTCGAGCTTGTCGAAGGTGCAGCGGCCGTGGACGAACTTGCGGAAGTGTTCATAGACTATCTGCCATTTCTTGTCTTTGCCCTCAAGCAGGGAGTTGAAGTAGTCCAGCGCGTCGGCCCGGCCTTTTGTCTTGTCGAGAAAGCCGTATTGCTCGTTGATGAGGGAGAGTCCCCTCTGGGCGCGGATGGCTTCGGCCTGTTTGAGTTTGGCGGCGTTGACCCGGCG
>CAVERO010000063.1:0-15231 GCA_963617915.1 Candidatus Methanomethylophilaceae archaeon | reverse complement strand
GAACCACGGTTGGTGAGCCCAGTCGAACCACGGTTGGTGAGCCCAGTCGAACCACGGTCGCTTCGGCAGGTTCAGCGGCCGATGTGTTCCCGGTCACTGAGCTTGTCGAAGTGACTGCTACCAATGCTCCCTACATATTCCCTTTCAACGACAAAGAAACCGTCCGCTACACCGTGGCCATTACTTTCAAAAACGCCTCTTTTTCAGGAATATGCGTGGCTAAAAGGATGGACGGCGTTATCTCCGGCTCCATAGTCAACGAGTTCGGCATCAGAGCGTTCGACTTCACAATGACAAGTGACCGCCGCAGCGTCAAACTCCTCAATGTTATGAAACCTCTGGACAAATGCCTCATACGCAAGACGATAGCCAGAGACCTCAAACGACTCTTCAACTCATCCGCCGCTGATGAATATATTTCCGTGGATGGAGATAAGATCATTATGCGAAGGCAGAACCGAAGCTACACTTTCTCAAAAATGAATATCCCCGAATGAGACTTTCAGGCACATTCTTCACAACACTTTCCACAAAGGAGACTGCGGACGGATTCGAACCACGGTTGGTGAGCTCCGCCGAATCACGGTTGATGAGCCCGGTCGAATCACTGATCAGGATTGAACCTGACAATGTGATATTCAAGGCGCATTTTCCAGACTATCCGATCACTCCCGGAGCCGTGCAGATTCGTGTCGCTACGGAACTGCTTGAAAACCACCTTGGTAAGTCGTTGAGCCTTTCGCAGGTTGAGGATTTGAAATTCATCGAGCCGCTTTTCCCCGGAGCCGAGGTGACATATTCATTTACGAAATTGTTGGAAGCAGAAGGCCGCCTGAAGGTTGAACTCACTGTCCGCTCGGAGGAAAAGGTCTTTTCGCGGATGAGTCTTGAATATTCCTGTAAGGACTCTTCCGCGGCGGTCACTTCGACAGGCTCAGTGACCGTTGTTCGACAGGACTTGGCGGAACAAGTCGCTTCGATGGTTGGTGAGCCCCGTCGAACCATGGTTGGTGAGTCCGGTCGAACCATGGTTGGTGAGCCCAGTCGAACCATGGTTGGTGAGCCCAGCCGAACCATGGTTGGTGAGCCCAGCCGAACCACGGTTGGTGAGTCCGGTCGAACCATGGTTGGTGAGCCCAGCCGAACCACGGTTGGTGAGCTCCGCCGAACCACGGTTGGTGAGCCCAGCCGAACCACGGTTGGTGAGCTCCGCCGAACCACGGTTGGTGAGCCCAGCCGAACCACGGTTGGTGAGCTCCGCCGAACCACGGTTGGTGAGCCCAGCCGAACCACGGTTGGTGAGCTCCGCCGAACCACGGTTGGTGAGCCCAGCCGAACCACGGTTGGTGAGCTCCGCCGAACCACGGTTGGTGAGCTCCGCCGAACCATCGAAGCGCCCGGGCTGTTGAAGAATCTGAAAACCTGCGTCATCATCCCGGTCTATAACAACGCCGGAACAGTCAAGGATGTGGTACAGAGAACATTGCGGTACTGCTCCGACGTGATTGTCGTCGATGACGGCAGCACGGACGGCTCATCGGATTCTTTGGAAGAGTTGGGAGCGGTGCTTGTCCGCTATGAGAGAAACCGAGGGAAAGGCTACGCCCTCAAGACCGGCTTCAAGGAAGCCAAGGCACGCGGATTCGAGCGGGCCATCACCATCGACGCCGACGGGCAGCATTACCCGGAGGACATCCCTGTCTTCGCTGCCGAGGCCAAAGAACATCCCGACGCCATGCTTGTGGGAAGCCGCAACCTGAAGACGGAGAATATGCCCGGAGGCAACACTTTCGCCAACAAGTTCTCGAATTTCTGGTTCAGACTCCAGACAGGAGTGAACCTGCCTGACACCCAATCCGGTTTCCGTCTCTACCAGCTGGGCCGCATGGGCGGACTCCACCTGCTTACCTGTCGTTATGAGGCTGAACTTGAACTCCTTGTGTTCCAATGCTGGAAGGGAACGCGGATGCGTCCTGTCGGGATTAGAGTCCATTATCCGCCGGAAGGGGAGCGTGTCACGCATTTCCGCCCGTTCCGGGACTTTTTCCGCATCAGCGTCCTGAACACTGTCCTGTGCGTTCTCGCTCTCTTTTACGGTCTGCCGTCCCGGATGCTCCGCAAAAAATGACTATCTTCGTAGAATTATTGTAGCGAAGCGGAGTGACGGACTTTTTTCTCAGAATCCACGACTTCCTTGCCGGAAGGAAATGGCTGGCGGCCCTGCTGTCGGTCCTGCTTGCGGCTCTCTGCCTGTTCCTCGCCTCAAGGCTTCACTACGAGGAGGACATCTCCAGATTCCTGCCGGGCGACGAGGAAAGTTCGAAATATTCCGAAGCCTACAACGCTCTGGGCAGGAAGAACAACATCATCCTGATTTTCTCCGCCAAGGATGGTTCGGATGCCGGAGAGGATGAGATTTCCGCGGCGATTCACGATTTCGGGGACGTGTTCGACACCGTGGACTCCACCGGAATGATTCCGCAAAGGCAGATTACCGTTGACAGCGGAATGGCGTTCGAGGTGATGGGGGAGGTGTCGGCGAACTATCCTCTGTATTTGACTGACGCTGACTATCAGCGGATTGACTCTCTTCTGAATGTTCGGGACTATGTCTCCGGGCAGCTTGCCGCTGACCGGCAGTCCCTGCTGTTCCCGACCGGTGACGCAATGGTCGCCAATGTCCGCACCGATCCCCTGCATCTGTTCACACCTGTGCTTCAGCGGTTAAGAACCGGCGCCGCCAACTCGAACTACGACATTGTCGATGACTGCATATTCACAAATGACGGCCATGGGCTTGCATTTCTGACCTCCCCTTACGGGACGAGCGAGTCGGGAATGAACTCCAAGGTGGCAGGTCTGGTTGATGAGGCCATCAAAAGGATTGAGGCTGAGCATCCTGGCATTTCCGTCTCGGCTGTGGGAGCGCCGCTGATAGCCGTGACCAACGCCGCGCGGATCAAGAAAGACAGCATTCTGGCCATCTCGCTGGCCTTGCTCCTTATCGGCCTCCTGCTGGTTTTCACGTACAAACGCTTCCAGGACATCCTCTGGATAGTTCTTTCCACCGCGTTCGGATGGCTGTTCGCCGTCGGGGGAATCGCTCTGGTCAGGGACAGCATGTCTATCATCGTCATCGGTGTCGCCTCCGTGATCATCGGCATCGCCGTGAACTACCCGTTGCATTTCATGGACGGCCTTAAGTCCGGAGTGAGTCCACGGCAGAATCTCAAGGAGATGGTCGAGCCGTTGCTGATCGGCAACATCACCACGATTGCGGCATTCCTGTGCCTTGTCTGGCTGGATGCCGTGGCGATGCAGGACCTGGGGCTGTTCGGCTCACTTATGCTGGCCGGAACAATCATATTCGTGCTTGTCTTTCTTCCGGTTTTCACCAAGTCACGCAAGAGTGTCGGCGGAACGCTAGAACTCGGACGCATCCTTCCGGACAAGGCTCCCTCGGGCGGATGGCTTTTTATCGGCGTGATGGCCGTGACGGTGGTGATGTATTTCCTGAGCGGACGGACAAGTTTCGACTCCGACATGAGGAACATCAACTTCATGACTGACAATCAGAAACGGGATTTGGAGCTGTTGCGGTCCTCTCTGGAGCAATCCGGCTTCAACCAGATTTATGCCATCGCGGAGGGTTCTGACAGAGAGGCGGTGCTTCAAAGGAACGATGGACTCCTCGCAAGGCTTGATTCCCTGAAAGGGCAGGTCGCCTTTGTAAAAGGTCCCGGCAACTTTGCTCCGTCGGAGCTGACGCAAGCCCAAAGAATAGAGAAGTGGGATGATTTCTGGGGCGATGGCCGCGCGGAAAGACTTCTGGATGAATTGGCTGGCGAAAGCCGCCGGCAAGGATTCTCCGAAGCGGCGTTCAGCCCGTTCGCTGACATACTGACCAAGGAATATTCAGTCTCTTCCGCCGGTGGCTCTTCTTTGATGGAGTCGTTTGACGGCGCCTATATCCTTAATGATGATGGAAAATGGATGGTCGTCAATCAGGTGTATTATGAAGGCGAGTCCGGCGCCGAGGCGTTGAAGGAATCCCTGCGTCAGGACGGCGTGCTTGTGTTCGACACCGGCGATGTCAGCAACCGTCTTGTCAGCGTCCTGTCAGAAAGCTTCGATTACATCGGTCTTGTCTGCAGCCTTGTGGTGCTGGTGTTCCTGTGCCTGAGCTTCCGCCGTCTGGAACTGGGACTGCTGTCCTTCTTCCCGCTGGCTGTCAGCTGGTTCTGGATTCTTGGCCTGATGAGCCTTATGGACATCCGCTTCAACATCGTCAACATCATCCTCGCCACATTCATCTTCGGGCAGGGCGACGACTACACGATCTTCATCACCGAAGGACTTGTCTATGAATATGCCTACGGGAAGAAACGTCTCGCCACCTACAAGAACAGCGTCTTCCATTCGGCCGTGATAATGTTCATCGGCATCGGGGCTCTGGTTCTGGCCAGGCATCCGGCGATGCGCTCGCTCGGGGAGGTGACGGTGATCGGGATGTTCATCGTCGTGGCGATGGCGTACTATCTGCCTCCGGTGATCTTCCGGTGGCTGACCGAAAGGAAAGGTGTCAAGCGAGACATCCCTCTCACTTTGAAGAGGTTGGCATATTCGCTCTACGCTCTTGTGGGCTATGTGCTGCTGATGTTCCTGTTCGCCTACCCTTACACGTTCCTCCACTTCCTTTTCAAAGGGAACTCGGAGGCGAGCAAGCTGAAGTACCATCGGTTCATCCAAAGGATGTCCCGGTTCCTGTTGAGGCGGGTTCCCGGGGTCAGGTTCACGCTGTCCGGAAGCGAGGACCTTGGCAAACCTTCCGTGATTGTGGCCAACCATCAGTCGCACCTGGACCTGATCTGCCTTATGGCCTTGAGCCCAAAGTTGATATTCTTCACGAACGATTGGGTCTGGAGGAATCCGATTTATGGCTATGTGATCCGCAAGGCCGACTATGTACCCGTGAGCGGCGGAGTTGAGGGTCAGATGGACAGGATCAGGGCCTTGGTCGAGCGGGGATATTCATTGGTCATCTTCCCGGAGGGGACGAGGACTCCTGACGGCAAGGTGGGCCGCTTCCACAAAGGGGCTTTCTATGTGGCCGCCGAACTTGGGCTGGACATCACTCCGGTGTTCATCCACGGCGCTTTCGACGTGCTTCCTAAGGCTGACTTCATGCTCCGGGAGGGTTCTGTACATGTTGAAGTCGGGATCAGGATTCCTTGGATGGAGGACTACCGGATGATGACGAAAGAGTGCCACCGGCTTTTCGTGAGTCGGTACTCCGCCTTGCGTAAAACTCTGGAAACACCTGAATATCTTGCCGTTTACGTCCGGTACAAGTACCTCTACAAAGGCTCCGGCGTGGAATCCCGCTGCCGCAAGGCCTTGTCTCGTGTCGGCGACGTGGCGTTTTTGCGCGAGGCACCTTCCGGAGACCATTTTGAGTTGAGCGGCTGCGGGCAAGGGGAGTGTGCCCTGATTTTCGCCCTGATGCATCCGGAAATCCGTGTTGACGCCTACGACAGGGACGAGGACAACATTATGCTTGCGTCCAACATCTCCTGTCTGCCTGAAAACCTTCATTTTCACTTGGAATCATGAGACGGCTCGCACTTGTTCTTCTGGCCGCCCTGATTTTCGGCCTTTCCGCGGATGCCCGCAGACTGACGGTCTTCCTTCCCGAACCTGACAAGGCCAACGGGGCGGCCGTGATTGTCTGTCCCGGTGGCAGCTACTACTGGCTTTCACGGAAGACCGAGGGTGCTGATGTGGCAAGGAGGCTGGCAGAGAAGGGATTCACGGCGTTTGTCCTCCACTACCGCCATGCCGGCACAAGATACTTCCTTTTCGGCGGCCTGGCGATCTCGCAGTGTCATTATCCGGCGGCCCTGGATGACCTCCGGAGGGCGATTGTCGAGGTGCGGAGCAAGGCTTCTGAATATTCCGTCGACCCCTCGCGGGTCGGTGTGATGGGATTCTCCGCCGGAGGCCACCTTGCCTTGAACGCCTGCAAGGAAGTGATTGAGATTCAGGGAATATCCTCGCGCCCTTCCTTCGTCGTCCCCGTCTATCCGGTCGTCACGATGTCCGATGAGACCCTTGTCCACAGGCGTTCCCGGAAGGCTTTGCTCGGGAAGCGCCGGAATGACCCGGATCTCAGGCGGCGGCTGTCGATGGAACTTGCCATCCCTGCTGAAATGCCGCCTGTCTTTCTGGTGAGCTGTAAGGACGACCCTGTTGTTGACTGCCGCAATTCCGAAGTGATGGACAAGGCACTGACCGTGTCGGGAATCCCTCACAAGCATATTCAGTTCCCCTCCGGCGGCCACGGCTTCGGCGTCTCCTCCCCCAAGGCGTCCTGGTTCGACCTCTTCCTGGACTGGTTTGGAAACTTGCCGACGAAAGGTGCTGGCGAGTAATCCTGATGACGTTTTGGCTTTGAAACCCCTAAACCAGTCTCCGGGTTTTGAAGCGGATGCAGTTGTCTTGAGACCGTTTCGCACATTTTTTTTGATAGTCATGCGTGAAATACCCGAAAAAATAGCAAAAGTCGATATATAAGCTCCAAGTTAAAAAATAACAATATTATGTATTTCGTTTATTTTATTGAGTCCACTTGAAAAAGTCATTTTTTGAAAAAATATATGCCTTACAGATACTTCTAAAGGGTAAAAGGTGGTAAAAGGTGGTAAAAGGCACTTTTTAAAGTGGACTCTTTATTGAAGAGTCCAAGGAATTGGGGATGGGTAGAGGTTGCTACACACAATGCTACATGAACTCGGATTGTGGTAGTGACTACCACTGCAAGTAATTTTGGAGACATGGCGAAAGAGAAGACTTCCGCCATCTTTTTGCTATATTTACGGCTTAATAAAGTACTTTCAATGAGCAGATTTTTTGTAATAAGCCCGAACGTCGAGAATAAAGGTAACGTTGACGAGTATCTTGAACTAATGTTCAAGGATCACTACATAATGATGGGGTGGGGTCAAGATAATAGCTTGGGACAACTATTCGCTAACATGAAGATTGGCGACTATGTAATCTGTGCCCAAGGTTCAAATGCCAATAAACGAGTATTCTTTGCCGGAAGAATATCTTCCGGGACATCCGAAGATTGGCCATATACCCGTAAATTGAGCGGATTCGTTGACCTGAGAAAGAACAAAGTGGATTTTAACGAAGAGAATGCATTTGGTGAAGCCAACCGAATTCCTTCAATATACGAACTTAAAGTTCATAACAACCCCGCCGACAAGGCTATTTGTGATGTCATTAGAAAACAAGTTGATATAGTCATAGGCATGGAAACATTATTAAAGGCTGCCCAGATACTCCAAACAAAGAAGAATATCATTTTACAGGGTGCCCCCGGCACAGGCAAGACCTATAGCACCGCAGCTATAGCTTTGTCCACAATGGGGGTTGATGTCACAACGTTAAACCACGCAGATTTGATGATGGAGTACGAGAAACGTAAGTCATCAAAACAAATCGCCTTTGTAACATTCCATCAGTCATTTGATTATGAGGACTTTATAGAAGGATTGAAGCCGGAAGTCATGGATGGTGCCGTAACTTATGAGGTCAAAGATGGCATCTTTAAACAGATCTGCGATGCTGCCAGAAATGACGACAAAAAATCGAATTACGTATTGATTATCGATGAGATTAATCGGGGCAACATCTCCAAGATTTTCGGTGAATTGATTACCTTGATTGAAGCCGATAAGAGAGATGGTACCGATCACCGTCTTTCCGTTCAACTACCATACTCAAAGACGGATTTTAGCGTTCCGGACAACCTTTTTATAATCGGGACGATGAATACAACGGACAGGAGTGTTGGCGGAATAGATTACGCAGTGCGCAGACGTTTCGCTTTTTACACTATTCCGTCCCAGTGGAGTGTCGTAGACTCCTTTTACGGGAACGATGAAGAGGAAAAACATAAAGCCAAGTCTCTTTTCAATGCTGTAAAGAACTACCTCACGAAAACAAAGGTAGATATGGACATTGATGACTTGATGGTCGGGCACAGCTATTTCATGGCAAAGGCTGGAGAACTACCTCTTAAATGGGAGTATGAAATCTACCCTCTTCTTGGTGAGTATTACAAGGATGGGATTTGCTCCAAACCTCCAACGAAAGATATGGCTGAGTTTATCGCTGCCTACAAAAACGAATAGTCTTTATCTATGGCAGCACTGAAGCCTCTCGTATTCTACGAGCAAACAACCTACGACAAAGGCGACGCCGCAGAGATTCAAAACCTTCTGCAGGAATCTGGTGTCGAGTTGGTTGGGTTGCCCGATGAATATATGGGTGAGCCTCAATTTTTAGGCATCGACTCTTCGCTGCATGCAGCTTACTTCATCGGTGCTTCCTGGCTGATCAAAGACAAACTGCCAATAGTAGTACGGCCTAAAATAGATGCAGTAGATATTGCCGAGATGCTTATCAAAGCACTCTCGATTTCATCAGAGGATGATGCCAATTACTTTTCGAAGTGCTATAAGATCTCTTTTGAGGAACCAAACATTGAAACGGAAGAGGGCAAAACTCAATTGACCCCATTACTGGTCATTCATTATGTCACTCTCTTGGAAAACTTGGTCAAGCACGGCCTGAAAAGAGATTACATTACGATAACAGAGAACCTTACCGGGAAAATCAAAGGGCATGTCCTTTTTAATCAGCAGTTGCGTCAGAATATTATCCCGAAACGGGAGGACCGCAATGCCTGCCGTTATCAGATTTACACTGTTGACATTCCGGTAAATCGCCTGTTGAAACGGGCTCTCCTGTTCGCTGACAAGATGCTGCAGGTCTATATGCACAGTCATAATCAGTACGGAAATCTGCGAACACGGATTAACAAGCTGGAAAATGCATTTGCAGGTGTGTCAGAAGACATTGAGATTTCGCAGGTTAAGAACATGTCGTCAAACAAGTTGTTCCGGCATTATGTAGTTGCTGTTCAGGTCGCCAAAGAGATCCTCAGGCGCTTTGATTACTCCCTCTCCAATGTAAGCTCTGAAACACATTTGACTCCTCCTTTCTGGATTGACATGGCCCGGCTGTTTGAGATGTACGTTCTTTATCTGCTGCGTCAAACCTATGGGGAGAGCATCGAGTTTCAGGTAGATGGAACATGCCAGAAGCCAGACTATATCCATAAATCAGAAAGCATGATTCTGGATGCTAAATATAAACCGAAGTATAACGCGAATTCATATTTTGAAATTTCGGATATTCGAGAAGTAAGTGGCAATGCAAGAGATACAGCTGTGCGAGCTCATTTGGATAATAGAGAGTTCGAGCCAGAGTGCGGTATTATTTACCCTGCGAATAATGGGCTTATATCTTTCGAAGGCCCCTTGTCTGAAATTGCTCATAGGAATCCCATAAGAGAATTCTACAAATTCTATAAAATTCCTGTCCGTTTGCCGCTGTTGGAAGATTGACTCTGACTGCCAGCCTTTGGCATTTCCGTGCCGTATTTTTGCGGCATGAATCGGAAGACACAGACCCCCGACTACCGTTCAATGAACGAGGTCTGGCTCAAATCATTGGAAGTATTGTCAGAATTCGAAAGTATCGGTATTTTTGCAAAAATTACCGAGTGAATTATACTCACAAAGAAAGTGTAATATGGTGGTAAGCGCTATAAGAGAAAGAGTGGGCTCTGCAAAGAACGGGACATTGTTTTTCAACAACAGTTTCCCCGAGTATGATGACGAGTATGTCGGGAAAATCCTTTCTGACCTCGTAAAATCCGGAGACCTCCATCACCTTTCCAGAGGCGTATGTCTGAAAACGGAACAGACCAGATTCGGACTGGTCTATCCTCCGGTTTCCGACATCGCATCAGCCATCGCGGAAAGGGACAAGGCCCAGATTCTTCCGACCGGGGCCACGGCTCTGAATCTTTTGGGACTTTCAACGCAGATGCCTATGAATCCGGTGTTCCTGACATCAGGCTCCGCGAGGACAATCACAGTTGACGGCGTACGATAACATTCAAAAGGGCCGTCCCTCCTGCTCAAAGGCGGTACCTCGCTGAGCAAAGGATGGGGCCTGATTCAGCGTTTCAGCTAAGATCTTGATGTTGCGATACCGGCTTTTGTGTGGATGCGGAAAACCAGCCTTATTATCAAAGAAAAAACATAAACAGAATAAAAAAGTAGAATATTTCGAAAAAAGATTTCTATATTTGCATTGTCATCGCTCGAAGAACGAAGGACTTGGTTGGCCGCATTACCGTAAATGCGGTTATTTTTTTGCCCATAAAGTAGCATTCAATACGATGATACCGCTGTCGGAGAGTTTCGGCAGCGGTATCGTGGTTTCTACCAGTTTACTACCTTATCGACTATCTGCTGCTGTTCGCTTGCTGTACATCTACAAGTCAAGAATACTAAGAGAGTCTTTCCGCCGCGCTTAAGAAAGTTGAAAGCATCGCCGGGCGGAAAGCGTTCGACAAGGACAAGCTTGACACGGTCGTCGGCGAGCTCCGGACTTACAGGGAGCGCATTTTGATCTGGAAAGGAGATGAGCTGATTCCGGTCAATGTGAAGGATATCCTGTATTTTTATTTTGATCAGCGGCACGTGTATGCCAAGTCGGCGGACGGCGACGCCAACGCCGTCCGGTTCACAATGAGCGAATTGGAGAACGAACTCGACCCTAAGATGTTCTTCCGGCTCAACAGGCAATACATCGCGAACATCGATTCCATAACACGCATAAGCCTGTTCTTCAGCTCACGTCTCAGGATCCGGCTCAAAGGATGTGACCAGCCATTGACGCTGAGCAAAGAGAAATCCGCTGAGCTGCGTGAGTGGCTGGACAGATAATATATGTCCGTAGAATCGTTTCATCCTTGGCCAGATGGCATAACAAAAAAGAGCCAGGATACTATTGAAGGCAACACCATCAACAACTGCACGGTGATGGCAGCATTCGGCCAAACGAATCCGTGTGAAGGTCGCTGATGATGAGATTTTGATTTGCCGCCCTTTTTGCCTATTTTTACAGAATCAATCGACTTTCAGAGATTTTCGAGATGACAGAGGATATTGAATTCCAGTCGGTGGAGGCCATCAAAGACTTCCAGGAAAGGAAACTGCGCGAGGCGCTGGACTATCTGGCGGCGCGCTCACCATATTACCAAAGGATGTTCTCCCGCTTCGGGATTGATGTCTCCGCAATCCGGCACATTGAGGACCTTGTAAAGATTCCGTTCACGGAGAAGAAGGATCTGCAGCTCTACAACGAGGATTTCCTGTGCGTTCCCAAGGAAAAGGTGATCGACTACATCACCACTTCCGGCACTCTCGGCGATCCGGTCACGTTCTGCTGTACGGAAAAGGACCTCCAACGGCTTGCCTACAACGAGAAGAAGTCGTTCGAATGCGCCGGAGTGCATCCGGGAAATGTCGTCCAGTTGATGACCACCATTGACAAGCGCTTTATGGCCGGACTTGCGTACTTCCTTGGAATCAGGGAGCTGGGCGCGGGAATCATACGTGTCGGCAACGGAGTCCCCGAACTTCAGTGGGACACGATCCAGCGCATCAAACCGGACACGGTCATGTGCGTGCCTTCGTTCATCCTCCGGCTCATCCAGTACGCCGAGGATCACGGCATCGACTACCGCGCCTCCAGCGTCAAGCGGATCATAGGAATCGGTGAAGGGCTCCGCAATCAGGACTTTTCGCTCAACCTTCTGGGGGCCAAGATCAAGGAGAAGTGGGATGTGGAACTCTATGCGACATATTCATCGACCGAGATGGGAGCCACGTTCTCCGAATGCCGGTTCGGCGCGGGAGGTCACGTGCATCCGGAGCTGATCATTGTCGAGATCATCGGGGAGGACAATCTCCCTGTCCCGGACGGCGAGGAAGGCGAAATCGTGGTGACTACCCTTGGCGTGGAGGGGATGCCGCTTCTGCGTTTCCGCACGGGCGACATCGCGGCGAAAAAGACCGAGCGGTGCGCCTGCGGCAGGTACTCCTACCGCCTCACCCCGCTTGTGGGACGCAAGAACAACATGATCAAGTTAAAGGGTACTACCTTGTACCCGCCGGCAATCAACGATGTGCTTGACAATGTGGACTATGTCGCCAACTACGTCATCTACGTCCAGGACTCCGAGGCCGGGACGGACGATGTGCTTGTGAAGGTGGGACTGGCGCGCGACCCCGGGACGGATGTCGTTAAGGACCTCAAGGACAGGTTCCGGTCAAGGCTGCGCGTGGCTCCGAGGGTCGAGATCTGCCCGAAGGAGGAGATACAGAGGATCCTCTTCCCGGCAAAAAGCCGCAAGCCGGTGAAATTCGTGGATTTAAGAAACAAGAAATGATGATTGACGAAACCATCTTTGATGACATAAGACCCTACAGGGATGACGAGGTGCCGGCCGCGATGCAGCGCATAGCCGCCAACGACCTGTTCCCGCTCCTTTCCTCGTTCGCCTTCCCGGACAGGAATGTGGAGGAGGTCAGGGAGGAAGTCCGGAGCATCGGAACCGTGGACGAGTTCCAGAAGCGGATCATGTGGTACGTCAACGAGCAGATTGTGAAGCGGAGCATGTCCTCCTACACTGTCTCCGATATCGAGAATCTGGATCCGAAGGGACACTATCTTTTCGTGTCCAACCATCGTGACATCATGCTTGACGCCTCTGTGCTCCAGAATGTTCTTCACGTCCACGGATTCCGGACCTCGGAAATCACATTCGGGGCAAACCTCATGAGTTCCAGTCTGGTGATCGACATAGGAAAGTCAAACAAGATGTTCCGTGTCGAGAGGGGTGGGACAATGAAGGATTTCTACAAGTCCTCCGTCCACCTGTCCGAGTACATCCGTCACGTCATCACCGAGAAGAACGAGTCCGTCTGGATTGCCCAGAGGAACGGCCGCACCAAGGACGGCGACGACGCGACCGACCAGGGAATCATAAAGATGTTCGGAATCAGCCGCCGCGACGACAAGGTCAAGGCTCTTTCGGAGCTGAACATCGTTCCTCTTTCGATTTCCTACGAGTGGGAGACCTGCGACTACATGAAGGCTCTGGAGCTTTACCAGTCAAGGTTCGGCAAATACGTCAAGAAGCAAGGCGAGGATCTTTCCAGCATCCTTTCCGGCATCACCTCCTTCAAGGGCGACGTGCATCTGACCTTCTGCCCGATGCTCACCGAGCGGGATCTGATGACCTATGACTCCCTTCCCGGCATTGAATATAACCGTGAGGTGGCAAGACTTCTGGACCGCAGAATCCACGCGGGCTACAGGCTGACTCCCAACAACTTCATCGCCCACGACATCCGTTTCGGCAAACACGAGTTCAAGGGCGGCAAATATACCGAGGAGCAGAAGGGGCGTTTCCTGCACCATCTTCGGAAGCTGGAGAAGTACGATGTCGATGAGCCGGAGGTGCTCATGGACATATTCCTTGGAATTTATTCTAATCCTGTTGACAATTGTTTTGACGCAAGCCATGAATAGGGTAGTGATAACCGGAATGGGCATCTGGTCGTGCCTTGGAAAGACTCTGGACGAGGTTCGGGATTCCCTTTATGAAGGTAAATCCGGAATTGTCTTCGATCCGGAAAGGAAAGTGATGGGCTTTCGTTCAGCCCTGACGGGCAAGGTGGATGTTCCCGACCTCAAGAAGGAACTGAGCCGCTCCCAGAGGGTGTTCATGCCGCAGCAGGCAAAGTTCGCCTATTGCGCCACGAGGGACGCCCTGCGCGATGCCGGAGTGGATGAGGAATATCTTGCCTCGCATGAGGTCGGCCTTCTTTACGGCAACGATTCCTCGGCTCTACCCGTGATCGAGTCCGTGGACATCATCCGAGAGAAGAAGGACACGATGATGTGCGGCTCGGGGGCGATCTTCCAGTCGATGAACTCGACCGTGACGATGAACCTCGACTGCATATTCAGACTTAAAGGGATGAACCTTACCGTGTCGGGAGCCTGCGCCAGCGGTTCGCATGCGATAGGACTGGGCGCCCTGCTCATTCAGCACGGTCTTCAGGAGATGGTTGTCTGCGGCGGAGCGCAGGAAGTTCATCCTTATGCTGTCGCGTCTTTTGACGGAATATCAGCGTTCTCGGTCAGGGAAGACGAGCCGCAAAAGGCCAGCCGTCCTTTCGACAGAGACCGTGACGGCCTAGTCCCGAGCGGCGGCGCGGCGACGGTAATCCTGGAAAGTTACGAGTCCGCTGTCCGCAGGGGAGCGACAATCTACGGCGAGGTGCTGGGCTACGGCTTTTCCGGCAACGGAGACCACATCTCCACCCCTAACGTGGACGGCCCGAGACGGTCGCTTGAAATGGCCGTCAGGCAGGCCGGGGTTGACAGGAATATGATCGGCTACATCAACGCCCACGCCACTTCCACCCACGTCGGAGACGCCAACGAGGCCAAGGCCATAGCCTCCGTCTTCGGTGACAGGACGGTTCCCGTGACCAGCACAAAGTCCCAGACCGGCCACGAGATGTGGATGGCCGGAGCCAGCGAGGTGATCTACTCTATGCTGATGATGAAGAACGACTTCATCGCAGCGAACCTGAATTTCCGGAATCCGGACGAGGACTCGGCCAGACTTCTGATTCCGGCCGAAAGGATTTCAAGGCATTTCGATGTGTTCCTTTCCAACTCATTCGGTTTCGGCGGGACGAATTCCACATTGATAATCAAGAACCTGTAGTATGCCCCTCATCAGTGAGACAGTCCGCGTGAGAGTGCGTTTCTCTGAGACCGATCCGATCATGATGGTCTGGCACGGGAACTACATCAAGTACCTTGAGGATGCCCGCGAGGCATTCGGCCACCGCTACGGAATCAGTTATCTCCAGATCAGCGAGCACGGCTGTTACGCTCCGGTTTACGACCTTCAGGTCCGTTTCTTGAAACCGGCCACAGTGGACGACACCCTGCTTGTGACCATCACTTGGAGACCGGCCGAGGGAGCCAAGCTGTGCTTCGACTACGAAATCCGTAACGAGAAGGACAACGGGCTGATCCTCAGGGCTTCGACCGTGCAGCTCTTCACCACTGCGGACGGCGGGTTCGACCCTGTCGGCCCGGCGTTCTTTCAGGAATGGAAAGACAGGATGCTGTCGGAACAGTAAGAAGCTGTTTTGAAATGGTTCCCGTTTTTTATCATGCGGAATTTTCGAGACAGTTTCGGCTTCGGAAGAGGGA
>CAVERO010000062.1:0-15311 GCA_963617915.1 Candidatus Methanomethylophilaceae archaeon | reverse complement strand
CTGTTCAGACTCGCTCTCGCTGCGGCTCCGCCACTGAATGGCTTAGCCTCGCCGGAGCGAAGCAACTCGTAGGCTCATTATGCAAAAGGCACGCCGTCACACCGTCCCCGGTGCTCCGACCGCTTGCAAGCGCACAGTTTCAGGTTCTATTTCACTCCCCTTCCCGGGGTGCTTCCCACCTTTCCCTCACGGTACTGGTACGCTATCGGTCTTCGGCAGTATTCAGCCTTGCGGGATGGTCCCCGCAGATTCGGACAGGATTCCACGTGCCCCGCCCTACTCAGGTGCCGGATAGGACAGCCCCGCACTTGCCCGTACGGGGGTCTCACCCTCTGCGCCCACGCTTTCCAGAATGTTCCGGTTCGTGAGGCTGTCCATATCTCCGGTCCTACAACCCCGAGCGGTCCTCGAACCGCACGGTTTAGGCTCTTCCCTCTTCGATCGCCACTACTGAGGGAATCGATGATTTCTTTCTCCTCCTCCGGGTACTAAGATGTTTCAGTTCCCCGGGTTCGCCCCAAGATAATCTTGGTGCACGGCCTTCAGCCGTGCGGGTTGCCCCATTCGGACACGTCCGGATCAACTCCCGTTTGCAAATCCCCGGACATTTTCGCAGCTTACCGCGTCCTTCCTCGCCTGCCGAAGCCAAGGCATCCCCTGTGCGCTCTGACTTCTCTTTCTCTGTGAATCTTTCGTTGTCGTGAAATTGTAGTTTTAACCTGTAATATCTCTATATTCTCGGCTAATCCTACTTCTATTTACACTTACCTCGTTGTAATCTCTCAGTATTGTCAATGAACTTGTTTTTGCCGCTTCTTCCGAAACGGGCTGCAAAGATACGCACTTTTTCTTTACCTCCAAACTTTTTTAAAGATTTTTTCATAAAAATTTTACCTCCTTGCGGATTCTCACCTTAATATAGTATATTTGTTTTTCGTGTCGGAAAGTCCGGCGCTTCGACAGGCTCAGCGACCGAAGTCGGCAGGCGGTTGATGAGCTTGTCGAACCACAGCGGCCGGAAAGGGACAGTGCAACGAATAGGCAAGTCGCTTCGACAGGCTCCGGCGCTTCGACAGGCTCAGCGACCGGAAAGCAGGGGCAGCGACCGGGATGGTTCGGTCGCTGAGCCAGTCGAAGCGCCGAAGCCTGTCGAAGCACCAAAGCACCGGAGCACCAAACAAAAAGAAAGCATGAAATAAAAACAAAATAACGACCAATGGAAGAAAAAAGGAATTCATTGCCGGAGAACGCTCAAAGGGAGCTGGCGCCGGGCGAAGAGTACAAGCCGCTGCTGGGGGCGGAAAGGGAATGGGCGGAAGTGACACCATATTCAGTGACCCTTGGACTGCTGATGGTGGTCATCTTCTCCGCCGCGGCGGCCTATCTGGGACTGCGCGTGGGGCAGGTGTTCGAGGCGGCGATCCCTATCGCGATCATAGCGGTGGGTCTGACAAGCGCACTCGGCAAAAAGGAAGGCCTGGGGCAGAATGTCATCATCCAGTCCATCGGAGGCTGCTCCGGGGCCGTGGTAGCCGGCGCGATATTCACTCTCCCCGCCATCTACATCCTTGGAGTGGATGTCAATTTCATGCAGATGTTCCTCTCGTCGCTGCTCGGTGGGGTTCTGGGAATATTGTTCCTCATCCCTTTCCGGAAATATTTCGTCAAGGAGATGCACGGGAAATATCCTTTCCCTGAGGCGACCGCGACAACTCAGATCCTTGTGAGCGGCGAAGGCGGCGGCAAGGGTGCGGGCACGCTTGCGGTGAGCGGTCTCATCGGCGGTCTTTACGACTTCATCGTCAGCACTTTCGGAGCTTGGGCGGACACGGTGGGCACGACGGTTCTGGGATTCGGACAGGCCATCGCTGACAAGGCGAAGGTCGTTCTGAAGCTCAACACCGGAGCCGCCGTCCTGGGTCTTGGCTACATCGTCGGCCTGAAATATGCCTTCATCATCTGCTGCGGCAGCTTCCTTGTGTGGCTGGTGATCATTCCGCTGATGAACCTCATCTGGGGCGGCCAGGTGATCGACCTGATGAACACGGGCGTGACGATGACAATCGGGGAGATGAGCCCCGAGCAGATATTCAAGGACTATGCAAGGCACATCGGGATCGGCGGCATCGCGACGGCGGGAATCATCGGCATCATCAAGTCGTTCGGGGTGATCAAGTCGGCTGTCGGTCTGGCAGTCGGCGAGTTCGGCAAGAAGGGCGGCAAGGTGGAGACAACCGAGAGGACACAGGAGGATATTCCTATGAAGACCATCGTGTTCGGCATCGTGCTGACGCTTCTCGCGGTGTTCGCTTTCTTCGCTTTCGGAGGGGTTGTGAACAACGTCTGGCAGGCGCTCGTGGGGCTTCTCATCGTGGCTGTGATAGCGTTCCTGTTCACTACCGTGGCGGCCAACGCCATCGCCATCGTGGGTACGAACCCGGTGAGCGGAATGACGCTGATGACGCTGATCATCGCCGCGCTGATCCTTGTGGCTGTGGGGCTTAAGGGCAACGCCGGAATGGCCGCGGCTCTGATTATCGGCGGAGTTGTCTGCACCGCGCTTTCGGTGGCGGGCTCGTTCATCACCGACCTCAAGATCGGCTACTGGATCGGGAGCACCCCGAAGAAGCAGGAAGGCTGGAAGTTCGCGGGAGTGGCCGTCGCGGCGGCGACTGTCTGCGGCGTGATGCTGGTTCTGAACAAGACTTACGGATTCGTCGGAGACCAGGCGCTCGTGGCTCCGCAGGCCAACGCGATGGCGGCGGTGATCCAGCCGATGATGAACGGCGGAGGGGCTCCGTGGCTGCTTTACGGAATCGGCGCCGTGCTGGCCATCGTGCTGACTTTCTTCAAGGTGCCGGCTTTGGCGTTCGCGCTCGGAATGTTCATCCCGATCGACCTGAACCTGCCGCTGCTGGTCGGCGGCGCGATTTCCTGGTACGTCAGCACACGTTCCAAGGACAAGGCTTTGAACGAGGCCCGTCTGAACAAGGGCACGCTGATCGCTTCGGGATTCATCGCCGGGGGCGCGTTGATGGGAGTGGTGAGCGCATTGCTCAAGTTCTTCAACGTGGACTGGTTCCTGACGGGATGGAACGCGCAGTACGGCGAGGCGATCGCCATCATTCCGTTCCTCGGAATCATCGCGTACACGGTCATCTCCTCTTTGAGGGTTAAGGAATAAAAATGAATATACAATGGAAAAAGTTTTGGACAGGTTCCTGAGGTATGTCAGCGTTGACACTCAGTCGAACGAGGAATCAGAAAGCCAGCCATCGACGGCGAAGCAGCTGAATCTGCTGCGGATGCTATGCGAGGAGCTCAAAGCTCTCGGAGTGGAAGCCACTCTTGATGAATATGGTTACGTGATGGGGTCGATCCCTTCGAACATCGGGGCGAAGGTGCCGGCGGTGGGTTTCATCGCCCACGTGGACACCGCTCCTGACGCATCGGGAGCGGACATCAAACCTCAGATAATCAATGAATATGACGGCGGGGATATTCCGTTGAAAGGAGTGCCCGGACTGGCGCTGAAGCCTTCGGAGTTCCCCGAGATGCTTCACTATGTGGGTCAGACGCTGGTCACCACCGACGGGACTACGCTTCTTGGAGCTGACGACAAGGCCGGTGTGGCCGAGATCATGGACGCTGTGCAGTACATCGCGGAACATCCCGAGTTCAAGCACGGTGAGATCAAGATCGGCTTCACGCCGGACGAGGAGATCGGACGAGGCGTGGTGAAGTTCGACGTCAAGAAATTCGGGGCTGAATATGCCTACACGATGGACGGCGGCGAGCTCGGGGAGCTGGAGTTCGAGAATTTCAACGCGGCCTCGGCGAAGATTCATATCCAGGGCCGCAACGTGCATCCCGGCTACGCCAAGGGCAAGATGAAGAACGCGATTCTCATCGCTATGGAGCTGAACGGGTTGCTTCCTGTCCAGCAGAGGCCTGAATATACCGAAGGGTACGAGGGGTTCTTCCACATCGTGGGTGTCAACGGCTCCGTGGAGGAGGCTGACATCACGTACATCATCCGTGACCACGACAGCAAGGAGTTCGAGAGCAAGAAGGACATCATGCGCAAGTGTGTGGACTTCATCAACGTGAAGTACGGAGAAGGTACGGCCACAGCCGCCATCAAGGACCAGTACTACAACATGCGCGGGCAGGTGGAGCCGCACTATCATGTGGTCGAGAAGGCCGTGAAGGCGATGGAGATGGCCGGGGTCAAGCCGAAGATCCAGCCGATCCGCGGAGGCACCGACGGAGCGAACCTGAGTTTCAAGGGATTGCCTTGCCCGAACATATTCGCTGGCGGTCTGAACTTCCACGGAAAGATGGAGTTCGTGCCGCTCCAGAGCATCGAGAAGGCCTCGCAGGTCATCCTCAACATCATCTCGCTTTACGCGGAGTAAATTGTTGTACAGAAAGTTCCCGGGCGCTTCGACAAGTTCAGCGTCCGGGGACTTTTTTTTTGCGTCGGTCACTGAGCCTGTGGTTGCTGAGCTTGTCGAAGCATCGAAGTGACGAGGCTCCGGGAACCGATGGGATATTCAAAGAAAGGTTACTTGATCACGCCGAGTTCCTTTCCGACCTTGATGAAGGCGGCGATGGCTTTGTCGAGGTGCCCGCGCTTGTGGGCGGCGGAGAGCTGGACGCGGATGCGGGCCTGGCCCTTCGGGACAACCGGATAGTAGAAGCCGGTCACGAATATTCCTTCCTCTGCCATTTTGGCGGCGAACTTCTGAGAAAGAGGCGCGTCATAGAGCATCACGGCGCAAATCGCGCTCTGGGTCGGCTTGATGTCGAAGCCGGCTGCGATCATCTTGTCACGGAAGTAGTTGACATTCTCCTGCTGGCGGTCGTGGAGCTCGTTGCTCTCCTTCAGCATCTTGAACATCTCTATGCCGGCGGCGACTATCATAGGCGGCAGGGAGTTGGAGAAGAGGTAAGGACGGGAGCGCTGGCGGAGCATCTCGATGATCTCCTTGCGGCCGGTGGTGAATCCGCCGACTGTGCCTCCGAACGCCTTGCCGAGAGTGCCCGTGAATATGTCGATGCGGCCATAGCAGTTGTACTGCTCGGCGACTCCGCGGCCCGTCTTGCCGACGACTCCGGCGGAGTGGCTTTCGTCAACCATCACGAGGGCGTCGTACTTCTCGGCCAGCTCGCAGATCTTGTCCATCGGGGCGACGTTGCCGTCCATCGAGAAGACTCCGTCCGTGCAGATGATGCGGAACCTCTGGGCCTGGGCCTCCTGGAGGCAACGCTCAAGGTCGGCCATGTCGGCGTTGGCATAGCGGTAACGCACAGCCTTGCACAGACGTACTCCGTCGATGATGGAGGCGTGGTTCAGGGAGTCGGAGATGATCGCGTCCTCGGCGGTCAGAAGAGGCTCGAACACTCCCCCGTTGGCATCGAAGCAGGACGCGTAGAGAATCGTGTCCTCCGTGTGGAAGAAGTCGGAGACGGCAGCCTCAAGCTCTTTGTGAAGATCCTGTGTTCCGCAGATGAAACGGACAGAGGACATTCCGAATCCCCTTTCGTCCATGGCCTTTTTCGCGGCCTCGATAAGTCTTGGAGAATCGGCGAGGCCAAGATAGTTGTTGGCGCAGAAGTTAAGAGCCTTGCTGCCGTCCTGGAGGGTGATCTCAGCGGACTGGGCCGAGGCGATGTTTCTCTCGTTCTTGTAGAGGCCGGCTTCCCTGATGGAGGCGAGCTCTGCCTTTAGATGATCCTGAAATTTTCCGTACATATCAATGAATTTATAAAACGTTTTCGATTTCGCTATGACAAATATATATCTTTTTGACAAAAACGATAATATTTTATCATAAATAAGGGCTCTTGTCGGAAAAAAATGTAAATTTGCACCTGCTAATTTAGCAATAAACAAGCGTTCCGCAATGAAAAATGTACTAGTGATTGGTTCGACCGGACAGATCGGTTCGGAGCTGACAATGAAAATCAGGAATATGTACCCGGATGGCAATGTTGTCGCCGGCTACATCAAAGGTGCTGAGCCAAAAGGTGTTCTGCTTGAAAGCGGCCCCGCGGAGGAGGCTGATGTCTGCAACGGGGAGCAGCTTCTTGGCATCGTGAAGAAGTACAACATCGACACCATCTACAATCTGGCCGCCCTGCTGTCCGCTGTGGCGGAAAAGAAGCCGCAGCTGGCGTGGCACATCCAGATTGACGGTCTTATGAATATCCTCGAGATTGCCAGAGAGAACAATGTGGCGGTGTTCACTCCATCCTCGATCGGTTCGTTCGGTCCGGAGACTCCGCATCTCAACACGCCTCAGGACACGCTCCAGAGGCCTCGCTCGATGTACGGCGTGACCAAGGTGGCGACCGAGCTGCTGAGCGACTACTATCACACCAAATATGGAGTTGACACCCGTTCGGTGAGGTTCCCGGGACTTATCTCCAACGTGACACTGCCTGGAGGCGGCACGACAGACTACGCCGTGGAGATCTACTATGCGGCCGTCAAGGGCGAGAAGTTCGTCTGCCCTATCGCCGCCGGGACTTTCATGGACATGATGTACATGCCGGACGCGCTGAAAGCGGCTGTGGACATCATGAACGCCGACCCTTCCAGGCTTAAGCATCGCAACTCGTTCAACATCGCCTCGATGAGTTTCGATCCGGAGATTATCTACCACAAGATTCAGGAGCATATTCCCGGATTCAAGATGCGCTATGAGGTTGATCCGGTGCGTCAGGCCATCGCTGATTCCTGGCCGGACAAGATGGATGATTCCTGCGCCCGTGAGGAATGGGGCTGGAAACCGTCCTATGATCTGGAGACGATGACGGTTGACATGATCGACGCCCTGAAAAAGAAACTCCTCTAAGAAGCTGTTTTGATTTGTTTGAAATGTTCTTTGAGGTGAAAAATCTTCAAACAAACAAATCAAAACAGCTTCTAAAAAGTTTCATGGTATTTGAGAAAAGTTTCATTCTAACTAATGAATAAAGGACTGGCCGCTCTCGGTCAGTCCTTATTTTTGACTTGCGCTTCGAAGGTTGGTGAGCCTGTCGAACCACGGGCCGGCGCTTCGACAAGCTCAGCGACCGGACTGACAAGCTCAGCGACCGGGCAGGCGGTTCAGCGACCGGCTTTGGCGTCTTTTCTGGCCTTCTGCTTTTCGTAGCGGGTCTTGTAGCGTTCAAGCAGCCTCTCCTCTTTGTCCTTGCGCTTTTCCATCGCCTGAAGCGTCTTCAAAGTCTTGGCCCGTTTCCTTTTCAGAGCCTTTTCTTCCTTCGCCTTGGCTTTGGCGGCATCCCGGGCGTCAAGCTCGGCCCACCTGGCCTCCTTTGCCGCCTGGCGTTCCTGACGGGCCTTCTCCCTCTCAGCCTTCTTGAGAGCCTGTTCGGCCTTCTTCCGCTCACGCTCCGCATTCTTCACAACAGAAGGATCATTGGCCAAGACAGTGTCGGCCCTGCTGACCGCCAAGGAATCCGTAACGGCAAGGCTGTCCCTCAACTCAAGACTGTCTTTCCGGACGGACAAGGAGTCCTGACCGACCGCAAGACTGTCCCTCAGGGCAGGATTACCGCCGTGCGCAAGACTGTCCCTCAGCGCAATACTGTCCGTGGCGGCCACCACCTTAAGACTGTCAGCGATTCTGGCAGCCTCCGCCTCTCTTTCCGCCTCAAGTCTCCTGCGCTCGGCATTGCGCACACGTTTCAACGAATCCTGCTGCGCAAGCATCTTATAGACGCTGTTCATGTAGCCCGGGAAGTAGATGTCAGTCTGGTGGAACCCGGCTCTCGGCACATCCTCATAGGCTTTCCTTTGCGACTCCCGAGGTTTGTAGGAAGTGATGTCCTCAGGTCCTTTCGGACGTTTGTCTGGCTGCCAGTCGAAGCCTTTAAGAATCTTCTCGTCCTTTTTCATCTGGACAACCGGGTAGGCATCCGACTTCACGGCATCGAAGTAGTTCAGGTCCTGAATGTTCCCGTTCTTCAAGGTAGCGGTCAGCATCTTCGCCTCGAACTTGTTGACCGTGGCAAGAGTACCGTTCTCGTCGATGAAGAACACCCCGGAGGCGCCTCCCATCGAATCAAAGCGCTTCAGTGTGCCGGTGCTGTCGAAGTAGGCCATCATTTCGGCTCCCCGAATCTGGTCGTACGAGAGACTGTCCTCCTGCACTATGATGAAGGCGTTGGACATCAGGCTGGCCCGGTCAAGGGACCGGTTTCTGACGATGACGGTAATGCTGTCGGCGGTGTACTGGCGCTTTATCTCGTTCCACACAATCGGGCTTTCGTACAGCCTTATCAACGAGTCAAGATCCGTGTAGGCCAGAGAGTCGCAGGAGACCTGCATGTCGCTGCGGAAGACCTTGACGTTCTTGATTCCGTAGATGAAATTGATCTTGGTGGAGTCCTTGGGGAGCAAGGCCAGGGAATCCGCCACTGACAGGGAATCCGTCGGGACGGATAGGGAGTCGGATGGGGTTTTCAGGCTGTCGCTTGCGGCCGGTAGGGAGTCGGATGGGTGGGGTCCGATTGTGTCCGGGCGCTTCGACAAGCTCAGCGACCGGGTCGTGTCGGCCTTCGATAGGTTATTATGCGACCGGGTCGTGTCGGTGGCAGCGGAAGCTGTCCGGGGACGGGTCGTGTCGGTCACAATTGAGGTCCCGCGGGATTTGGTCGTGTCTGTCACAAACGAGTTTTTGCGCGACCGGGTCGTGTCGGGGGACGGGAATGACCAGAGCGGGAAATCGGGCTCCAATCCGTCATCTGACGGAGCTGGCAGCTGACGCTTCTTGGCGAGAGAGCCGGCCATAGATGCGGATTCGACCTTGCCGGAAGATTTCTCGGATACGGCGGAGGCGGCAGTTGCGGCGGTTGCGGCGGTTGCGGCGGTTGCGGCGGTTGCGGCGGTTGCGGCGGAACCGGCCTGTTTTCCGGTCGGCTTTGCCGAAGCGGAAGAACCCTTATCCGATGCCCTGGCCGCGTTCGGATCCTCCGACTCAAGTTTCTTGCGGGCTTCCTCAGCGGCGGCTTTGACAGCCTCCGAGGCCTTGCGGCGATATTCAGTGACAGGATCGACATTTATCTCCTTCAGCCTTGTCTCGGAGCCTGTGATCTCATGTTCAGGGATGTCACATTTAGGGATTGACCGCAGAATCAACGTGTCAGCCCCGATGTAAGCCGTGTCCGCCTTCTCCCCCTGCCCGCTGACCGCTATCACAGCCGGGTCACGGGTCAGTTTAACGAAAGACAGCGAATCGATGTACTGCAGACAGCCGGCGACCGCAGCCACATTACGGGTCGTGTCGAGAATTTCCACATTCCCAAACATCTCGACGTTGTTCAGCCCCCGGTAGTACACGAGAGTATCCGCCCAGGCTTCCTGATTCTCCGTAAGGATGTGCACTTGTCTGAAGAAAGTGAACTTCTCAAGATTCCGCTCATACAGCCCGGCCTGGGAAGACAGCATGTTGTTGTCCTTCCACGCATTGGTTCCAGTCCCGAAAGTCGCGGTGTTCGTGCCGGTGTTGTAGTCCAGGTCGTCAGTCTTCACGAATATGGAGTCTGTGTACATGTTGACGTTGTTCGTGAAGCTGAAAGTATTGAGCTTGGAATAATAGTGGCCGTCGTCGCTCTCGATGATCTGACCGTCCTTGTCACGCAATGCCCCGCCATTCCTGAACACAGCCACACTGTCCTTGGTGTTATAGTCCAAGTCTTTGGTGCGCAAGGTGTTGCCATCTTTGTCACTGAGCTGCACCAACGCTCCCCTGAACTGGGCGAGGCTCTGGTCAATCAAGTAAACAAGGCTTTCACTGCTGAGCACCGTGTTGTTCTGGATGATCCGGACATTGCCGAACGCGTTGATCACATTCCTGTTGACGTGCCACAGGGCCGTGTCGCAGATCAGAAGGGTGGAATTATGCTCGAACCTGGCATGGCCCAAAGCCTTCCTGTAGTTCTGGCCATATTCCTCGACCTGCTGAAGCTCATCACAGCCAAGCAGACGGACGAGACTGTCCCTCTGCTCGTTTTTCTGGGCAAAGAGACTGGACGAAACCAGCAGAAGCAGGAATGAATATGCCAGACGTCTTGCGAGCATCAGTCCTCAGAGAACTTTGAAGCCCAACCAGAACGGCGGAAATCACAGTCCTTGAACATTGGATCTATCACGATGTGCGTCTCCTTGATCTTCTTCGCAAGGAAATCATCGATGGCCTTGATCTGCTTGTCCTGACGGACCTGCTCCTGAAGCTGGCTGAAATCCTCGTCGAAGGATGCGGTGTGCGCCGGAATGATCTTGTCAACACGGAGAATCTTGTAGATTGTCTTGCCGACGACGTAGTCCTTGACCTGGTCCTGACGGCCATCGTTGTCGGTGGACTCGACAGGGGCGGAGATCTCTCCCTCCTTCAAATCCTTGATGGCCAGATAGTCCTCCGGCTTCAGCTGGTCAATCTCGAAATATGCCGAACCGGTGTTCGGGTCGGACATCTGACCTCCGTTCGTCCTGGTGGCCGGATCCTGCGAGTAGAACTTCGCGGCCATCTGGAAAGTCACGGCGTTGTTGAGAATCTCGGTGCGGAGGCTGTCAAGTGTCTTGAAGGCCTTCTCCCTGTCCTCATCGGTGTATTTAGGCTTCATCAGGATGTGGCGGGCATTGAACATGTCGCCCTTCTTCTCGATGACCTCGATGATGTGGAATCCGTCCGGAGTCTCGACAATCTGCGAGATCACACCCGGCTTCAGAGCCATGGCCGCATCCGAGAACACAGGCCAGAATATTGATTTTGAAGCCATTCCAAGCTCGCCGCCTTTACGGGCGCTGCCAGGGTCTTCTGAATATATGCGGGCCAGGGTGGAGAACTTCTCCCCGTTGATGATTCTCTCGCGGAGCTCCAGCAGCTTCTCGCGCACGGCAAGATTGGCGGCCTCGCGGTCCGGATAACGGCAGATCTGGCTGAGCTGGTACTTGATAGGGACAATCGGAAGATTCTTGGCGTCAACCGTGTCAAGATATTCCTTTACATCATAAGGAGTCATTTCGGGGATCTGCCTCATGATCTCCTGCTGCGCCTGCTGGGTAAGGCTCATGTCCTCGTACTGCTTGCGCCATTCCTGACGGAGACGGTAAAGAGGCTTGCCGAAATATTCCTCTACCTTCTCCTCGCCTCCGAGATATGTCAGCATTCTGTCCGCCTGCTGGGAAAGGCTTCCCTCGACCATGTCCTGATTGACCGTGAGGGAGTCAATCCTTGCCTGCATCAGGAATATCTTGGACTCAAGGATGGACTCCAGGACCTCGCAACGGACATTTCTGTCGGACGACAGGCCCTGGGCGCTGCGGTCCTTGACCGCTCCCTCGATGTCGGAAATCATGATCGCCTCGTTGCCGACAACAGCCACGGTCTTGTCGATGTACTTGTATTTCTGGGCTGAAGCCATCGAGCAGACCGCTGCGAGGGCAAAGATGGTGATTGCTATTTTCTTTATCATCTCGAATATATTTCAAAATTTTCCTTGACCTTGGCGTCTTCTATCAAGTCCCGTTCCAAACCAACCAGAAGGTCGTGCTTTCTTCCACTTATGATGATGTCCCTGATCCGGGCCTCGCAGTAATCCACCGGAGCGGTCTCGCCGGCCTTCATGTAATCCACTATGAAGGCAATGGAGACATTGGTCTCACCGTCCGGAATCTCGATGAAATGGCCTTCGCGCCGGGAAAGCATCTGGACATAGTCAACACCGAACTCGGCGGCAAGCTTCACGGCGTCAATCCACTTGTCGGAATAGTCGTGGTAGCGCTGGGTCGAGTTGAAGGCGATGCTGTCGGCGGCCACCACGTCCTCAACCTTGTCAGAAGACATCAGTTTCTTGATTTTCTGCAAATTCGGGGAATCTTTCGGGATGTTCATAAAACGGGCCTTGAGGATTGGCCGCTCAAGCTTGAAAGACTCTTTATGAGAGTCATAATATTCATCAATCTGCTTCTTGGAGACGGTGGTGTCGAGACGCTCGTTGATGTAGCGCTGCTCGTAGCGGTACCTCAGGAGCGACTGGCGATAGGCCTCAAGTTCCTTTGAGACATCCTTTTCCTCCTTTGACAGACGCTGCTGGGCGATGTCAAGGAACGCTTTGTCCTTCACCCAGGAGTTGATGTAGAGGTTGGCTAGGTTCACGCTGTCCTCCGGAGACGCGCCCTTGGGAATCACATTGTCAAGCTCGGAGCGGTAGAGTTTGTGATCCCCAAGCCTTGCGACCACCTCCCCGTCGTGAATCAGGGAGGAGATGGCCTTGCAGGACGGCAGGGCGGCGACGGCGGAGGCCATTATGAATATGCAGAACCTTTTGTACATCAACGGCTAACGTGAATAGTTAGGGGCTTCCTTGGTGATGGTGACATCGTGCGGATGGCTCTCAAGGAAACCGGCGTTCGTGATGCGCACGAACTGCGCGTTCCTGAGCTCCCTGATCGTGTGCGCTCCGCAGTAGCCCATTCCGGCCCTCAGGCCGCCGACCAGCTGGTAAACGACCTCGGAGACAGTCCCTTTGTAAGGCACCTGCGCCACGATTCCTTCCGGAACGAGTTTCTTGATGTCGGACTCCATGTCCTGGAAATACCTGTCTTTGGATCCCTGCTCCATGGCTTCGAGCGAGCCCATTCCGCGGTAGGACTTGAAGCGGCGGCCGTTCATGATGATGGTCTCGCCCGGGGATTCCTCCGTTCCGGCGAGCAACGAGCCTGCCATGATGGTGCTGGCGCCAGCGGCGAGAGCCTTTACGATGTCTCCTGAATATCTTATGCCGCCGTCAGCGATGACAGGCACGCCCGTACCCTTGAGGGCCTCGGCGGCCTCCATGACCGCGGTGAGCTGCGGCACACCGATTCCGGCGATGATTCTGGTGGTGCAGATCGACCCGGGGCCGATCCCGACCTTGACGGCCTTGACTCCGGCCTCGACGAGAGCCTTGGCTCCGGCCGCAGTAGCGACGTTGCCGGCGATGATCTGGAAATCCTTGTAGGCGTCGCAGGCCTTCTTTATCATTTGGAGAACACCTTCGGAGTGGCCGTGGGCAGTGTCAAGCACAACGGCGTCGGCCCCGGCTTCGATCAGCATTCCGATCCTCTCCACGGTGTCGGATTTGATTCCGGCAGCTGCGGCCACAAGCAGACGGCCCTTGCTGTCCTTCGAGGCGATCGGGTTGTCTTTGATCTTCATCAGATCCTTGTAGGTGATCAGACCGACGAGTCTGCCGTCGTTGTCAACTACAGGAAGTTTCTCGACCTTGCTGTGCTGGAGAATCTTCGTGGCCTCGGCAAGGGTGATGCCCTTCGGGGCGATGACGAGGTTCTCTTTGGTCATGACCTCGGAAATCGGAAGCTGCATATCCTCCTGAAAACGGAGGTCGCGGTTCGTGACGATGCCGATGAGGAATCCGCCGGCGTCCACGACCGGGATGCCGCCGATGTGATGTTTCTTCATCATCGACAGGGCGTTGCCCACGGTGGCGTCCGGACTGATCGTCACGGGATCGTAGATCATCCCGTTCTCGGCCCTCTTCACGCGGCGCACCTGCTCGCACTGCTGCTCGATGGTCATGTTCTTGTGAATCACGCCGATACCGCCGGCCCTGGCCATCGCTATGGCAAGATCGGCTTCTGTGACAGTGTCCATCGCCGCCGACACGACCGGGGTGTGGAGCTTTATGTCTGTCGTGAAATCTGTAGTGACATCCACGTCACGAGGAAGTACATCGGAATGTGCCGGAACCAGCAAAACGTCATCGAAGGTGAGGCCTTCGGAAATCTCTCGGTTAACAAACTTCGCCATTGTAATCAAATAAATTTGACAAATATAAGAATTTTCACGCAATAGTTGATGTGACGGGAGGGCCGTTCTGCTTTTATGGCCTTAAAAAATTCCGACTCCGATCCGGGAGCCGTCCTTTGGGCAACCGGTCACATTGATGAACATAGCCGTCCCTGCCAGGTGTCCCGTTCCTCCAGACGCTTGTCCAGAAGGCGGAGGATCTCGAAATTGCGGACGAGCCCCCACGGGGTGTCGTTGACGAAACGCGGAGGCACCTCGCCGGCGACACGTTCTATGTAAAGGTCGGGACGCAGACGTTCGAGGATGCCGGTGACGAGGTCAAGATATTCATCGAGCCCGGGACGGTAGAAGGCGGACGGAGCGGCGGCATATTCCTTTTCCATCGCCGTGCCTTTGACGATCTGAAGCTGGTGGAATTTGACGGAGCGGAGTGGGAGAGACGAGATGAGGCCGCACTGGTCGAGGAGCATCTCACGGGTCTCGCCCGGGAGACCGAGGATGAAGTGGGCGCCGGTGTCGATGCCTCTTTCCGCGGTCATCTCCACGGCTTTTCGCGCGCAGGCGAAGTCGTGGCCGCGGTTGATGTGGCGGAGGGTGGTGTCGCGGCAGGATTCGATGCCGTACTCTACCACTACTATGGGAGCGGTGAGAGTGGTTACGGACACCGAGTTTGCCGGAGCAACAGGATTGTCCAGAGTCTCGACCGGGATGCTCGGTCTCTGAGCCTGCCGAAGGGACTGCCCCAGTATGCTCGGTTCCTGAGCTTGTCGAAGGAACTGCCCCGGTATGCTCGGTTCCTGAGCTTGTCGAAGGAACTGCTCTGGGAATGCGTCTTCCTCCTGGCCCTTCGACAGGCTCAGGGACCGGGTTTGGGGCTGGCTCAGGGATCGGGTTTGCGGTCGGCTCAGGGACCGGTTTTGGGGTCGGCTCAGGGACCGGGTTTGGGACTGGCTCAGGGATCGACACCAGTCCTTCAGGACACGGCCCGAGGCCAAGTCGGCCAGATAGTCCAGCTTCTCTTCGTCAACACAGTCCGGACGCGTGCCTATCACGATGCCGACGACCTCCGGATGACTCAACACCTCCTCGTAGAGGACCCTCAACCGCTCAAGCGAGCCATAGGTGTTAGAATACGCCTGGAAATATGCCAGATAGTGCCTCGCTCTGGGATAGCGCACTTTCTGGAACTCTATTCCCTCGTCAATCTGGGTCAGGAGCGGTTTGCCCGGCGTGCTGTAGCCCGGATGGAATGCGGCGTTGTCGCAGTAGGTGCAGCCTCCCCGGCCCACGGTTCCGTCCCTGTTCGGGCACGAGAATCCCGCGTCCAGAACCAGCTTCTGGAGCCGTTCGCCATAGCAGCGCCGGTAGTAGCCGACGAACGAATTGTACCTTTTGCCGTCAGGAAAGTCAAACATATTGCAAGCGGTCGTTTTTTAGAAGCTGTTTTGATTTGTTTGTTTGAAGGTTTGAGAGTGAAAAACTTCAGGT
>CAVERO010000061.1:0-15326 GCA_963617915.1 Candidatus Methanomethylophilaceae archaeon | reverse complement strand
AGATGAAGATTTTTCACCTCAAAGAACATTTCAAACAAATCAAAACAGCTTCTTAGAAGCCCTGATTCCGTAGGCGCAGACAAAAACGAAGCAGATGAACGGAAGGATGAACGACGCATTCACCGCAGGCAGGAAAGCGACAGTACCCTTGTCGATGATCCAAGCCTGAAGGGGCGGAAGCACGGAGCCGCCGAGAATGGCCATGATGAGGCCGGCGGCTCCGAACTTGGCGTCATCCCCAAGCCCTCCGAGAGCTATTCCGTAAATCGTCGGGAACATCAGCGACATGAATCCGCTGACAGCCACCAGGCAGTAAAGCCCGAGCCTGTTCTGAAGGAATATCACGCCTGCGGTGGCGACCATTCCGCCTATGGCGAAAACGGTCAAGAGCCTGGACGGTTTAAGATACTTCATAAGCCAAGTGCAGAGGAATCTGCAAGACACGAACAGAATCATCGCCGCGATGTTGTACTTCTGCGACAGAACCTCGGCCGACTGCTCGTCCATTCCTTCGGCCATGAAGACCCTTGTGCCGTACTGGATGATGAAAGTCCAGCACATTATCTGCACACCGACATAGAAGAACTGGGCGATCACGCCTTCCCAATAGCGAGGCCTGTGCAGCAGCCGCCGCAGAACCGGCCCGAGGTTCATCTCGTGGTCCTTGTCGGCGTTCTTCGGCATCCTCGCGACAAGAATCAGGACAAACATCACGAGAATCACAAGACCTACCATCCAATAAGGACCCGTAAGCACATTGAGGTCAGCCTGCTTCATCGCCTCGAAACTCGCGTCGTCCAGAAGCGCCCGTTCCGCCGTGCTGGCAGGGTGCATCCTCGCCTGGATGAAGTTCATCGCAACGTACATCCCCATCAGCGAACCGATCGGATTGAAGCACTGCGCGAAATTCAGGCGGCGGGTCGAAGTCTCCTCCGAACCCATGCTCAGGATGTACGGGTTGCAGCTGGTCTCAAGGAAAGACAGTCCGCAGGTCATGATGAAATAGGCGATCAGAAAGAAGCCGTAAACCCCTGCCGACTTCGCAGGAAGGAACAGCAGCGCCCCGAGCGCATAAAGCCCGAGCCCGACAAGGACGCCGGCCTTGTAGGAAAACCTGCGGATGAACATCGCAGCCGGAAGCGCCATGCAGAAATAGCCTCCGTAGAATGCGACCTGTACCAACGACCCCTGCGTCACGCTCATTCTGAATATCTTGGAGAACGCCTTTACCATCGGGTTCGTGATGTCGTTGGCAAATCCCCACAGGGCGAAACAGGTCGTTATGAGAATGAAAGGCAGGACGTAGCTTACTCCGCCTGCCTTCAGGATCGAATCCTTCTCCTTCATGGCCAGGGATTACTTGTAGATCGGGCCGAAATTCGCACAGGCGCGGAAGTCAGCGCCTTCCTTGTCCATTCCGAAGGCGTTCCACGCCGCCGGACGGAAAATCTTGGAGTCGTCCACATTGTGCATGCAGACAGGGATGCGAAGCATCGAGGCCAAGGTGATGAGGTCCGCTCCGATGTGGCCATAGGAGATCGCACCGTGGTTGGCTCCCCAGTTGTTCATCACGCTATAGACATCCTTGAATGCGTCCTTCTTCGGATCAAGGCGCGGGGTGAACCAGGTTGTAGGCCAGGTAGGGTCGGTACGCTTGTCCAGAGCGGCGTGAATCTCAGGGTCGATGTCCACAACCCAGCCCTCGGCTATCTGAAGCACAGGGCCGAGACCGTCCACAATGTTGATTCTGGCCATTGTGGCAGGGAAATCCCCTCTGGACACGAAATGGATGCTGAATCCGCCGCCACGGAAGTAGTCCCTGTCGGCCGGCATCCACTGCGAGTGCTCAAGACAACGCTTCTCGTCCTCCTCGGTCATCTCCCAGAACGGCTTCATGACCGGATTGCCCTCGGCGTCGGAACTCTGTCCGCAACCGTCCATGGTGGTGGCGCCGGAGTTGATGAGATGGATGATGCCGGGAGCGGCCTTGCCTGAAAGTTCCTTGCCCGTCACTCTCTTGACTGCCTCCGGGCTCCAGTATGTCCTCACATCGGAGAATATCTGAGGGCGGTTGGTCAGCAGATGGGCCAGCAGCATCGCGGTCCCGTTGAGCGAATCGTTCTCGGTGGCGAGAATCGAAGGCTCCCTGCGTCCGTTCCAGTCGAAGTTAGTGTTGAGAAGAGTCTCGGTGAAGTCCCCGTTTGGCATCCAGTCGGTCCACTGGCGCTGCCCCTGGAAGCCTCCGGCGATGGCGTTGTGCCCGAGAGCCTCCTCCTTGAATCCCATCTCGCGGAGTTTAGGGTTGCCGTGCATGAGATCCATCACAATGATGGTCATCTTCACCACGAACTCCCAGTCCTTGTCCTTCTGCCCGCGGGTCTTCTGCTTTTCCTTCGGATTCTTGTCCCAACCCTCGTTAGGCATGCAGTATTTCTTGACCCAGGCCATGGCCTTCGCAAACTCGTCCGGGTCGTATATTCCCAAGTCCATACGCCTGAGAATCTCGACCTCATCGACACTTTCATTCCTCATTCCCAGATATTTCTGGAAGAAATTCGTGTCAACGATGGAGCCAGCGATGCCCATCGTCACACTGCCGATCGAGAGGTAGGACTCCCCTCTCATCTCGGCCACGGCCACAGCCCCGCGGGCGAACCTCAGAATCTTCTCGGCCACATCCTCAGGAATCGAGTTGTCCTCAAGATCCTGCACGTCGTGACCGTAGATTCCGAAAGCCGGCAGCCCCTTCTGGGCGTGCGCGGCAAGCACGGCGGCAAGATAGACGGCTCCAGGACGTTCGGTGCCGTTGAATCCCCAGACAGCCTTCGGCCAGTAAGGGTTCATGTCCATCGTCTCGGAGCCATAGCACCAGCACGACGTCACGGTGATTGTTCCGCCGACTCCCTCACGCTCGAACTTCTCGGCGCAGGCGGCGCTCTCCGCCACGCGGCCGATCGTGCCATCGGCGATGACGCACTCCACCGGAGTGCCGTCCGTGTACCTCAGGTTGGATGAAATGAGAGCCGCGACATTGGCCGCAAGGGTCATTGTCTTTTCCTCAAGACTTTCACGCACTCCGCCCTGACGGCCATCGATGGTCGGACGGATCCCTATTTTTGGATGCTTCATAATATTGGATGTTTTAATGTTATAGTCTTCGCCAGCGCCACCGCAACCGGAAGCGCAAGCGTAAATTTACGAATATTATCTGAAAACCGAATGCATAATCCGAACAAACTCGCGGTTGCCCGCCCTCAGCAATGACAACAACCTTTCCTGTGCCGGTCTGTCAGGATTCTTCCAGGCCGGGAGTTCCGGTTTTCTGCCCGTGCGGGCAGGAATGCCGGGAACGATGACCCTGGCGACCCCCGCTTTCGCCACCTTGGCGCCGAAGCCATAGTCAAAAAGGCTGGGACGGAATATGTCGGAAGGATTCTCAAGATGTCTCACGGCATATTCGGGGACAAGTGTGAGAGTCATGTCATAAAAGTGGCAAGGAACAGGGATGACCGGATCCGGCGCCAGAAGTCTTCCGTGGCGGGACCTGCCTCCCGAAAGCAGATTGCCCGACAAGTCGGAGACAGTGCCGGCGATCACAGCCTTATGGCGCAGGAAAAATGAGTTTTCGAAAAATGAGGCGAACGCTCCCTCCTCCAGCCGGAGGTCAGAATCCATCCAAAGGTAAAAGTCGAAACCTGACCCCGAAGCCTTCTCCCAAACCTTCTGATAGCCGGCGGTCCCTCCGTCATTCAAAAAGGTGGTGAATGAATATCCTCCCGTGGCTGTCAGCGCCTCCGTCTGCCTTTGACATTCCTCTAGGCAAGCGGTCGCTCCATCCTTACCGTCATCGGTCAAGGTTATGATAAGAGCCACGTTCATATTCCTAAGAATCCAGTTTGAGCACTGCCATGAAGGCGCTCTGAGGCACCTGTACCGTCCCGATCTGGCGCATCCTCTTCTTCCCTTCCTTCTGCTTCTCCAGCAGCTTCCTCTTACGGGTCACGTCGCCGCCGTAGCACTTCGCCGTCACATCCTTGCGCACCTGACGCACTGTCTCGCGGGCGATGATCTTCGCCCCGATGGCGGCCTGCACGGCGATGTCGAACTGCTGGCGGGGAATCAACTCCTTCAGCTTCAGGCAGATCTTCCGTCCGAACTCATAGGCGTGATCCTCGTGGATAAGTGTAGAGAGGGCGTCCGCCGGGTCGCCGTTCAGAAGGATGTCCAGCTTTACAAGCCTCGCGGTACGGAAATCCGTCAGATGATAGTCGAAGGAGGCGTAGCCCTTGGACACGGACTTCAGCTTGTCATAGAAATCGAACACGATTTCGGAAAGCGGCATGTCATAAGTGAGTTCGACCCTGTCGGAAGTGATGTAGTGCTCTCCGATCAGCGTTCCCCTCTTGTCCATGCACAGTTTCATGATAGCGCCGTAGAAATCTGTCTTGGAGATGATCTGGGCGCGGATGAAAGGTTCCTCGATGTGGTCTATGAGCGTCGGGGCCGGAAGTCCGGACGGGTTGTGAACGTCCAGAACCTCACCTTGAGTTGTATATACCTTATAGGAAACGTTGGGGACAGTCGTGATGACATCCATGTTGAATTCCCTGAACAGGCGCTCCTGGACAATCTCCAGATGCAGAAGCCCGAGGAAGCCGCAGCGGAAACCGAATCCGAGGGCAAGCGAGGATTCCGGCTCATAGACAAAGGAGGCGTCGTTGAGCTGGAACTTTTCCAGAGTCGCCCTCAATTCCTCGAACTTGTCGGCCTGAACGGGATACATTCCAGCGAACACCATCGGTTTCACCTCCTCGAATCCCGCGATGGCGGCGACGCATGGCCTGGCCGCATGGGTGATGGTGTCACCGACCTTGACTTCGACGGCCCTCTTGATTCCGGAGATGATATAGCCCACGTCTCCGGTCGAGACATTGCCCGTAGGCTGAAGCTTCATCTTGAGCACGCCGACCTCCTCGGCGTCATATTCCATCCCGGTAGCCACGAACTTGACCTTGTCGCCGGTCGAGATCGAGCCGTTCAGCACCTTGAAATAGGCGATGATTCCCCGGAACGGGTTGAAGACGGAATCGAAGATCAAAGCCTGAAGCGGAGCGTCCGGATCCCCGTGCGGAGCCGGAATCTTCTCCACTATCGCGTCAAGAAGCGGCGGAATCCCCTCTCCCGTGCGTGCGGAGACTTTGAATATGTCCTCGTGGTCACAGCCCAGAAGATCGACGATCTGGTCGGCCACAATCTCCGGCTGGGCGGAATCCATGTCAATCTTGTTCATCACCGGAATAATCTCAAGCCCGTGGTCCACAGCCAGATACAGATTGGATATCGTCTGCGCCTGGATTCCCTGGGACGCATCGACCACCAGCAAGGCTCCCTCGCAGGAAGCGATCGAGCGTGAGACCTCGTAGGAGAAATCCACGTGTCCCGGAGTGTCGATCAGGTTCAGGACATATTTCTCACCTTTATAAACATATTCCATCTGGATGGCGTGGCTCTTGATGGTGATTCCTTTCTCCCTCTCCAAGTCCATGTCGTCCAGCACCTGCGCTTCCATGTCCCTGGAAGACAGTGTCTTTGTCAGCTCTATAAGCCTGTCGGCAAGAGTGCTCTTCCCATGGTCGATGTGTGCTATGATGCAGAAATTTCGTATGTGCTTCATATTGTTCCTTTCTGTTGCGAGCCGTCTCCGGCAAAGTGTTCGTAGAATTGCAAAAATAAGCAATTTGTCGTACATTTGAAACTCCAGTTTCGCATGTGCGAAAAACCTTATATCCCGTCACGACAGTGACGGAGCAAATCGTTCCCCACGAGGGAGGGATTTAGGGAGGGGGTAACGTGAACTGATTTTCATGGGCGATGCCCTCCGAACGTGAGATAAGGTATTTTTATCACAGGCTTATGGCCACTTGCGAAACTTGAGTTTGAAAGGTTCTATGAAATCAGACGAGGATGACTGACGAGGAAATTATCGGACTTTACCGGAACGGTCAGGGCGAACAAGCGTTCAGAGAGATAGTCGCGGCTTACAGCGAGCGGCTGTATTGGCACGTCCGCAGGTTCGTCTGCTCGCACGAGGACACCGACGACCTCCTTCAGGAGATCTTCATAAAGATCTGGTCGGCCCTCCCTGCGTTCAGAGGCGATTCCCGGCTGTTCACCTGGATCTACAGAATCGCCACCAACGAGACGCTGAACTGGCTTCACAAACAGAAAGTCCGCGCCATCCTCAAGTTCGAGAGCATCGACACGGAACTGGCCGACAGAATCGACGATGACCCTTACTTCAACGGCGACAAGGCCCAAAGGCTTCTCTTCAAGGCCATCGCCAGACTCCCGCAAAAACAGAAGTCTGTGTTCTGCATGCGCTATTTCGACGAACTTCCCTACGAGGACATCTCCGAGATTCTGGGAACATCGGTCGGGGCGTTGAAAGCGTCCTATCACTTCGCCGCCGAGAAAATCCGCGCGGAACTTGAAAAAAGAGATTAAACCTTGACGGAGGCAATCTGTCAAAGAGACGTGATGCAAGAGAAAAGAGACATATTCAACGGCTCCGGCAAGGCGGCCTTCAAAGTTCCGGAAGGTTATTTCGAGGGACTTAACGCCCGTCTTGACGCCATCCCGGCCTTGGGCCGGACGGTCAGCCCGATGCAGCGCATGAAGCCGTATCTAGCTCTGGCCGCCTGCTTTCTGGGCATACTGCTGGTCGGGAATGCCATCCTCAGCAGCACTGCGGATAAAAGCTCGGCGAACGACCTTTACAATGAGTTCGCCTACGCAAGACTGATTCAGTCAGCTGAATATCTCCAAGCAGACGGGACGGAGCAAGACACGATTTCGGACGAGGACGTGGTCAACTACCTCATTGATTCGGGGGCTTCCGCCGAATTGATTGAATATGCCGGACTTATAGCGAAAAAATAGATTTGACATGAAACGGATATTATTGATGCTCTCAGTCCTTGCATTCATGGTTCCCGGTATCGGGGCGCAGGACAAAGGCAAAAAGGATTGGCATGAAAGGTGGAAGGCGGAGAAAATCGCCTATCTTACCGATGCGATGGAGCTGACAAGCGCGGAGGCTGAAAAGTTCTGGCCTGTCTATAACAAATGCGAAAGCGAGAAGAAAAATTCCTTCAAAGTCGTCTTGGACGCCTACAAGGCTCTTGATGACGCCATCAAGGCCGGAAAAAACGACAGCGAGATCAACTCTTTGCTGGACAAATACATCCAATCGCAGAATTGCGGCAAGGATATTGATAGTAAATACGTTGCTGAATACCGGAAGATTCTCCCTGGCAAAAAGGTGGCAAAGCTGTACATAGCTGAAGAATCATTCCGCAGACAGCAGATTCATAGACTGAACAAGGATAATAAAGATGCAAAACGATAACAGATTATTTTTTTGGTCAATTGGTTAATGGTTAGTTTGGTTACAGATAATAATCTGTTACGAGGGAGGCTTGCTGGGAAGTACGCCTCCCTCTTTCGTCAAGAAGGGTCAGGAGATCCTCCTGATGCGAATCAGCGAACTTGCCCTTACGTCCGAACTGGACTATCAACCTTGACACAGGCTTACGCTCCACAGACCTGATTCTCAAAATCTTCCATGGCGCGAATCCGTACATCCCCGCGCACCGCATCAACGCTTTCTCCTGATCAGAAGGCAGGATCATAGAGACACGGCCATATTCGCTGAGAGTCTCGGCCGCATATTCAAGAATCTCCCTGTAGGAGAGGACTTCCCCTCCCGCAGGGTTCTCAGGGTCGCCGGTGTGACGGGCTGAATTGCGCCTTGCCTCGGGCGCCTGAAGAGAGTTGTCATAATACGGAGGATTAGAGACAATCAAGTCATGGCGCGCGCTCCCGTTCGCCGCCCTGAATGCCTTCAGTCCCATATTCAACGCCTCCAGATGTTCCCGCCACGGCGATTGGCCGAAGTTCTCCGCAGCCTCCTCCGCGGACGGGGTGTCTATGTCTATTCCTTGAATATTCCAGTCCGTGCCGGAGCACTCTGTCTCAAGGCGTTGGGCTATCATCAAGGCCACAGTGCCGGTGCCTGTGCCGACATCCAGAACCCGCCTGTCCTCCGGCAGCACCGTGGTCGCGGCTCCGAGCAGAACCCCGTCAGTGTTGACTTTCATCGCAGAACGCTCGTTGCGGACATCGAACCGCCTGAAACGGAACACGCTCATTTCAAAACTGCTTCTGAATATGCCCGCTACTCCTCAACGAACTGTCCGTCACGCATAAAGAGAGACCTGTCACACATCCGGGCAAGTTCCGGATCATGGGTGACAATGACAATTGTCTGGCCGTAACGCTGCCTCAGGTCGAAGAAAAGCTGATGAATCTCCGCCTTTGTCTTTGAGTCCAGATTGCCGGAGGGCTCGTCAGCGAAAAGAATGGCCGGGGCGTTGACCAAGGCTCTGGCGATGGCCACCCTCTGCTGCTCACCACCGGAAAGCTCCGACGGCTTGTGCTCCATACGCTTCCCAAGTCCCATGTCCTGAAGAAGCTTGGTCGCGGCGGCTTTGGCGTCCTTGTCCGTACGCCCGGCGATGAATGCCGGAATCATCACGTTCTCAAGGGCATTGAACTCCGGCAGAAGATGATGGAACTGGAACACGAACCCGATGCGGCGATTCCTGAACGCCGACAGCTCCTTGCCGGTCAAGTGCATAACATCAGTTCCGTCAATCACCAGTGAGCCGGCGTCCGGAGTCGACAGCGTGCCCAGAATCTGGAGGAGAGTGGATTTACCAGCCCCCGATGCTCCCATAATCGACACCACTTCTGATTTATCGACCTGGAAATCAATGCCACGCAGCACCTTCAGATCCCCGAAAGATTTTTCTATGCCCTTAGCCTGAATGATCATAGCGTAAAAATTCTGTTGTTCCTCCTGAAATATCAAAAAACCGGACACCGCTCCAGACATGGATGTCGGGCGGACAATGGTTTTTGACTATTTCCTTTCAAAGATAACTGATTTTTTCAAAAAAGTTTTGCGAATCCCAAAAAAAGGCATAACTTTGTAGTCCTTTCCAATGAGGATGTCCGTGAAAGACAATCGTCAGGGAAGGCCTGAGGGGTTAACCCGAAGGAATGTTATCGGGGTGTGGCGCAGTTGGCTAGCGCATCTGGTTTGGGACCAGAGGGTCCAGTGTTCGAGTCACTGTACCCCGACAAAAAAGAGGATGACTGAAAGACATTTCGGTCATCCTCTTTTTTTTGTCATCCACCCCGGCCACCTCCTAAGGACTCGGGCATCAAGTCCTGCGAATCCTTACCGTGGAGGTACAAAGGCCGGCTATGCGCTCCCTGTGGGTGATAAGGATCAGGGTCTTGTCCTTGACCAGTGCCGAAAGACGTTCCAGAAGAATCCTTTCGGTCTCGCCATCCAAAGACGAGGTCGGCTCGTCCATAAGCAGGATGCTGCCGGGACGCAGCAGCCCCCGCGCTATGGCGATACGCTGCGCCTGTCCCTCACTGAGCCCCACGCCCTGCTCTCCGCACAAGGTGTCAAGTCCTTCCGGCAAGTCAAAGACAAAATCCGCCACGGCGGCGTGAAGGGCAGAGCGAAGTTCGTCCTCCGAGGCCCGCGGACCGCCCATCAGGAGGTTCTCGCGGACCGTGCCGCTGAAGAGACTGTTCCCCTGCGGCACATAAGACAAGTTACAACGCGTCAAAGGAGACGAAACCACCTCCTCCCTGTCATTATAGAACACCACCCGCCCGCTTTCGGGAACCACAAGCGCAAGAATCAGCCGCATCAGCGTGCTCTTTCCGGCTCCGGTCTCACCCACAACGGCGGTAAGGCTGCCCGGCTTGAAATCATAAGACAAGTCATCCAGCACCTTCCGGCCGTTTTCCGAATAAGAGAATGTGAGATGTTCGGCCCGGATGCCAAGCACGCCTTCCAGACGGACGGGGCTGCCCTGCTCCTCCAACGGGAAGTCCGACAGTTCGGAGAGTCTCTCCACAGAAGTGAACACCCGCACAAAGGCCGGGATCTGCCGGCTTAGCTCCACCATAGGATTCTGAATCTGAGCCACAAGCTGAAGGAAAGCCGTCATCATGCCAAAACTGACGGAGCCATCCCGGATTCCGAATATTCCCCAAAGGAAGGCGGTGACATAACCTGCGGAGAATCCGAGCTGCACCATCAGGCGCGAGAACAAAGAGAAGTCCGTATAGTCCATGACCTTGCGCTGCAGATCGGATTGCAGCGAGTCCAGAACATCGGTGCTGTGTGAAGTGTACTCCAAAGTCCGGATCAGAACCCGGTTCTGGATGTTTTCCTGAACATGTCCCTGGACCTTGCTGTCCATCGAGCGGATGTCTCTTGAAAGCCGTCTCATCTTCATCACATAGCCTTTGCTGAACAACAAAGCCAGCGGCATGATGAACACGATCACCCAAGCGAGCCTGGCGTCAAGAACATAAAGCAGCGCCAGCGCTCCAGCCAATTGGGCGGCCGTCACCATAATGGAAGGGATTCCCCGGCACAGCATATCCGTGATTCTTGGAATATCCTCGACCAACCTGTTCAGCACATCTCCCGAATGAAGGGACTCGCGCCCCCTCCACCGGCTTTCCATAATACGTGTGAATATCTCGGAACGCAGCTTGTTGGAAAGGCGCACCTCCATCTTGCCGCTCAGGCGTGTCCCGAAAGTGGAAAGCGCCAGCCTGACTGTCATACATCCGACCAGAAGGGCGATGAGAACGCCCATCCTGCCCTCAGACTGTCCGGTCGCCACATCAATCAGGCACTTGCTCACCCAAATGAAGAACAGGGACACACCTACATACAGCATCCCCATCAGCCCCCTGCACAGAATGAGCGGGCGCAACTTTCCGGAGACTCGCCAAAGCCACTGTACGCAATCCTTTATCCGCATATTCATAGATGGACAAACCTGAATATTCAGGGAATCATCGGCCTCCGCCGCCGCTGCCGCCGCCGGAGAATCCGCCGCCGCCGCCCCAGGAGGACGTGCCGCCCTCGCCCGAAGAGCCTGAACCGCCGCCGGTAAGTGAAGCCTCGTATGCTCTGGCAGCGGAAATGAAATTACGGGAAGTCATCCATATCATCTCATTGACCATGGATGTCGTGGTGTCATCGTACAGCAGCTCCGCCTCCGAAGACAAGGTGAAATACTCGGGGCAGACCTTGCGGAAATCCTTTGCCACCTTGTCGGCGATGCCGTACAGCGCAGCGAAAATCAGGTAGTTGTTCCAGAGTTTGACCTCAACCACGCCCCTGTCCTTGATAGCCGTGAATTCCTTAAGGAATCTCTTCAGTCCGAAGACCTGACGCGCCTCTTCAGGTTTGATGGCCCAAAGTGTAAGGTCTTTCTCCCGCGCGTCCCTGCCCCAGCGATAGAGGTCGCTTCCGGAGATGCGGGCCCAGCGCTGAAGTTCTTTCTTCTGCAGGATGCCGTCCCTTCCTGCCGCCTCCTTGATGAATGAGTGGAGTCTCGATTCAAGTCCCTCGTCGGAACTCGGGTCGGCCTCGTCATCAGTCTCCAAGTCCTTGACTCTCATCAAAGGTTTCCCTCCGCCCGGCTGCGGGACAATCTCGAAGGCCCCGCGGTAGAACAGCCGGGTGATGTAGGCGGCTATCAGTTTCTGCCTTTCCTTCGTCTCCTTGCCTGAAAACGCTGTCAGAATGCTGTAGGCTCTTTTCAGGTCGCCGCCAAGTGGGGTGTCCCTGAACCAGCCGACACTCCTTTCGCCGCCGCCAAGAAGGTATCTTTTTCTTTTGACTGTCCTTATCTTCAGATAAACACAAAAGGAGACGAAACCGCCGACCAGCAAGACCGGGAGGTAATCCCAGAAGCCGGCGCCGGAATCCGAATAGTCGCTCCCTTTCATCGCTTTCTTCCGCACCTGCTCGAAAGTCCGTTTCTCGGTCAGTTCCGGATGGAACATCCCTTTCTCAAAGCCGACCATCGCTATCATGGCGCTTTGTCTTGTGAAAGGCTCTGTGGTACGCGCCACCACAGCCCCGTCCTCCACGTGGATCTCGCCGCGGAATCCGAACGCCCAGACTTTCGTGTCCGAGGTGGAGAATTCACGCCCCGGCTTCCTGATTGTCAGGATGATGGACTGCGGTGAAGACCCGAGGTCACGGGTCACGAACATATGGTTGAACCCGTCCATGTCCTCGTGCCCCTTGACCAGACCCGTCATCAGATAACGCACAGTGTAGGTGTGCCGTCCGGAGCTTCCTACGCCCCAGCATATCTCGTAGCCGTTGGATCTGGTCACAAGACCGCATCTCCCGGCTTTCTTCGCGCGGCTGCGGTCCACATCCCATTCTCCTTCATTGAAATATTCATTGCCCGTCTCATCGCTGACAGTCAGGTCCCCGATGGTCATACGGCCCATGTTGTCCGCGACGAGGTACCATTCGGTGATGCCGTCTGAGACATCAATCTGCCACACCTCCGTCACGACCGCCGAACCGTCATCCCGCAGTTCCACATTGATTCTCAACGAATCAACTTCGCTGCCGGCACACAGAGGGACAGCGACGAGCGAAATGACGGCGGCCAGGAGAAATGCCTGAAACCTCCTCATGGCCCTACTTGTTGAATATTTCCGAGACCGATGGAGAGTTGACGACCGCAGTGTCCTCCGGCAGAAGGTCGTGCGTGGTGAAATGAAGCATCGAGGCCACCATCGAAGAAGGCCAACGGCGCACCAAAACGTTCATTTTGGTCACACTGTCGTTATAGACCATCCTGCTCAGCCGCACTTTTTCCTCATAGTCCTTGATTTCGCCCATTGTCTTGATGAACACGGCGTTGGCCGCAAGCTGAGGGTACTGTTCAGCGACCACATTCAGGTGGCTCAACACTGACCTGAAAGAGGCCTCGTTCTCGGCAATCTCTTTCGGCTCGGTGACGTAGGGATTGCGCTTCGAAATCACATCCTGAAGGGTGTCGTGCTCGTACTTGGCGTACTGTTTGGTCATCTGGACAAGATTCGTCACGGCGTCCCACCTTGACTTCATCTGGACGTTGATCTGGTTGAAGGCGTTCTTCATCTTCTCCTCCAGAGAGACAAAAGTCCTTTGTGTGAAGAAGATGTAAATGAATATGACCGCCAGAAGGGAGATTATCACCAAAACTGTCGTTGACATAATGCATTAGGTTGATTAAATGGTTAAACAATATTATCCTGCCACCCAGACAAGCACGTGGTTGTCAAAGGTGATATATTCAAGCTCGAACTCCTCCTCGTAGCCGTCCTTGTGGATGAATGTCGCGTCAAGCTCACCCTCGCCTTTGGGACGGAAGCGCTCGACCTCGATCTGCTCGGCGAAGTTCACCCTGTAGGCCGAAAGCCTTTTGAATATGGCTTCCTTGGCGCACCAATAGATCGCAAGCTGCTCGTTCCTCTTGTCCTCCTCCAGATCTTCAAGCTCATCCTCGGAGAGAGCCTTGCGCTCCACGGCCGAGAAGTCCCTGGAGAGGGATTCGATGTCGATGCCGACATCCTCGTTGTCATTCAGGATGACGGCGACATATTTGTCAGTGTGCGTGATGCTTATGTTGGTCACGCTGTTCTCAAGGTAAGGCTTGCCGTTGTCATGGTGGCTAAGGTAAACCTTCTCGCCGAACAGCTCGCAGAGAAGCGCCCTTACCGCAAGTCTCTGCTTGCGGAGCGACTCGTTGCTTATGAATGAGATCTCCTCCATCTCGTCCGACGGTACGGAGGCAAGCTCGCGAAGTTCATCTTCCGTTTCGGTTATCTGCCAGACCCCTATCAGGGATCTGGATTCTTCCAATTCCTTTTTTAAATATAGTGCCATAAATTCAGATATTCAAATAAGACAATGCTCCCGCGGCCTTGCCTTGGCCCGGGATGGTCAACAGATGACTATAAAACACGCTGCACGACAACGGGTCGTCCGATCGGGGATCCGCCTTTGATTTGCCGTCTGTCAGAACAGAACTGGGAGGTTCCATATAATTCAGTCAATCTTCGTTACGTGATTCCTAAAAGATAACTTGGTGCTTTTGCTCGTCTTTTTGGTCTGAATTCATTTGTTCATCAGTCATGTGCCACCGGCACTCTCCTTCTTCACAAACAAATTTATCCGCAAGAATCCTTCACAAAACCTTACCGACTTATTTTTTCATCATCACTATCGATGCAAAGATAATGATTTTTTTGAATCCGAAAGAAAATACCTCGGAAATTGTTATCTTTGTGCGGTAATTTGGAAAGCGGTAAAAACAGATGATTCACATTGCTTTTTGCGCGCTTGACGACTTGGCCGGGAGACAATAGGATTTACAACATAAAATTTTATCAATCATGGGATTTTTGACAAACGAGAAGCTGCTCATCGTCGGCGCCGGCGGTGCTATCGGCTCCAACATGGCACAGACCGCCCTTATGCTCGGTCTTACTCCTAACATCTGCCTTTATGACATCATCGAGACGGCCGTTCACGGTGTCGCCGAGGAAATGTACCACTGCGCTTTCCCTGGTGCCAATGTAACCTGGACGACCGACCCGAAGGAGGCTTTCACAGGAGCCAAGTTCATCATCTCCTCCGGCGGCGCGCCTCGTAAGGAAGGCATGACCCGCGAGGATCTTCTCAAAGGCAACTGTCAGATCGCAGCCCAGTTCGGCGACTACATCAAGGAGTACTGCCCTGATGTGAACCACGTTGTGGTCATCTTCAACCCTGCCGATGTGACGGCTCTCACCGCCCTCATCCACTCTGGCCTCAAGCCTAACCAGCTCACCTCTCTTGCGGCTCTTGACTCCACACGTCTCCAGGAGCAGCTTGCGAAGGCCTGCGGTGTTCAGCAGTCCAAAGTTACCGACTGCTACACCTACGGCGGTCACGGCGAGCAGATGGCTGTTTTCGCCTCCAACGCCAAGGTTGACGGGAAGCCTCTCTCTGATTTCAACATCTCCGAGGAGCGTTGGGCCGAAATCAAGCACGACACAATCCAGGGTGGCTCGAACATCATCAAACTTCGTGGACGCTCTTCATTCCAGAGCCCTGCCTACCAGGCTGTGAAGATGATCGAGGGCGCAATGGGCGGAACTCCGTTCACCTGGCCTGCGGGCTGCTACGTGAACTGCGACAAGTGCGGCTTCAAGAACGTGATGATGGCCATGCCTACCACAATCGACGCCACAGGTGTCCACTTCACCGAGCCTAAGGGAACTGAAGCCGAGATGGCCGACCTCCGGAAGTCTTACGAGCATCTCTGCAAGATGCGCGAGGAGATCATCGCCCTCGGCATCGTTCCGCCGGTTGAGGACTGGAAGAA
>CAVERO010000060.1:0-15405 GCA_963617915.1 Candidatus Methanomethylophilaceae archaeon | reverse complement strand
GACAGCCCCTGGGGGCACGGGGAAAGGATTCCCCGAAACCCCTTCGGTCGCTTCGCTCCGAGTGTTGTGATTATAGGGGCGGAGTCGTTATTTCACGATGTTCATTTCCTTGGTGAGGTAGCCGGCTCCGCCGAACTTGTCCACGAGGAAGAGGACGTAGCGGATGTCCACGCAGATGCATCTCTGGAGGTCAGGCTCGAACATCACGTCGCTGGACATCGACTCCCAGTTGCCGTCGAAGGCCAGACCTATCAGCTCGCCGTCGGCGTTGAGGACAGGGCTTCCGGAGTTGCCGCCCGTGATGTCGTTGGTGGTGAGGAAGCAGCAAGGCAGGTTGCCGTCAGCCATGGCGTACTGGCCGTAGTTCTTCTTGACATAGAGCTGCTTGAGCTTCTCCGGAACGATGAACTCGTAGTTGTCCGGATCCTCCTTTTCCATCACACCGTAGATGGTGGAGTAGTACCTGTAGTTCAGAGCGTCTTTCGGGGAATATGACTTCACGGTCCCGTAGGTGAGCCTCATCGTGAAGTTGGCGTCAGGGTACATCGCCTTGCCCTTGCTCCATTCCATCAGGCCGGCGGTGTAGGCCTTGGAGGCGGTCTTTATCTGCTCCTTGGCCTCCTGGTTCTGCTGACCGCGCAATTTGACGAAGACCTTTACGATGGAAGAGGACAGTTTGTTGACCGGATCGTGCCTGATGGCGGCGATGCCGTCTTTACCGATGGCCTCGGCAGCCTTTTCGTATGATGTCAAGACAGTGGTTCTGAACAACTCATCGACGTACTTGTCGATGTCCAGTGTCGCGAAATCCTCTCCAAGGCCTTCCAGATAGTTCTCCGGCCTGGCCTTCTCTCTGTAGTATTTCATCAGAGCCGCTGTCTCCTCCTTGTCCAGAGGGGCGTAGTAGTCCTCATAGACGGCTTTCATCGCCTCCAAGCCTTTCGCAGTGGCTGTCGCGGTGTCAGAACCGGCCTTCAGGCTTTTATGCCAAGCACCGTTGAACGCACTGGTGAAATTCATGAGCTCAACTCTGAAAACAGTCTCGCTCAGGAGTTTGACATCCATATCCGCCTGCTCGTTGGCCTTGATTCCGGCGGCGATGTCGGCGATGGCCGTGCCGTAAAGCTCGGAGCGCTTCTTGTTCTTATCGACCCATTTCTGGAAGCGAGCCTCCTTGTCGTGCTCTTTCTCGATGATATTCAAGTCCTTGAAGGCCTTTTTCTCGCCAATCCACTTCTTCCAGCCGTTCGCCGAGCCCGCGTATTTGCTGGCATATTTCAGCCTGACGGAAGGGTCTTTCTCCATCCATTTCCACATTATGTCCTGACGCAGTGTCCTGGCCTCGATGGCTATGTCGTTCAGAGCCATCATGTGGTTCAGCTGCGCTTCGGTCTGGTACCTCTGTGTGCGTCCCGGGTAGCCCATGATCATCGTGTAGTCGCCCTCGTTGATTCCTTTCAGGGAAATCTTCAGCGACTGCTTCGGCACGTAAGGCACATTGTCCTCAGAATATTCCGCCGGCTCGTTGTCCTTTCCGGCATAGACCCTGAACATCGAGAAATCGCCCGTGTGACGGGGCCACATCCAGTTGTCGGTCTCGCCGCCGAACTTTCCTATGGATGCCGGCGGGGCGCCCACGAAACGGATGTCCTTGAACACCTTATAGACGATGATGTAGTACACGTTGTTGTTGTAGAAGGAGGTGAGAGTCACTTCACATCCCGGATTCTGCTCCTCTGACGCCTTGACAAGGGCTTCTGAAACCGCCTTCCGTTCCTCTTCACTCTGCGCGCCCACGACAGCCTCGGTGACATCGCTCATGTTCACAAGGAAGGTGACGGACAGCCCCGGGACAGGGATTTCCTCGCTGCTGTTCATAGCCCAGAATCCGTCCTCAAGGTAGTTGTGCTCGTCGGACGAGAGCTGCTGGATGCTGCTGTAGCCGCAGTGGTGGTTGGTCACCAGAAGGCCTTTGTCGGAGATCATCTCTCCCGTGCAGCCTCCGCCGAAGATGACGACCGCATCCTTGAGCGAAGAATGGTTCACACTGTAGATCTGGTCAGGTGTGAGCCTGCAGCCAAGATTCTTCATCGCGCCGGCGTTGAGTTTCTCCAGAAGCGGAAGCATCCACATTCCCTCGTCGGCCATCGCACTGAACCCTACCATAAGGGCTGCGGCGACAGAAACAAAAAATTTCCTCATATAATTTGTCTTTAATATTATAAAAGTAGCCATTTCCAACGGAAATAACCAACAAAAGTAGCCAATTCCTGCCTAAACTCAAATTTCTGGCTATATTTGCCATTCCCGGAGGTGATGGGGGTTGACCCAGCGGTCACTGAGCCTGTCGAAGTGACCGGTGCTTCGGCAAGTTCAGCAACCGGTGCTTTGACAGGCTCAGCGACCGTTGGGAATTATGTCTAAGTGATTGTACGACGGCAAGATTTGATTTATGAATATTATAAAGAAAGACATACATCTGCTGCCTTTTATGGAGTCCGGGCGCTGCGAGGCCGGCTGCGATGAGGCCGGACGCGGGCCGCTGGCCGGACCCGTCTATGCCGCCGCAGTGATTCTGCCGGCGGATTTTCACCACCCGTTGCTGAACGATTCCAAGAAGATGAGTGAGAAATCGAGAGATCTCTTAAGGCCTATAATCGAGCGTGAGGCCGTGGCGTGGGCAGTAGAGGCTGTCAGCGCGGCGGAGATTGATGAACTTAACATCCTTTGGGCGTCGGTCACTGGGATGCAGAGGGCAGTCCGTCGGCTCAATCCAAAACCGGATTTCCTGCTGATAGACGGCAACCGTTTCAGACCTTTCGATGACTATGGCTTTGACTCCTACCGCACCGTGGTCCACGGTGACGCGACGTACTCATCAATCGCCTCGGCGTCGGTTCTGGCGAAGACCTGGAGGGACGAAAAGATGCGGGAACTGGCGAAAGAGTTTCCTGAATATGGTTGGGACAGGAACATGGGCTATCCGACGAAGGAGCACATCGAGGCCATCAGGAAGTACGGGCTGACCCCGTGGCACAGGCGGTCGTTCCACCCGAAGGAACTTGAGCCGACGCTATTCTCCGGCCTTTAGTCCGAGTTCTTTCTCGTAGTGGCTGATCAGCTTGCGGTTCATGGCGATGACCTCCTCCTTGTCCTTGAGCTTTTCTTTCAGCCGCAGGATTTCATCCCTTATGACTTTGATCTCGCTTGTGTAGCTTTCCTCCAAGGCTCTGAATTTCTTTTCGTAGGCTTCCTTTATGTCGTTGAGCCCGCTCTCGAAGGAACTCACAGGTTCAAAACCGTTCACAAGCTCGGCCACGGAGACTCCGGCTTCCTCGGCGAACTTGCCGACGTGCTCATTCAGGATGCGGGTATTGCCTTTCTCAAGTTTACGGTAGGCATTCAGGGATATGTCGAGACGGCGGGCCATCTCGGTCTGCGAGAGGCCGAGTTCGTTCCTTTTTCTTTCAAGGTTGACCTTTATCGTCTTGTCATCCATATTCAGTGAACCCCTTTTGTCCAGTCACAAAAATATTCAAAAGTGAAGTTTGCGATTTATAGCCTTTGGTTGTAAAATGCAACCCAAGGTTATAAAAAACGTATATATTTGATAAAAAACAGAAATTTTGTAGTGTTTACCCCCGGGGATTTACAACTTGCGGTTGCTTTTTCGGGTTGAAGTGATGTTCTTTGCGTAAAACACTTTTTGCCATGGACAGAACAGAATATTGCTACGCCGCTTTCGAGCGGATGATGGATGAGGAAAGGATCTTCTCAAGGATTTCCGGTTTTCCGGAAATATGCGCGCTGATCGGCGCCGACCCGGTGCTGTTGGATAAGATGATTTATGAGGAACTCGGGTGGCGGGGGCAGGCTCTGGTTGATTTCTACCGGAGCTGCGGGAATGTGGAGGTGGAGCAAAAGATTATGAAATAGTGTTGCTATTGGGACATTTTTTTATTAGATTTGCCTTTCGGCGAATCTATGGGGCACCTCAAAAGGTAAATCGATTTTTATCAAGTCGTTCCACATAATGCAATTTTGCCAACAGTGATTTCATAATTAATAACTTATAGTAATGAAGGAATATTCTACTAAAGACATCCGCAATGTGGTTCTGATTGGCAGCGCCAAGTCAGGTAAGACCACATTGTCTGAAGCCATGCTCTTCGAGGGCAAGGTGATCGCCAGAAGAGGCACGGTCGAGGACAAGAACACTGTTTCCGACAATGAGGAAATCGAGAAACTGAACCAGAGGTCGATCTTCGCGACTCCGCTTTACGCCGAGTTCATGAACGCAAAGTTCAACGTGATCGACGCTCCGGGATCCGATGACTTCATCGGAGGCGCTGTGTCAGCCTTCAAGGTCTGCGAGAACGGTATTCTTGTCATCAACGCACAACAGGGCGTCGAGGTGGGCACAGACATCTTCGCGCGCTACGCCGACCAGTACAAGCTGCCTCTCATCGTGGCTGTCAACCAGCTTGACTCCGAAAAGGCGGACTGGGAGAAGACCATCGCCGAGATGAAGGAGACTTTCGGCCACAAGCCGATCATCGTCCAGTTCCCGGTCAACCCGGGGCCTTCATTTGACGGCTTCATCGATGTCCTCAAGATGAAATACTACCATTTCAAGGACGACAACGGAACCCGTGAGGATCTTGAGATTCCGGCGAACCTTATGGACGAGGCGGAGACCCTCCGTCAGGAACTCATCGAGAAGGCCGCCGAGTTTGACGACACCCTTATGGAGAAGTTCTTCGAGAACGGTTCGCTGACCGAGGACGAGATCCGCGAGGGTCTCGGCAAGGGAATCCGTCAGGGCGGCGTGCTTCCTGTCTTCTGCCTCTCCGGCAAGAAGGACATCGGCGTGAAGAGGCTTATGGAGTTCACCATCAAGACCGCCATCTCTCCAGCCGAGACCAAGTCCGCGACCAAGGACGGGAATGTCATCGAGTGCAACGTCGGGAACCCTACTTCCATATTCATTTACAAGACAGATGTCGAGCCGCACCTCGGCGAGGTTTCCTACTTCAAGGTGATGTCCGGTCATCTGACCGAGGGAATGGATCTTGAGAATGCGGAGACCGGTGACAAGGAAAGGCTTTCAGCCATTTATGCCGTGGCCGGCGCCAAAAAGGAGAAGGTCACTGGGCTTCAGGCCGGAGAGATCGGCTGTACTGTGAAACTGCGTTCCGGAAAGACGAACGTGACCCTTTCACAGCCTGGCTCCGGCATCGCCTACGAGCACATAGTGTTCCCGGCTTCCAAGTACCGCTGCGCCATCAAGGCCGAGTCTCAGAACGACGAGACCAAGCTTGGCGAGGCTCTCTCGAAGATTTCCTCCCAGGATCCGACAATCATCGTTGAATATTCAAAGGAGCTCAAGCAGACCATCCTCAGCGGACAGGGCGAGCAGCACATCAATGTCTGCAAGTGGCGTCTTGAGAATGAGTTCGGCGTGAAGGTTGTTCTGTTCGCTCCGAAGATTCCTTACCGCGAGACCATCACGAAGGTGGCCACGGCCACCTACCGCCACAAGAAGCAGTCAGGCGGAGCAGGCCAGTTCGGTGAGGTCTCCATCCTCATCTGTCCTATCGTCGAGGGCGTTCCGTTCACGAACAAGTTCAAGATTGACGGCAAGGAACTTGTCCTCAACGTGAAGACCAAGGAAGAGTTCGACCTTGAATGGGGCGGAAAGCTTGAGTTCTACAACTGCATTGTCGGAGGCGCGATCGACGCGCGCTTCATGCCGGCAATCCTCAAGGGTCTGAACGACAAGATGACCGAGGGACCGCTGACCGGTTCCTACGCCAGGGACATCAGGGTCTATGTCTATGACGGCAAGATGCACCCGGTTGACTCAAACGAAATCTCCTTCATCCTCGCCGCCCGCAACGCCTTCAAGGAGGCGTTCCGCAACGCGGGTCCGAAGATCATGGAGCCTATCTACAATGTCGAGATCCTGACGCCGGCCGACTATATGGGAGCGTGCATGTCGGACCTCCAGAACAAGAGGGCTCTCATCGAAGGAATGAGCTCTGACAAGGGATTCTCGGTCCTCAAGGCTCGTGTTCCGCTCGCCGAGCTGTACCGCTACTCCACAACCCTCAGCTCCCTGACCTCAGGCGCGGCGACGTTCACGATGACATTCGCTGACTACCAGCCTGTTCCGGGTGACGTTCAGACCAAGCTTCTTGCCGAGTACGCCGCACAGGAGAAGGAAGAGGAGTAAAGTCAGCAGACCTTTATGGTCGATAATTAAAGAATATTCAGCCCTCCTCTCCGGTTTTGCTGCCGGGGGAGGGTTGTTTGGTAGTGATAGATTTGCGAGGCGGGAAACAAGAAACAAAAATTGAAGTTTTTATGAAAAAGACATTCTTCTCCTTGATGGCGGCCCTGTCGCTGCTTTCATCTTGCGAGGTCCATCATTTTATGACAGACACCGCCTACCGCACGCAGGTCGAGGCGGATTTGGGCAAAAGATTGCAGTCGGAACGCCTGCAAGGTTTCTTTGCGGTTGACAAGGACAGGAAGTGCCTGACGGAGTCCAACGGTTTTGTCAGCGATCTCTATCTGACGACCGAAGAGCTTGAGGCTCTGGAGTTTCTCTATGCCTATATGCCGCTCGCTGACGTGACGGATTACAGTACGGACTACTATCTCCGGAATATTCGTTCGTCATTCGCCGCCCGCAGGGAGATGGGGTGGAATGTTCCGGAAAGAGTGTTCAGGCATTTTGTGCTGCCGATAAGAGCCAACAACGAGAGCCTTGACACTTCAAGGGTTGCCTTCTACCGCGAGCTGAAGCCACGGGTGGAGGGAATGAATATGAAGGACGCCATTCTGGAAGTGAACCATTGGTGTCACGAGAAGTTGACCTACAAGCCTTCCGACGCGCGTACCCTGTCTCCGCTTTCCTCGATGAGAAGTTCGCTGGGACGTTGCGGTGAGGAGTCCACGTTTGCCGTGGCGGCCTTGAGGGCGGTCGGAATCCCGGCGCGCCAGGTTTACACTCCCCGCTGGGCGCACACGGATGACAATCACGCCTGGGTGGAGGCCTGGGCGGACGGCGAATGGTACTTCCTTGGCGCATGCGAGCCGGAGCCTGTCCTGAATCTGGGCTGGTTCAATTCTCCGGCCAGCCGAGGCCTGCTGATGCACACGAGGGTTTTCGGCAGCTATGACGGACCGGAGGAGAAAGTGATGGTCGGCCCTAACTTCACGGAAATCAATCTGATTGACAACTATGCGAAGACCGCCCGTGTGGATTTCACGGTGGTGGATGAGGATGGTTCTCCGGTTGACAGCGCATTGGTCGATTTCAAAATCTACAACTACGCCGAGTTCTATCCGGCTCTTTCCAAGTACACAGACGCTCAGGGACGCACGTTCCTGACCGCGGGAAAAGGGGATATGATGGCATGGGCTTCGAAGAACGGCAAGTATGGATATTCAAAGGTCTCTTTCGGCAAGGACACCGAGGTGACGATCACGATTTCTGACCGGCATTCTTCAGATCCCCGGTCGATGATGATAGTCCCTCCGCCGGAGACCGCGAATATTCCTGAAGTCTCTCCGGAGCAGAGGGCCGAGAATGACAGGCGTTTCGCCCGGGAGGACAGCATCAGGAAGGCGTACATGGCCACTTTCGTCCAGCCGGACGGCACGGACGAAGGCCGGCTTCTCGCGCTTTCCGCCGGCAATCACGAGGTTGTCTCAAAGTTCTTGGAGGATCACCCTGACGCAAGGGCTCTCAATCTGCTTGAATCTTTGAGCAACAAGGACATGATTGATGTGACGAGGGCGATTTTGGATGACAGTTACAATGCCTCCGGAGCCATCCTCTGTCCAAGGGTCGAGAATGAGTTCCTCAGTCCTTACAAGTCTTTCTTCACGGAACGTTTCGGGACAGAGCTTTCAAAGGAGGAGCTGTCTGTTCCGGAGAACCTTATCAAATGGGTTCAGGACAGCATCGCCGTGCTGCGCGACCCTAAGGCCTGGAGCATCCCGATGTCCCCTGTCGGCGTTTATGAGGCCCGGATGGCGGACGTGCGCTCAAGGAATATATTCTTTGTCGCTCTCGCAAGGACTCTCGGGATTGACGCGCGCAAGGATCCTGTGACCGGCAAGATTCAGTACAAGGCTGCCGGTCAGTGGGTCGATGTGGATTTCGAGGCGGCCTCGCAGGTTGTCGCTCCGACCGGGACATTGGTTCTGAATTATGAGCCGACGGCTGTCCTGACGAATCCTGGTTATTATTCCCACTTCACAGTCAGCAAGATAGAGAACGGCCGCACCAAGCTGCTGTCTTTCGACGAAGGTCAGGTGGACATGGGCGGAGGAGTAAGCTGGGCGAATGTGTTCAAGAAAGGAGTCCGGCTCGATGCTGGTGATTATGTGCTTGTCAGCGGCAACCGTCTCTCCGACGGGAGCGTGCCAGTCACGATGCAGCAGTTCTCCGTCAGGGAGGGCGAAACCACTACGCTTGATCTGTGCATCACCATTCCGGAAGACAAGCTGTCCGTTATCGGTTCGTTCGACGCAGAGACCAGGTACAAGGCGGAGCCGGGTTCCGAACCAGTTTCGGTTCTTTCAACCACCGGCCGCGGATTCTATGTGGTAGGTTTCCTTACCCCGCGTCAGGAGCCTTCCGTCCACGCCATCAATGACCTCATCGCGGCGAAATCTGGTCTGGAGGCCTGGAGTCGCCCTATCCTGCTCCTAACCACCGCGGAAGGTCTCGGATGGCTTAAGGAATATTCCGCCTCGCTCCCGTCCAATGTGCGTTTCGGAATAATCCCTGACGGTCTTGACCTGACCGCACGCAGGATGCCGTACTTCCTCCTCGCCGACACCTTCAACCGTGTCTTCTTCACCACTGAAGGCTACACCATCGGTCTTGGCGATCAGCTCGTCACCGCCGTCGCGAAGCTGTAAGCGGCGTTTACAGTGTCGCTTCGACAGGCTCAGCGACCCCACTTCACAAGTTTTCCGGGCCTTTTGGCTGCCAAGTCAGTCGCTTGCCAAGCCTTTTGGATGCCCAGCTTGTTGGATGCCCAGCCTTTAGCTGTCAAGCTTGTAGGTGATCCTACCGGTTGCCAAGCCTGTTAGCTGCCAAGCCTGTCGGTTGCTGAGCCTGTCGAAGCACCGAAGCGAAATAAATGTCAGTATTTTTTTGTTATAGTTAATTGTTGAGTTATGAAGAATTTAATCCTCGTTCTGTTAAGTCTGGCGTTGTCGGTCAGCCTCTATGCCCAGGAGATAACCGGAAAATGGACTCAGACCCACCAAGGTTCCGAGAATGGCTCGGAGATGACCGCATCTGAAACGCTTTCCATCGCGGAAAACGGCACGTTTGAGGAAGCCTTGATTATGGAAATGAAATTTACCGATGACAAGGACGGACAACAGGCTCCGGTCAAACTGAAGGTCAGAATCTCGTGCCCCGGCACATGGTCTTTTGCAGACAAGGTGCTGTCTCAGACCTACGATGCGAAATCAGTCAAGACCGAGGTTTTGGAGCAACCTGACGGCTTTCCGAAATTCTTTATGAATGTCATCAGCAAAAGCGTTGTCTCAGAATTCAAGAAACACTCGAAGAAGCCGGTGCGCTACAATGTGCTCGCATTGACCTCGGACAAACTGCAGCTTCAGGAAATCGGTGCCAAAGACCCCGAAACAGAGACGTACATCCGCCAGGAGTAAGAATATTCTTGGTTTACTGCCAATGGCGGGATAAATGTGTAAAACAGCTGTGTTAATCGGCCTCAAATGTGACAACGCTTTTTAGGGATAGTCACTACGCAGCTTCTTAGGCTACAGGTGTGCTTAAAGAATACCTCACGAAAGGCTTTGTGCTGGATGATGAACGTTTGAAGGGATATGATGTCCGTCTTTGACCGCAGGATAGAGTTGCTGTCGGGAGACAAGAAATAGAAGCAAAAATTCGTATCTTTGAAACTTTGTTTGAAAGACGATAAGATGAGGGGAATCTTCAAGGGCATATTCATAGGTCTTGCGCTGCTTGCGGGAGGCGGGCCGCGGGCGTGGTGCGTCACGCCGGAGTTCATCGACTCGCTGCGGACGGAGCTGTCGCACAGGAATATGCCGGAGCGGATTCTTTTCCTGCCGTTGGCGCTCGCTGACCAGCGGACGGACGAGGGGAGGGAAGGAATATGGTCGCTCACGGCGCTGGACGCGATTCGGGGCGCGGGCCACTTGTCAGTTTCCGCCTCGGGGGAGAAAGACTCTTGCCTGATGTCCGCGGGACTGCGGACGATGCCCTCCGACTCCGCTGACGTGCGCTTTGACGAACGAATCTCCACAGAAATAGCGCTCGACCGGTTGCAGGAACTTTTCAACGAATATTCCGACTGGGACAGGTCGGTGGTGGCTTTCGCCACAAGTCCGACCGCGCTTGCCGCGATGGATTCCGCCGCCCTTGCCGCCGCTCCGGTTCTGGAGAGTCTGCGGAGAGCCGAGGCGGAATATTCAGAAAATATTCCGGCGGCTTTTGAGCGGATAGGGTCTCTGGCGGAGCGGAGAAAGGCTGAAAGGCTAGCGTTTTTGCGGGAGCAGGCGGAGCTCAGGAAGGCGCGGCTGGACTCGCTGCGGAAACAACAGGCCGCGGGCATCGACAGGATTACCTACACAATCCGCCGGGGCGACACTCTGGGAGGCATCGCCGCAAGGTACAGGGTCAAGGTCTCAGACCTCAAGAGATGGAACAACCTCGGTAGCGACCTGATCCGCGAGGGACGCAAACTGGTGATTTATAAGAAGTGATTATGAGGCAGTCTAAGGTACTTTTGTTTTTTCTCTCCGTTTTCCTGATGCTTTTCGCGGTCTGGTTCGTCTATCCGCCAAAAGGCATTCAGGTAGGAGGTCTGAAATTGAGGTTTCCGTCCTATCAGGCCTATCTGGCTGACCTTCAGGACAGCACGGCGGACGTGAATGTTGACTCCGTGCTTCTGGCCGTGCAGAAGAGCTACGAGATGGTCGAAGGCTCCACGGACACCCTGCGCTACTACTACGACTACATCACCTCGAATCCCAACCGAATCTGTCTGCCGGAGGACGACTACAAATTCTTCGACTCATTGTTCGTGGAGATGGCCGCGGCGGTCGATTCAGGAAGGACAGTCAGGATTCTGCACTATGGAGACTCACAGTTGGAAATGGACAGGATTTCGGCTGTGCTGAGGCAGGATCTTCAGGAACGCTTCGGCGGGTCCGGCCCTGGAATGGTGCCGATGATCCAGCGGATTCCGACCGTGTCGCTTTCGCAGAACGCTTCCGGAAGCCTTACGCGCTACGCCATGGTGGGGGATTCGCTGACGAAGAAGGCCTCGCACAAGCGTTACGGCCCCCTGACCCAGTTCACGGAAGTCTCCGGCAACGGAACGTTCACGTTCACCAGAACCAAGAACAGGTACTCACAAGAGTTGGTCAAGTCAATCTCAAAGGTTTCCGTGCTTCTGGGGCAGAATTCGGCGGGGCTGAGGATGACGCTTGAATGCGACACGCTGCCGTCAAGGAAGGCCGTCATTGATTCGGCCAAGGCCGGAGTCTCGATGGTCACTTGGGAACTGCCGCGCGATGTCGGGAAAGGCACGATAAACTTCTCCGGCAACGCCGAGATCTACGGCATAATGCTGGACGGAAAGGGAGGCGTGACCGTTGACAACGTCGCCTTGCGGGGATGCGCCGGGTTCATCTTCTCGTCGATTAACCGTCAGGTGATGAGGGAGAGTTTCGACAAGACCGACACTCGTCTGATAATCATGCAGTTCGGCGGAAACGCAATGCCCGGGATGGCGTCGAAGAAGGCCATTTCTTCCTATGTGAGGAAAATCGTGATGCAGTTCGACTACTTCAAGGAGGTCGCTCCCGGGGCTCAGCTGATGTTCATCGGTCCGGCGGACATGTGCAAGAGCGTGGACGGGAATCTCGTGACCTGGCCGCTTCTGCCTCAACTGAATGATTCCCTGAAGGTCAACTGCCTTAAGAACGGCGTGGCCTATTGGGACACGTTCAACGTGATGGGAGGCTCCGGGTCAATGAAACAATGGGTCAGCCATAAGCCTGCCCTTGGCGCGCCCGACCATATTCATTTCACACATAATGGAGCGCTTGAGATAGGGAATGCTCTCGCCAGGTCATTCCTCCTTTACCACGATTTCTACAAGCTTCGGCAGGAACTTTCTGACGAGGCTGTGGGAATATACCTGCGCAACCTCCGGGACAGTCTCAATCCTCGTCCTGCTGTGCCTGACACCTTGACAAAGAGGGAGTTATGAGACGTACGCTGATATATTCATTGCTCATTTTGCTGCTTCCGGCGACCCTTTGCGGGCAGTCGCTGCGGAAGGAGGTTCCTGAATATGATTTCGCGCGTTTCGACAAGAACCGGATTGAGTTTCCGGGGGACAGCCTTGGATTCGAGCGTCTTTACCTCAAGATGGATTCCGTTCTTTTTCAAGGCCGCGGAAACTTGAGAATCATGCACATAGGTGGCTCACACGTTCAGGCCGGGACTTTGACGAAGCGCCTGAGGAACAATCTTCTGTCGCTCCGTCCGGCGCTTGACGGGGGGCGGGGACTGGTCTTTCCGTTCTCCGCGGCCCGCACGAACAATCCGAGCAGTTTCACGACGAGTTACGAAGGTTCCTGGAAGGTCACGAAAAATGTCCAGAGAGAGCCTGACCGGCGGCTCGGGCTTACGGGGATAGCCTTGAGCGCTTCTGACGACAAGGCTTCGGTGATGGTCACGACTGTGGCTCGGGATCCCTTGCCGCAGGATCCGGCCTTCCGGTTCAATGATGTGAGGGTGCTTGGATATTCATCAGCCGGGGAGAGGATTCCGGTGGTGGTTCTGGCGAAAGGCGACACTCTTGTGGGGTGCCGCGCCGATTCCTGCTGGTCTTTCGCCCTGCCGTCATTGACGGATTCGGTGAGAATCGCGACCAAAGGGGAAGGGGAGTTCACGCTCACGGGAATATTCCTTGACAATCCTTTTCCGGGAATATCGGTGACGGGCATCGGGGTGAACGGGGCGTCGCTCGGCTCTTATGCCAAATGCCCTGACCTTCTGAACGATTTGAAGATAGTCAATCCTGACCTGGTGATTTTCGCAGTGGGCATCAACGACGCCACGGCATCGAATTTTTCCGTGGATGATTTTGTAGCGCGCTATAAGACGCTGGTCTCGCAGGTCCGTTCGGTCAATCCTGACTGCGCCCTTCTTTTTGTCACCAACAATGACAGTTTCCGGAGAGTGCGCCGGAAGGGCTATGTGGTGAACTCCAACGGGAAGCTGGCGGAACAGGGTTTCCTGAGGCTTGGAAAGGACTGTGACGCAGGTGTTTGGGATTTGTTCGAGATAATGGGAGGACTGGGTTCGATGAAGAAATGGGAGGCCGCCGGGCTTGCCAAAAGGGACAAGGTTCACTTTACCGAGACAGGCTATGACCTCGTGGGGGATTTGCTGTTCAACGCATTGATGGACAAATATGTGGAACATTTAAAGAATGGCCGATAATGGGATTTCGGGACGTTGCCGCTGATTTTTTCAAGAACCTGTTCTCTTTTGACCAGGCTCACCCTCTGTTGTTCACCCAGTTCTATTTCTGGGCGTTCTTCGCCATCGTGCTGGCCTTTCTGTGCGTGTTCAGGAACAAGGTGCTGCTGCGCAACGCCTTCCTGTTCTTCGTCAGCCTTTTCTTCTACTACAAGACGAGCGGCCTGTTCCTGATTCTGCTCGGTTTCGTGATTGTCTTCAACTATCTCTCGGCGTTCGCGTTACCATGCGTCAAGGGGAATGTCGGGCGGAAGGTCATAGTGGTGCTGAGCGTCGTGGTGGACCTGTCGCTCCTCTGCTACTACAAGTACTCTTATTTCTTGACGGACGTTGTCAACAACATGTTCGGGACAGGGTTCGTCGTCAAGGACTGGTTCGCTGTCGCCGGCAATCAGCTGACCGGTTCGCAGGCGTTCAACGTGGACTCCATCTTCCTTCCGGTCGGGATTTCGTTCTTCATCTTCCAGGCGATAAGCTATGTGGTGGATGTGTCCCGGGGGACAATCGCCCCGATCCGCAATTTCTGGGATTTCGGATTCTACCTGAGTTTCTTCCCTCCTCTCGTCGCCGGCCCGATCGTGAGGGCCAAGGAGTTCGTTTCCCAGCTTCGCAAGCCGTTCTTCCTTGGTCGCAGACAGTTCGGAGTCGCGGTTTTCTGGATTCTGAACGGTCTGGCCAAGAAGCTGATTCTGAGCGACTACCTTGCCGTGAATTTCTGCGACAGGGTCTTTGAGAACCCTTTGCTTTACACCGGCTTCGAGAACCTTACAGCCTTGTTCGGCTACTCGCTTCAGGTCTATGCCGACTTCTCGGGGTACACTGACATCGCCACCGGCGTCGCCATGCTGATGGGCTTCTACCTGCCGAAGAACTTCAACTCTCCGTACAAGGCGCGCAACGCCGGTGAGTTCTGGAAGCGGTGGCACATTTCCCTGTCCAAATGGCTTCAGGACTATCTTTACATCCCCCTTGGAGGCAACCGTAACGGCACTTTCGGCTCGTATGCGATTATCCTCGGAATCGCGTTTCTGGCCTCGGCCCTGGCCAAGAACTGGTGGGTGTTCGGAGTGGTTCTGGTCATCGCCGCCGTGCTTGCTTTACTGATTGCTTTCTGCCAGAAGTACCGCAAGGAACTCATCTCGGACATCAACAGGATGGACACGATGCTCCTCGGCGGCCTGTGGCACGGAGCCAGCTGGAACTTCATGATCTGGGGCGGTCTGAACGGCCTCGGAATGCTGATCTACAGGTTCTGGAAAAGCTGCAATGTCTATGTGAGGACACTTGTGGCGGGACTCGTCTGCCTGACCTTTTATATTCTTAAAACCACAGTCCCTGCTTCGGTCTTCAACTTGTTCTTCGTGTGGACGCTGATAATATTCATCGGCGCGGCGGTGCGTATGCTCTATCACTTGTGCCGCTTCAAGGCTGCCTTCTCGTGGCTTGAGACAGGATGGGCGGTCGCCATGACGTTCATATTCATAACTTTCACCCGTCTTTTCTTCCGCAGCGGCTCCAACCTGAACCCCGCCGAGGCGAACGAGAAGGCCTGGAGCACGGCGAAGAATATGGTCGAGCGTATCGGCGGCGACTGGGATCTGTCCCTCGTTCCGCAGATGGCGCGGCAGCACCTCGGCGTGATCCTGGTCTTCGTCATCGGAATGGTCATCCACTGGCTTCCCGAGAACTTCAAGCGCCGCTACCGCATCCGCTTCGCCTCGATGCCCCTCCCGCTGATGGCGCTCGTCTGCGTCCTCGCCGTCTTTGTCATCTGTCAGTTCATCACCGCCGACCTCCAGTCGTTCATCTACTTCCAGTTCTGA
>CAVERO010000059.1:0-15597 GCA_963617915.1 Candidatus Methanomethylophilaceae archaeon | reverse complement strand
GCTTCAGCATATTCTCATAGTACGGCAAATAAGATTACCAAAATTCTATTTGAAAGGGTCTTAATCCTTGTTGTTGTGGAAGATAGTCTCGGAGAAACACTTAAATCATGGAGTCGATTTTTGACAAATGTCTTAATCCTTGTTGTTATGGAAGATAGTCTCGGAGTCCGACCGGGAAGTTAACAAATACCGTTTCCTCCTCACGTCTTAATCCTTGTTGTTATGGAAGATAGTCTCGGAGAGCCTGCAAGGTGGAGGAACGCCTCCGGAACAATTATGTCTTAATCCTTGTTGTTATGGAAGATAGTCTCGGAGTTATTGATAAGTTCTGTGAAGCTATCAATAATAAGTCTTAATCCTTGTTGTTATGGAAGATAGTCTCGGAGAAACAAGCAGCGCTTGACAAGAAGAATCGCCTGCTGTGTCTTAATCCTTGTTGTTATGGAAGATAGTCTCGGAGGATGACTTGCATTTATATATTAAAGCCTTCTTGGAGGAGTCTTAATCCTTGTTGTTATGGAAGATAGTCTCGGAGATCAGTATCAAATGGAATGATTTATATAAATGGAAGGTGGTCTTAATCCTTGTTGTTATGGAAGATAGTCTCGGAGTGGTATGTGAGGTGGTTATGGGAACAATTACAATATGTCTTAATCCTTGTTGTTATGGAAGATAGTCTCGGAGAATGAGGCGGATTTACCGCTTCAGATATAATAAGAGTGGTCTTAATCCTTGTTGTTATGGAAGATAGTCTCGGAGTTTTCAAGCGCCTTGCCTGTCGCGTAGATGTCCATATTGTCTTAATCCTTGTTGTTATGGAAGATAGTCTCGGAGAGCTGGGCCGTCAAGTCAGTGGAGAAAATGTCCAAAGAGTCTTAATCCTTGTTGTTATGGAAGATAGTCTCGGAGGTATCAGCTCCTACGAATAGGACTGCTACACCTCGTCTTAATCCTTGTTGTTATGGAAGATAGTCTCGGAGCTTGCGGGCAAGACAAGGAAGGAGTGGAAGATAACAAGGGTCTTAATCCTTGTTGTTATGGAAGATAGTCTCGGAGAATCCGGAAAAATTCTTGGTATCGAAGAGTACCAGGGTCTTAATCCTTGTTGTTATGGAAGATAGTCTCGGAGCCGCTGACTGATGAGATGCTGAAACACAACGGGTTTTGTCTTAATCCTTGTTGTTATGGAAGATAGTCTCGGAGGGTGAGGACTTCTGCTGGTCGGGCGAGGTTCAGGCGTCTTAATCCTTGTTGTTATGGAAGATAGTCTCGGAGTGCAATTTTAGCATCTCTATGACAGACAAATAGTTAAGTTTCAAAATTCGAGACTTAACTTGAAAATCATCAGTAAAAATGTTCCTTTCGCTACTCATTGACATTTGACTTATCGAGTACAAATTTACAAAAAAAACAGAAAAACACAGTATGTCAATGAACTTCAGCAGAGATTTTCCTCGGGCATCCGCATATCTTTTTCAGCACCACCGAACATTACCAAGCCAAAATCCCCCGAAAAGGGAAGTCTCAGAAGAACAACGTATTCCTGCTATGGGTGATGATGTCCACATCTACATTTTTCCCAATGACCTTCATCATTCGAAGATAGTCGGTGGTGACAGGAAGAATGATGATGCTATCCTCATTATCGTAGGCCGCCTGGACTTCAGCCAAATCGGAACGGATCCTGTTGTAGACTTCGACAGGACGGTCTGCCAGAAAGATCGACTTCTGGACACGGGTGCAACCTTCACGGACAAGGTACTTGACTATCAGCCTACGAACCTTATTGCTCTCAACGTCATACATTACAAAAAACAACATCCTGTCACTCTTTTTTCTGACATTCTCAGTCAATCCGAGAATATTCCTTACTCTTCCCTCGAGGGACTCCATATTGTCACACTCATCCCTTACCTCAAGCCTGGGGCTGTCCCGAATCCCGGCATCAACGAGTTTTCGCATCTGCTCCACAAAAGAGAGCGGCGGTTTCTTCGCTCTCGGCATATTACCCTTCGTTTATAAAAGACTGAACCGTCTCCGCAAGCAAAGAATTGAGGGACTCATCGGTTCCTGTCCGTGGTGAAACCACGACAGAGAAGCCCCTCTTACCATAAAACAGATTGACTTCAGCCTTCTTAAGGCAGAGTTCCGCACGAATCTTCTTGCCATATTGTATGTTTATTATCTCAGTAATCGTGAAGCCGATGTCATTGACATAGTTTTTGAGCTTATCTTCCAAGCGGTTGAGAATATCCGGCACGAAAACATCCTTTTCCTCCAGATTCTGCTTCTTCTGGCGCATCTTCAGGAGCTGCCTAATCTTATCCATAGAATCATCGTCAGGCTCACGTAGGCGCGATGTGTCCTGGACTGACATTGAAGGCAATTCATTTACATCCTTTTCCGCCGTTTTCTTCTGCCTCAGAAGTTCTGATGAATCCAACAGATTGATTACCCGTGACATATCGACCGGCTCGGCGTACGGATTGAAATACGCATTGCGGTCGACACTCATAAAGCAGGCTCTGGCAACATCACTTGTTTTTCCGTCAATAACCTGCTGGAGATTGTATTGTGCGCTGAAATCGCTTACGAATCTCTTATAGAAAACCGAATAAACTCCGGCATCGTAACACTTGTCCTTTAGCCGCATCATCACCTTCAGCCCGTCCTCTCCAGGTGAGACAAAGCACATCAACGTTCTCGGATCCGAAATGATTCTGGTTTTCAAATCTCCCATAATCAGACCTTTGGAGCCTATATGGTCAATATCCATGACAAAATACTGCGTGTAAGCGAAATTGTCTGTTTTCCGAAACGCAGGATTGAAGGTGGCACAGACAAAATATGGAAGCTGCTGCTTAAGGGAAGCATATTGCGCCTCGTTGAGCTGTCGTACCACCCTCAACTGACAAATGCGCGACTCGAAATCCGGTCTGGGATTCCTCAGCGCATTGTAAAGATAGTCAGGAGTCACTTTTTTTAAAGGCTCAGTATTGTTCCTGACATTCGTTCCTACCGATATCATAGTTATGCGTACTTCTTAAACCGTTGAGCCAAACTCTGTGCATAAAGAGAAATCTTCGTGAGTCTGCTGCGCGGATTTCCCTTGTCATCGACCACCTCGTCCAGATAGTCATTGAGTGACTGGATAAGCATCCGTCGTCCAAGGGGCTCCAACCAATATGAGCCGTCTTCCTTCACTGAATAATGCTCTTCCGAGATGACATTCTGGCAGAGAAGGGAGAACACAACGTAGTCAACCCAGACGCGGTATAGTTCTATTACGTCATAGACAAGTACCGGACGATTATAGTCATCCCTGTGCATCACCCCGACATAAGGGTCTATTCCGGCCTTGATCAACGCACCTTCAATCTTTCCGTACAAAAGCCCATAACCATAGTTCAGCATTGCATTGGCAGCGTCCATTGCAGGATGTTGAGTACGCTTCTCGAAACGGTACTGTTCGGGGAGAAAAATATTGACGGTGTCAAAATATATCTTCGACGCCACGCCCTCCCAACCGCGGAGGGTGGCAGCGATATCATTCACAATCTCCCCGTCCAGAGCGTTGATCTTCTGGCGATAGTCATCCAGCCTGTTGATGGATTTATCGATGTGTGTCTGCAGAAGCTTATCTCCGGAAGAATTCATCATGAGAAGCATCGCCTGCTGATTCTCAAGCTTTTTGGAGATGACCCCCTTAATCCAGCCTATGGCTTCGTGCCCGAATGTGAAACTTATCTGTCCTTTCCGGATAGTAGAGACAGAACCGTATTTTGGACTCCAGATTCTTCCTATCGGATTCCCGGCCTTGTCCATAAAAAGGACTTCTATCTCATTCTCCATTGCGAGAAGAACCGCATCGCTGGAAATCTGTGCGCCGCGGCTTATCTGGATGGATCTGATGCCGGAGACTGGAATTCGCTGGCATCCGTCGTGATTGCATATCACAAGACCCTCGTTGTCACGCGAGAGCGATGTGCCGAAAGTATTAAGTATCAACTCCATATTATGCTATTATAATCAGACTCAATCAAGTTTTCATCTCATCCTTCCGACAAGCGATGAGCGCCATCAGCCTATCTTTCATATTCCCTGAATCTCACGAAATGGAACCGTGTCGTTCTGGTGCCGTCACCGTTGTCAACCACTTCGCGGTCGGTGGTGGACGCGACGCACCTGACGCCGGTATCCTTGAGGCGTCTGACGAGCGCATAAGTGAAAGTCATCTCGCCCATCAGGTGCACCGTGGCAGTCTTGCCCGCAGCCAGGGATCTTAACCGGTCAAAGGTTTCTTCAACCAATTTGGCTATCTCCTCGCTGTCCGCCCCGGAGTCGATGACCGGGAACGGCATATCGGTCACTGTGCCATACTGCTCCGCCGCCGCAAGCTGCTCCGCCGTCCATTGGGAGCTCGGGTGATTCGACAGGTTGATGAAGAGTTTCGGATTGTCAACAACTGAATGAGCCTCCGGAAGCGTCAACTCCATGTCAAATATCACCATACAATCTTCCACTATTTCCTTGAATTTGTCAATGATCTCCGCAGAAGTCATTGCCCCGACAAATCCCGCATGGTTTAGCTGATTACGACGTCTCGTCAATTCGTTATACTTCTTCCTGATTTGTTGTACCCATTCAAGAGGGAAAACAGCTCTGGCCAATTCTCTTTGAGCCGACAACTCTCTTTTCCATAGAGACTCATCATTCGCCGTCTTCATGTCCACTCCAAGTATGGAACTCCAGAAGATTCTGTAGCTGCTGTTATCTTTTTTCTTATCTCCTGTACTATACGGATTCAATGATGACAATCTTTCACATATTACTGTCACTATGCCTTCCTGACACAAAGTATAACCCTGTTGAACAAGTCCGAACTTCAAACACCAGAGCAAAGCAGCCTTTATATTGCACAGAGAACCCTTCTCAAAAGGCTGTATTTCCAACCTGATACCTTTAAGAATCTCAATTATCGGTTTTGGCAGAGACTGCTTCTCAATGGATTTAATGCTTTCTTTCACCTCTTCAGCCACTTGTCCTGTAACAATCTCTGTTCCTCTGCACGTTTCAATCAAGGATTCAAATTTCACCAGATTGTTGGACAACGAGATAATCCGCTTGCTGAGTTCCCTGTCCGCATACAGGGAATAAACCTTCATTGCGTCTGCCAGAGTTTTGACATGCCCCATCGTCTTGAAGGCAAATGCCGAAGATGTCCAGTCCTGTAGCACTGCCAGCGGGAAAAGATTGATTATTGGCGCTTCATCCGTAGCATGGTCTTCCTTATTCTCTTTCCTCGCCTCATAATTGCCGTATGACATATAGACGACATTGGTCTCTTTTAAGAAATGTGCATAATTCCCAAGCACCATAAGAAGCATTGGAAGATAGCGAAAAGCATGCGTCAGATCAAAATAGAGTTCGTCTCCCGGCTCAAGTCTCTCGAATATTCTGTTGAATATTTCCCACATTTCCCCCTCGTCCTTACCGTCCGGAATATCAACTGTCTCGACCGGACAAGCCAGACCCAACCTCTCCAGCGACAGTTCAAGTCCTGAATATGAGACTGTCCTATTTTGTTTTGCGCGTTCCGTGAGATTCTTATCCCAGTTTAGTTTCCGGGCATCTTTGGTCAAAATAATATATATGCGGTCGGCCGTATCCCATTTGTCTGCCCCGGCATCCATCAATGTTGCCTCCTGAATGAACCTTGTTTGGGTATGTGTTGCCTCTCCAATATAGGTGCAGGTATTGTAGATGCCGGTGCCTAACACCGACATAAATACTTTTCGCGGCATAGTTATCGGGTATTGCTGATTTGCATCAATTCGTCAAGCTTGTCAAATAATTGACTAACTTTTTTCTCGCCTGCGGCATTAAATAGGCTGAAATAGGCGATACCGTTGGTTTCGCATTTCTCCTTTGCCATAGCACCCATATCCTGTTGGGTGACAAATATCGCTTTTGCTCCAAGCCCTCCATAATTCCTGACGGCAGAGGAGAACTTATCTATATCCGTGTTGTCTGACACTTGCGTCTTGCATTCCACAAAAAGAAGTTTTTGTCCAATCCTTGCGATTATGTCAATCTCATTTTTTGGATTCTTGTTGTTGTATGGGAATATCGTGTTCAACCACACCTCTTTACAAGCAGACCATTTGCGCAGGATAGTCGCGAATTCATACTCAAACCATCCAGAGGAGGTCACTAAATCAAAAGCGTGGGGAGAAATCAATTCAAACTCTTCGTGGCAACCGCATTTGCCCACGAAGTACAGGCGGACGTGCTGTCTATAGATGTCAGAACCTTTCAACTTGCATCTCTTGTTCCAACTGATTTCCGATTGACTCTCCGCGTCAACAACAGTGTCCTTGACATTATTAGCAAATCTCGTTTTGTTGCGCTTGACAGGAATCGTCAAGGTATTAAACAGACTGGGTTTGCCCTTATTGTATTTGGAACGGATTAACTTGATGTCCCTGAGCACATTCTTATCTTCATCTGTGTATTCATCCAGATTTGTGTGTGACTGGACAGATGTCTGGTTATATTTGAAGATTTCAGAAATACTTAAGGATGCAACCGGATGCTTTTCAGAGGATGCATAATTGTATATAACGTTGTTCTGATCCACATAGACAAGATGCAGGTTCGAATATTTTTCGACAAACATCGCGATGACTATGCTCCACGGCTTTGTCCCACCAGAGACATTAACTTCAACCGTCCATCCCCCGTAAGATTCAAGAAGACGTTCAACCCTGTCTCTGATTTGAGAATAGTCAAACGGCTCAAGCTCAAGCAACTCAACCAGACAGCCAACCTTCTCCGACCGGAAATCTGACTTTATCCGCTCGGCCTGTTTTTTTGTCTCGGACGAATGAATCAGTATTACTTTTTTCGCCGCAGTTTCACGTAAACCGAGATAAACCGGCATCGGCTGCCCTCCGATGAGGGCGATATGTACAATTTCTTTTTCCATAACTATTGTTTTATTATTCTTGACGATGTTTTTTCACCATTCCGAACCCAAGGCTGACGCCCTTCCCGATTCCGACAAAGTCCGGGAGGGTGACGTTTGACTTGAAAACTATATCGAACGACATCATCTTCACACCCTTGTATCTTGCAAGCCGCTGATTGTCTATTGTTTTTATCCGGCAAGTCACGTTTGACTCCAGAGAAACACCGACACCCTTGGCAAAGGACAGAATGTTGCCCACAAGAATCCTCTCCATAAACTGCACTTTTGAGGCAAGGTCTTCTAAGGATTTGTAGTCCTGATAGTTCTCTGAATTGAACGGAAGCCAATGATTAAGATAGTATTCACAATCCTCTTCATTGACATTTACCATGCTGTTTGTGGTAAACACGTCAGAGACAGTGAATAATTCCTTCCGTTTTCCCAATGTCAGCTCTGACACCCCGGAAGAAAGGAACTGGCCAATGATATCAGCACCTCCATCTATGGCCACAATGGCAGCACATTGACCAATGCGTTTGTACTGAATCAAGGGATAATGGTACACTACAGATTCTCCACTATGGTTATGGTACAACACATTCGCACTGCCGTCCATCGCACCGATGACCGCACCCCTGAAAAGATGGATGTCGGACATCGGCAGACGGTTGGCATATTTAATAACCAATACTCTTGTTTCCATTATGCACAATCCATAATGACAATTAGTAATGCCTTAATTAAAAGCAATGTAGAAGGCAGCATCTGTATTTGCTTTACCTATCAGATTCTCGATCGGAGTCCATTTACGTCTGTCTTGCCACGTTTTCTTGTCAGCAGACTTCAAATTCGCACTCTTATCTTTTACAATTTGCCCGAGTTCTCTAGCCAAATCTTCCGTAAGGGCGCATAGTTTATGGGCCTCCATCCATTTCTTCAGCTTGCCTGCAAATGCAGCCACACTATATAAAGGAATGCTGTCATAATATTCAGTCAATGACTGATTGCCATTATTGCCGTCTGCTATTAGCCGTTGTCTAATATTTTCTAAAAGATGTTTTTTTTCTACATACTTCAGTTCCGCAGGCACTAGTGTCATCAAGTTAGCGTAGAAGCCGATTATCTTGTCTGCCTCAACAATGGCCTCTTCAGGAGCTTCTCGTTTATATGAATCTATGAATGTACCATAAAGATTATCTACCGAGTTTGCATAATCTTGAATATTACCTTCGAGTTCCTTCTCCAGTTCTGCTTTTTCAATAATTCCCAAGTTTAATCCCTGAATGAGTTCTTTCGCCTTGAGCAAGTCCCCATTAACCAGATAATCTCTTATGTTACGTATTGCACTTCTTTCGTTTTGATAGTCTTCAATATCGGCTAAATAACTGTCATCGTATTCCTTTATTTGAGCATCCAACGAACTCTTCAAATTGATTTTCCTTGCCGGGTCGTTCTTAATAGGGTCGGTTTGACCCTTTGTAGCAATGATAGAGGTGAACGGCGCAAGGCTAATACCGTTATCTTTGACGGCCTTAAACTCGTTGTCATTGGGGGAAGTGTTCATTTTCAAGTATGTAAATTCCGATTCCCTACCGGACGGTATTCCCTTGGCCATAGCATAAAGTTCCGTTAATGACGGACAGGTTTTCCATTGCGGATAAAATTTCACCATCATCGCATTGAATGAACCGAGTGCTTCTTCCATTCCCGATTCAGCCCCAGAAACAAGATTTACAGCATCTGCCTTGGTGATGTCAATTCTGACCTTACCATATCCCAAAGGTTTTGCTTCTCCTATTGAATGAAAACACTCACTGTGTCCATTGAATGTCATTGCCGACAGGAGAGCCCCATACTCTTCTTTTTTCAAATTATGGAAACGTACTGTACCTTTGAATATAGTTCCTTTAGCCAAAGGAATGAAATGACATTCAGTATTGTCATTGCCCTGTTCATTATTCCAGATATTGTCTCTCACCGGGTACCGTTTACGCCCTTTGATTAGGGCATTTGAGTCATCCCAAGTTCCACCTTTGACATACAGCGGGCCGAAAGAAGCTTTGGGGGAACTCAAAGTAGTATCTACCTGCTTCAGTTGCTGCGGTTGGCCTTCGGCAAATACCGGGGAGAAGAATACCCTGCCCTTCAAGGCACCAAGAACCTTCGATTCCGTACCGAACATACATTCCGCCAAATCTTTGCGAAGAGAACTCTGAAGCACTGCAGGAATAGATCCCTTTATGAAATTGGCCGTCGGATATCGGAACATATACGCTAGACCTATAGCGGCAATACTGTCGTTCACATCCTTTATGAAAAATACCGGAATTCTCTGTCCGGAATATAAGCGATTCCTCCACAGATTCAAGAAATCATAGTTGTTTTTGTGAATAGTAAGAAAGTCTTCTACAACATCCCCTCCTACTACAACTGTTCTTTGGGGTGCGAAAAAGACAAACTCATAGTATTTGCCGGACCATTTGCCATTTTTCTGTTTTCTTGCTGATGGTTGCCCGGTAAGTACAAGAGTTCCCTTTTTGCCCCGATTTCCATACCTGTAGAATTTCTTGCCGAAATCATCTTCGTTAACGAATTCAAATTCTCCTTCTAGGCTTTCCATGTCCAAACTCGGCTGATTGTCATTGTGAGTGCTGATTAATTTCAGGAGATTGTATTTTGCATAGGATGCCCGGAGCATCTCATCATCTTCCTTACTGTTCCCTGTCTTGGAAGTCCCCAATTTTAAAGTAAGATCAAATTTTTTGAGTTCCGAGCGGAAATGCCCATCAATTTCTTCCGGAGCGATTCTCCCAGGCTTCCCGCAATCTTCTAATGTATATTTATCTCCATCTTTCTTTAGCCAACCACAGAATACATTGCTTATCAGATCTTTGTACCGCTGTCCTTCAGGACCACCACCAAGGTCTCTCACGCTAAATCGACTATCCTGGACTTGAGTCATCTTGCCAAGGCTTAGAATCTCCAGGATATTGCGGATTTCACCTTTGACAGATGTGCCGGGAATAAAATATCTGCCGTCAGATGTTTGGCTAAATCGATTATCGTGCTTTGCAGTGTCCTTTTCAAGTCTTTGACCATTTCTGACAAATATGGGAGTTTTAGCAGTAATGGTATATTCTATGCTGCCGCTAACGCCATCCTCAAAAGGAATATCCTGTGAAATATGATTTGCCCATTCCGGGTAAAACGCAGTGTTCTCCAGAGGAACAAAATTATAGGGTGCTTTAATAATCGTCATAACTATTTTCCTTTAATAGGTTGACCAATACCTTTAAATACAAGGGAAGATGGGCGGAGTGTCTTGAAACCATCATATTCCTTTTCTTCACATTCTTCCCATAAACGAGAGAAATATAACACCTTGTCCTTAAGGCCGAGTCTTACATTCGGAATATATTGTTCAATCGTGCCCTCTTCAATGCCTTCTCCTTTTTCGTTTGGGGCATATCTGTACACGATATATCGCCCGTCCACATACTTAATGCTCACCGATACCTGTGTGTCCGGAGAATATAACTGTCCTTCCACAATAAAAGGATTGATATTCTTATCCAGATTCAGTTCGATTGCCTCGTCCATATACACTTTGGGCTTGCTTTGGTCACTATACCACAGATAACCTTGGCATTTATTAAACTGTAGCCTTTCCATCATTCTCAATATTATTAGTCCATTTGCATTTAAACGCTCCATACCCTCGGCCACTGCCGCCTCCCAAGGTCAGCGTGCCGCGGTCAATGTCATCAAGAGCTTTTTCCAAGCAATCCAATGCCTCAGCATAACCTTCCTCTTCACTTTTTTTCACCAGAATGGTTGTCTTGAACTCAAGATCCTTGTTTTCGACCACTTTCTCTGAAAAAAGTGCACCATCCATCGCGCCACCGGTAAACCTATCTATTTTCACGTGGTTCAATATCTTATTCTTTCCTGCTTCTGCAATGATGTCGCTGAAAAGACAGTTCCCACGTCTTTGAGGGGTAGCGCCATCATCATCTTGATAACCAAAAAGAAGTTTAACAGCATTATTATGATTTCCTGTCCAATCCTTGAAATCTTCCGGCATCTTATTCATTGAATAATTACCTTTCTTAAGATTGTAATAAAATGCAACACGATGGGAGACAGCACCTTTGAGAGAAGCCGCCGGGATAAGAATAGCATCCCTTATCACCTTGCCCGTCAAGCCATTCCATCGAACAAACGACTCTCTTGTCGGCGTGTCATCTACTTCATCATCTCCGATTCCGGAACCGAATAAGAAAAAGTCACGAGGGGTAAGGGTTAATTCGTACTTGATCCAGTCGGCTGCTAATGTACTTTCAGACGAACAAGGCTTCCACCCATAAGCTGAATAATCCGAGGATAGCGACGATGATGATGACAAGTAAGCCTCCAGATCGGACGGAGAGCAAAGGTCAAGCTTTCTTTTACGTATTTCAACCACCGACATCTTTCCGAAACCGTTTCTGGTTCCGCCTCCAAGCCGGAACACCTCACAATGCAAGATGTCGAGGACTTGACTGAAGAATTTCTCAGCATCATCAGTATCCGCAGACTTTGCAACCATCTCTATGTCAAAAGCGAATCTTGTGCCTTTGATTATAACCTCCTCATCAAACTTTCCGTGTTCTTTTGCAACTCCTTTTTCAGTAATGCTGACGTGGTTCCTCTTAGAAAACTTTGAGTAAAGTTTGAAGAATTCAGAGTTGTTGTCTTCTGAAAAGAAACCATCACGTACCTTTCCATTGAAATCCACAATTTTGGCTTCAGAAAAAATAATATCCGAGCCTTTTGACCTGTCTTGCTTTGATTTCTTGGCTGATCTAATTCCGAAATACCCGTTCTGTTGTTTTTCATCAATCAAATGTCTGACCACTCCTGCTATTGATGTCCCCGGAATATATGGGAATCCATTGACATCTTTAAGGATGGTAGAATCCGTAAGTGTATTCTTATTGCCAGAACCTATTATAAGAGGCGTTTCTGCCTCCAGAATGACATGGGACTGAAGCCTCACATCATAAAATGAACCTTGATCTGTCATATTATTGCTTGCATTGTTTGGCCATTTCAGAAGCCAGATTAACCATAATTTCAAGCCAGATGTCAGAATTGTTTGAAACATTCTGGTCAATGAAATATAATAAATCCCTTTTCTTATACATCCACTTCTCTTTAGCTACGCCGTTAGAAAGGTACTTATCAAGACTCCCACGGAATGTTTTCAAATCCACGGAACGTTCAGCAAGTGTTCGGATATAACCCCATTGGGATGCGAACCTTTCATCAGTTGCCTTGAAATCCTTCGCATGTAAACTGACATAAGTATTGGCCACCTTGTATGCAGTGTAACCGTTACTAGCCTTGCATTTTCGCGCATATTGAAGAAGCCTGTCATTCATTGATGAAGATGCATCACTTATAACCATTTGCGCTTCCGGTTTTGCGGTTTTAAAAACAAGTTTAGAATATCCACGTTCGTCGCTCCTGAGAAAAGATGGATTGTAAATGATTTTGCCGAATCCCTCAGCCTTATAATCACCTACATATTTTGACGCCGCGGGCGACTGTGTGCCATTCAGCCTCACCACAAGCACACTGCCTTTCTCAATGCCGCATCTGTCTGTGTCGGGATTCTGTCGTTTAGAGTTCCAAGGGGCATACTGGAATGTGCGGATCTGTGAACATTCCCAATCGATTTCCGCTCCCTCGGAAAAACCCAAATCTTGAGCAGTAGGTCTGAAGGTCGGCATACCGGCATTGTCAAGGAAAATAAGCCGGCCATCAGCATAGGCCAGAGCCACTTCGGAATCAAACGCAGGAGATGATTCTACCGCACGCCAAGGCGTACTCTCTATATTTACAAGTCCATATTGGGCAGTTTTCGAGTGTCCGATATGTTTCCTGCCTGACAAAGAATGACTGACCTTTCCTATAAGGTCTTTTACATCCTCGTCATAGTCAACCTCAAAACCGAAAACGATTCCTTTTCGCAAAGACTCATATGAATACATGGCCTCATCTTTCGAGCGACGCAGCTCCCTGTCATAAGCTGACTTGATTGCTACTGATTTGTTCACTTTTACCTCAAAGGCATTATCTCCGATGAAAGTATAGAAACCCGAACGGCATTGCTTAGGCTGAACGTCAGGTTCAGAATTCCATTTATAAAGGAGGAATGTTCCCTCGTTCAACTCACATCCTTTCTTATAGTAGAGGGCTGCCGGGATTCTCAATGACCTTGTGTTGTCATACAAAGGATGGGCATCTCCGAAACGAACCTTTCCACTATGAAACAATTTCAATGACGCTTCTGGGGAAAGGCTTGGGTAGAGACCAGCCGCTGCAATCCCCAAAAAGGTATTTCCCGGTATGAAATCAAGCGTGGACTGCTTGGCTTTGGTTCCGGAGTTCTGATTCAGAATCACATCTGAAACCAGGGTACAGGTAAATTGTAACTTTGCCATAACTCGCTTACTTTATAACGGTGAACGCACAACGGCCCAGACCGCGGTTCCGGTTTTCACCCAATCTCTTGACGAACTTCAAAGAATCAATAATGGTAGCAGCCACATTATCAGGCACATTATAAATGTCCCCAACCAAAATACAAGGGAGAGCGACCTCCATCCTTCGCAGACTATGCTCTTTGGCGATTCCGGATTCGTCTATGGCTGTAGAACTCACTCTGTCAAACAGATGCTTGGCCAACTCTTCTTTCACAATCGTGGCTTTATCTGAATTAGAGAATTCCGCATTTGAGAAGAAAGCACACCCTTTAGATTCTGTGACTTCTCCACCTGGAGCTTTCCCGAAAACTGTATTCAGGTCATCCGGTGAAGCGTATTTTCCAGAATTTAACCGTGATAATTCTTCAGCAGCTTCACGAATTAGACCTTTTATTGTTCTTCCGGGGACAAAAGGGAGACCATCCTCGTCCTTGACAACGAGCAGGTCGACATCCGCACCGGCGGAAAGGCCCGAACCACAATGCCAATATGAAAAGAATTCTAGTTTATATCTGATATTCATACTCAATGTGTTATTTCTTGGTAAATGATTGAATGTAATGCCAATACGTCATAAGCTGGAGAGACTGTCATTGAATCGTTCTCTTTACTCGTATCTTTCTTTGATTCATTGGTAAGCCTATTGATGATTTCCGCATTGGCGGTATTGATTTTCACCAGTCTGTTTTTGATCTGAACAGCCTTCTCACTTCCTCCCGGCTCCATCATTGATGACAGCCATTGCCTGATGTCAGACTTCATTGCATTACCATCCTTGCCTTCAAGATGTTTGACCGAAGCAAGAAGATCATCTATACTCCAGCGAGGATCTTTTATGTTTGAGGCATCCAGATAATACGGCCCGAAATTGAAAGAATGCCTGTCGGGTGTGGTCAGTTCCCGCTTATTGATTTCACTATAGGAAGCCACGAAACTGTCCTGAACCTTATGGAACATCAAACAGGAATGAATAGCGTCCCTATCCTTTTTCTTTGCGTCTTTTTTTGCCGCAGAACACAACTCTTCAGCCAAATTGTATCCATAGTAGTAAGGGAATGAAGACTTTATGAAGGATATTCCAGCGCAAGCCGTTAATCCGTTCTTGAGAACAGGATATTTGGCTGCAAGGCTATTGAATTTGGTTTTTGTCAGTCTTTCGAATGATTCCAGATACGTTTTTGTAAACTCGATAGCGAGGTCGCCCCTGATTATGACCGTCAGGTCATCTCCTCCAAGAACAATAGGTCGGAACGGGAAGAATCGCTTTTTCTTTTCTTTGTCCGCTTCTTTTCCAAGAAATATATTCAATGATGCCTTGACCGCTTCTTGTGCCGCAGCGATTGTGGATTCATTCAATATGTGCGAGAACTGATGAAAATCCTTGCCGGCTTTGTCTTTTTCTCCTATAGATTTGACAACTTGTCCAAGCCCATTACCATCAGCATGAACAATGGCAATCCAATCATTGTCGCCTGTGAATAAACTGACATTGTCAGTGTCTTCCAGAGAGGTCTCGTCCAACAAGTCCCCCATCGCTTTTCCCCGGAGACTGAATTCGTTATGAGCATCTGCTTTAAGAACCTGCAATTTCCGGTAAGTGCCTTCGTCGTAATACTCGCCTTGTGTGTGAAATCTTTCCGGAAGATAAGTTTCGCGCATCCTCTGCATTCCCATAAGTCCTACAGTCGTAGATGGAACCGGACGGTTGCGTTCCATTCTCAATCGGTTCTCCAGTTCATCCACGACTTCTGAAAATATGTCTTTATCCTCAAATTTCACTATCGCCTGACTGAAAGTAATTCCGGGAGCCATCTCCATCACTTTTTTGGGAAAATGCTTGAATATGTTCTTACATTTATCCTCATCTTCAAATACATACTTGATGTTTCCCGCCGCGTTGAGGATGGCATTAGGATCATTTCCCAATTGGTTAAAACTGGTGAAGCCAAGTTGCTCGGCAAAGATATCCGTACAGATATCCTCCACAAGCGCGCTCGCTCCCACAATCTCCTTCAGACTGTTTGTCTGAAAAATGAATCCCTGAATGCCTTGGACCGCAGCACCATAAAGATACTTGCTCATTGTTGTTATGATAAA
>CAVERO010000058.1:0-15728 GCA_963617915.1 Candidatus Methanomethylophilaceae archaeon | reverse complement strand
TTGCAAGGCAAGCGCTGCGGAGACGTGACCAAATCTGACGAGTTCAGGAAATCCGGGATCCGTATCAAGACAATCCGATTAAAGAAATCCGGCAGACCGGTAGAAGCGATGTCTTTTGAGAACATAAACTACTCCAATATTCTTCAGGAGGACGATTGGTACGAGTCCCGCTTGTATGAGCTGTTTACCAGTCGGTTCCTGTTCATCGTGTTCCAAGACTGCGGGGAAGGCAAAGAACCTGATTACCGTCTGCACAAGGCATTCTTCTGGACAATGCCTTATGAAGACCTTCTCTCTGCGGAGTCATACTGGCAGAACATAAAGGACAATGTCGCGTCCAACCGCATCTCCACGGAATACTTCTATCGGGAGAGTGACCACAAAAGATTCCACATCCGTCCGAAAGCCAGGAATTCTTCAGACCTGAACGCCAATCCAAACGGAGGATCTTGCAAGAAATACTGCTACTGGTTCAACCACGAATACATCCGGCACATCGTTGAAGCGGAAGCATGAGCTATTCTGCCTTGACTCTCCTTTCAAGTTCTTCGCCAACCTTCGTAACGATGCCGCAAACCAGCGCATTCCCCATCAGGAAAGCTCGCTTGGCATTATCAACGCCTTCGAGTTCAGTCCAGTTTGAAGGAAACATGTTAATGCGCTCAAGTTCTACCGGTGTCAGGCGGTGGAGCCTCCCGGTCTCATCCTCAATGACATGGCGGCAGCGGTCCGGACCTTTGCCGCCCTCGGATGTTATGATTGTACGGGCAGGCTTGTCAATTGAATCAGGAAAATCCATCGCACCCTCGGTGTAAAAATATTTGAAACCGTCGGCTTTCGTGCGTTCCTCCCGCTTTGAACCCTTGAAATAGCGCCAGCGTTCAAGCTGATTGTCAGGAATATAGAACGTCTCAATGTCAGAAGGTCTATCTTCGCCTCGCACAAGACAATCCCGAAGACAAGCCGGAATCCCTTTAAAAACAGGTGTCACATCGGTAGAGTAAGCAACTCCGTTTATCATCATGCCGGCCTTACCGAACGGGCTGTCACCTCCTTTACAGTTAAAATATTCACTGATGTCCACAAGGCGGTTTTTCGTTGAGGAAGACAGTTTTACGGCATCCGATTCCGTGATGTCGCGGCCACACTCAATCGGGAATGATTTTGCGAATACTCCGTCCTTTTGAATCCAGTCATTCGGATTCTCATAACCTTTGGCAACCGCACTATCCTTTTTGTAAGCGCAGATGTAAGTCCTGCGCCGCTTCTGCGGCATACCATAGTCGGCTGCGTTAATCACGCGCCACTCAACAACATACCCCTGTTCGTCGAGACATTCAAGGATGATGGCGAAATCGCGTCCGCGCTGCTTTGCCGGAGAAAGAAGAAGCCTGTCAACATTCTCCAGTAGGAGCATGGAGGGAGCCTTCTCTCCCTTCTTTTCAAGAATATTATATATTGACCACCAAAGAACACCTTTCTTGCCTTCGATGCCTTTTGAGCGGCTGAGTGATGATGCCACGGAGTAGTCCTGGCATGGGAATCCTCCAACGAGCAGGTCGTGGTCCGGAATCTCCTCAACGGGAACGCTGTTGATGTCAACATTGGAAACACTGCCGGGACCGAAGTTCTTCTCATAGACCATGGCTGCGTGTTGTACCTTCGTTGACGGTTCCCACTGGTTAGCCCACACGGTCTTATAAAAACTCTTGTCAGCCTTTTCCAGACCGACGCGGAAACCTCCAACTCCAGCGAAGAGTTCTATGACTTTGACTTCTCTCATTCTTCATGAAACGGAGTGACAATCGGCGCGGCGAAACTACTGCACGGAGAGGAACGCGGCGAGGGATTTCTCGAGCTCGTCGGCGAACTCCTTGTCACCGGCCTTGCGGATGACGTCGTTGGTCATGTAGTAGATGAGGTTGCAGTTATATTCAAAGTCACTCTTGCACATCGGGTAGAAGTCAAGGTAGAACCTGATGGACTCGGTGAGCTCGTCGGTCAGTTCCCGGGCCAGAGCCTTGGCTTTCTCCGGCTTTCCGAGGGCGTAGTAGTCCTTGACCATCTCGATTGGGAAGAGGGCGTTGGAACCCCAGCCGAGGATAGAGTTGTCGTAAGGGTACTCCTTCGGCTTGAGAACCCGCTGGCACTTGTCGAGCATCTCCTCGGCGCGGTCATTCTCTCCGGCGGCGAGGAAGGCGTTGGCGGCGGACACGAACAGATTTCTCAGCGACATCACGCCGAGGAATGTGTAGGTGTTCTGATAGTCAACGCAGTAGTCCTCACGGGAAACGGCGTCGAAACAGAACTTGTCTGTCATCTTGTCGTACAGGTCATCTGTGTCCACAAGACCCACATCAAGAGACTGCACCTTGTTCCTGATCGGAGTGAACCTGTAGGAGAATCCGTCATACATCAAGTAGTTCTTTATGCCGATGTTCAGGTCTCCACCCTGGTTGAGCACATTCAAAGGTCTGTCCCACTGATAGGTGGAGAGGAAGTCAAGCAGGAAGAGTTCCGGCTTGCTGAGGTAGTTCTTGCCTTTAGGAATCTCAATCACAATCGAGTCCGGAATCTGTTCCGCGAACTTCCCGCTCACGATTCCGCTCTTCAGACAGTTCTCCTTGTTGACAGGGATAATCATCTTGCGGGACACCCAGTAGTCCAGCCTGCGTCCATCCTGATAGACCAGTTTGGCGTCCGGATGCTTGAACACGGTGACGCAGTCCGACAGCAGCAGGGCCTGGCCGCGGTTGTCCTCGATAGGAATCCATTCGTTGGTTCCGTAAAGGTACTGTTCCTGTCCGATTGAGAGGTCCAGAGGGGCGGAGTTGTTGATGGCATACCTCATCTGGTCGATGTACCAGTCCGTCCCAAGAAGCGAGGTGTTGCATATCCTCACATCATTCCTGAAACCTTCGACTTCCTGGGCGTACCACAGAGGGAAGGTGTCGTTGTCGCCGTGAGTGATGAGCAATCCATTCTCCCCTACCGAGTTGAGGTAGTTCTTGGCGATTTCGACGGCGGTGTAGCGGTTGCTTCTGTCGTGGTCGTCCCAGTTCTCCTCGGCCATCAGCGCAGGCACGAAAAGACAGGCGAGAGAAGCCACGGCCGCCACAGCGACGGAGTGCTTTCCCTTCAAAGCGGAAGTAATCCACGAATATATCGCCGCGACCGCGAATCCTATCCAGATGGCGAATGCGTAGAACGATCCCGCATAGGCATAGTCCCTCTCACGGACCTGATACGGAGCCTGGTTCAGATAGAGGACGATGGCGATTCCTGTCATGAAGAACAGAAGGAATGTCAGCCAGCACCCCCTGCGGTCCTTGTCGAACTGGAAGCACAGGCCGATGAGACCCAGCAACAGAGGCAGGAAGAAATAGTGGTTCTTGCCCGGATTGTCCTTAAGCCACTGCGGAGCGTTGCTCTGGTCGCCGAGATGAATCTTGTCGATGAACGGAATCCCGCTCTCCCAGTTGCCGGTGAACAGGTCCGATGACGGCGAATGAATCTCGTTCTGCCGCCCGACGAAGTTCCACATGAAATACCTCCAGTACATCCAGCCAAGCTGGAAATCAAAGAAATATGACAGGTTGGCTCCCTGCGTCGGCTTCTTGTACTGTGATCCCTGCACAGGAGTCCCTTTGCCGTCCGTGTAGGATTCGTAGAACTTTATGTGCCTCTCGTCGCTGCTGTACATTCTCGGGAACAGCATCTTTCCTGCGCGGTCGTACTTCACGTCAACAGGGCTTGGAGCCTTCTTGTACTTGCCGTCGAGGGGAGCCCAATAGGTGTCCTGCTTAAGTTCGTACGGAGCTCCGTAGTACTGTCCGTAAAGCAACGGGGTCGAGCCGTACTGCTCACGCGAGAGGTAGCGCACAAGGGTGAAGGCGTTGTCCGGCTGGTACTCGTTGGTCGGGGTCTTGGCGCAGGAGCGGATGATCACGATGCTGAACACCGAGAAGCCGATCACGATTGTGGTGAAGCACAGCAAGGCCGTGTTCCAGAACACCTTGCCCGTCCTGAGGGTCTTGAAAAGACCCCAGAAGCAGGCCGTGAGGAGAGCCACGATGAAGAAGGCCGCTCCGGTGTTGTACGGAAGCCCGAGAGTGTTCACGAAGAACAGGTCGAAATAGGCCGCGATCTTCGGAATGTAAGGCACCATGAAGAAGAGGATGAATGCGAGAATCACCACCGAGACGGCCAGAATCTTGACATATTCCCAGAATGAATACGGCTTGTCCTCCCTCATCTTGAAGTAGTACATATAGACCAGCATCGGTATCGCCAGAAGGTTCAGCAGATGAACCCCGATCGACAGTCCCATCAGGAACGAGATCAGCACTATCCAGCGATTGGCGAATCTGCGGTCGGTCTCCTCGTACCATTTAGTCATCGCCCAGACGACCATCGCCGTGAACAGGGATGACATCGCATAGACCTCGCCCTCGACGGCCGAGAACCAGAATGTGTCCGAGAAGCAATAAGCCAACGCGCCGACGGCGCCGCTGCCGTAGATGGCGATGGTCTGGCCGACGGAATATTCACCGTCACCTCCCTCGCCGTCACGTTTCGGCACGATCACTCTCTTGACAAGGAAAACGATTGTCAGGTAGAGGAAGAATATGGTGAGCGCCGAGCATAGCGCGCTCATCGAGTTCACCATCACCGCGGCCTTGTCCGGGCCGGTGAACATCGTGAAAAGCCTTGCGATGAGCTGGAACACCGGGTTTCCCGGCGGGTGGCCTACTTCAAGCTTGTACGAAGACGCGATGAACTCTCCGCAGTCCCAGAAAGAGGCTGTCGGTTCAATGGTGGAGAGATAGGTGAAAGCCGAGACGGCAAACACTGCCAGGGCGGTCAACCTGTTCCACAGTCTGAATTTCTTAATGTCCATATTCATTCCTAAAACCGGATTGGCCAAAAAAGGCCGTTACGTAATCCTTAAAAAAACTTTGCCAAATCCGCGGCAACATATTCTTTGCCGCTTACAAAACAGACAAAGATACAAAAGGATTCGCTATCTTTGCAAAAATATGACAAGGAATATCTTATGAAACCCGACAATGACTGGAAGCAGAGGCTCGGCGTAGTCTATTCGACCGACCCGGATTTCAACTACTCCAAGGAAGAGACCCCGGAGGAGGAGACCCTTGATCCGTCCAGGCAGCGGCTCACCGTCACCATCGACAGAAGGAACCGGGGCGGGAAGCAGGTGACGCTGGTCAGCGGATTCGTGGGCACGCGGGAGGATCTTGCAGCTCTGGGCAAGACCCTGAAAGTGAAATGCGGGGTGGGCGGCTCGGCCAAGGACGGAGAGATCACCGTCCAGGGAGACCTGCGTGACAAAGTCACCTCTATTCTGAAAGATTTAGGCTACAACGCTAAAAGAGGCAATTGATGATTGACGATCCTGTTTTCTGTGGCCTCGCGGTCATATTCACATTCATCTTTCTGCTGAGCATCAGGAGCTTCTTCAAGATTCTGCCGTCGCTGGGAGACTGCATCATGCGATGGAAAGGCAGCCTTGACCTTGAGAACAGCCTTCAGCTGAGCGGCAGCCGCAACCTCGTGGCCATCATTCTGTTCGTGCCCTTATGCATGGTCATCTATTCGCTCGGCCTTTATCAGCCGGACTTCATCGGCGCCCTCTCCCCCGCCCTGGGACTGGCGGCCACCTGCGGCACGATGCTCGCCTACCTCCTGTTGAGATCGTTCCTGAACTGGCAGCTGGAAATGGGATCCTACCGGACGAAGACTTTCACTGCGGCCAACCACGCATTCCACAACTACATCATAATTCTCTTCATGATTGTGTTCCCTGTAGGAGCCATTCTGAACATTGCTGTCGGGAACAAGGAACTTACACGTGTCGTGCTCATGTATGCCATTGCCGTCACGTACCTGATCCACATCTACAGGCGCGGACAGATTTTCGCCTCGGCTTGCAATCCTTTCACAACATTTTTGTATCTTTGCGGTCTTGAATTACTTCCGACCACCGTCCTGGTGCTTTCAGCCTTCCTGCTGTAGCGCCTCCGGAGGCCGAATTAGAAAACAAGAATATGGCAATAAAGAAGATTTTGATCTCACAGCGCGCACCTCTGAATGACGCACCTTACGCAGCCCTGAAAGAGAAATTCGGCGTTGACATCACATTCAAGCAATTCTTTCTCATCGAGCCTCTCACGTCGAGAGAGTTCCGGACCCAGAGAATAAACATTCTTGATTACACCGCAATCATTTTCTCGTCCCGCCATACCATCGACGCATTCTATGGCCTGTGCGATGAGCTGAGGGTCAAGGTTCCCGAGACGATGAAGTATTTCTGCACGACCGAAGCTGTCGCCATGTACCTTCAAAAGCACATTGTCTATCGCAAACGCAAGATATTCTACGGAAACGGCACTCCTGATTCCATAATCGAGCAGATCGGAACCAAGCACAAGGGGGAGAAGTTCCTCGTGACACAGTCCGATTCAAGCAGCAGCTCACCTCTGACGAACCTTATGGAGGCACAGAAACTTGATCACAAGACAGCCGTGTTCGTCAAATCCGTGCCTCAGGACCTTAAGGAGATGAATCTTCAGGACTACGACATGATCGTCTTCTACAATCCTTACGACATCAAGTCCCTCTACGAGAACTTTCCTGATTTCGTGCAGGGAGACATCAAGTTCGTGGCCTACGGGAAGTCCATCGTGAAGGCGATGGAAGAGGCCGGTCTCAAGATCGAGATCCAGGCCCCGACTCCGGAAGCCCCGTCTGTCGCACGCGCGATCGAACTCTATCTTGAGGACCGGAAATAGTTCCCGCGATGTTCACACTACCGAAATCCGAGCGGCTTCACGGGAAGTCGAAGATTTCGGCTCTGATGTCCAGGGGCCGCTGGGGCTTCACGTCCGGTCTGAAATACTGTTTTCTGAAGGATGATGAGGCCGCCGAGTCACAACCGAATTCCATCATAGTGTCCGTGCCCAAACGTCTGTTCAAGAGGGCCGTCAGGCGCAACCTGCTGAAACGCAGGCTTCGGGAAGCCTACAGAACCCAGAAGAACATCCTTCCGGCGAAAGGATATTCAATACTGTTCCTTTATAACACAAAGGAAATTCTGGAATATTCGACTGTGAGGGAGCAGGTCGCCGCCGTACTGCTGAAACTTGCGAAACATGAAGCCTAGCGGAAATATTCCTCCATGGAGACAGAGGGTCAGAAAGGTGTGCATCGCACCGTTTCTGGCACTGATCTGGTTCTACCGCACTTGCATCGGGCCTTATATTCCCAAGACCTGCCGTTTCGAGCCGTCGTGCTCGACCTACGCCATCGAGGCGTTCAAGAAATGGGGACCCGTCAAAGGGTTGTTCCTGACCGTATGGCGGATTCTCCGCTGCAATCCGTGGGGCGGCAGCGGGTACGACCCCGTGCCGTAACCTGTGGTCGCTTCGACAGGCTCAGCGACCGGTTGTAAGCGGTCACCGAACCTGCCGAAGTGACCCGGTCATCAGCGGTCACTGAGCCTGCCGAAGTGACCCGGCTATTCAGATCTTATGGTTCTTCTTCCGGGAGCGGAGGTGGGAGATGCTCTCCACAAGCAGCTGGTCCCGAAGGATATACCTAGCGGCAATGAAGTTCAGGATAGCCGCGGCGAGCGGGAACACGGCGGTGAACTTGAATATCCACTCCTTTCCGGCCATGAAATAATCCACTCCGATCCAGGCCTGAAGCGCGACCATCAGAATCGCCGACAGCACCGCCGTGCGCATCTGAAAAACACGGACGTTGAAGGTGAACACAGCCAGCAGCTGAAGAATCGTGATCAGAATCAGAAGGATAAGGTAAGGGGTGTACTTGGTGTAGGTCAGCTCCTCCGCATGAACCCCTCCGGGGCCCAAGGTGAATGCCTTGACGCTGAAGAAAAGCGCCACCACGAGACCTGTCGCTATGCACAGGTATAAAGTTTGAAGTCTTTGCCACATATTTTACAAAAATAGTTAATTCCGTTGAATATTCTTATATTTGACGGTGTCAGGAGACACTAAAAACATTTAAAAACCATATCATGAGAATAGCAGAATCTGAACTGATCATCAACGACAACGGCTCGGCCTTCCACATCCATCTGAAACCGGAGGAACTGGCCGACATCGTCATCCTCGTGGGCGACCCCGGAAGAGTGGACATGGTCGCCGAATTCCTTACCGACATCGAATTCCGCCACCAGTCAAGGGAGTTCGTCTCCACGACCGGCAAGTTCAACGGCAAGAGACTCACCGTTCTGTCAACCGGAATCGGGACAGACAACATCGACATCGTGATGACGGAGCTGGACGCTCTGGCCAATGTTGACTTCGCCACACGCGAGCCTAAAGAAGAACACAGGACATTGACAATCCTCAGAATCGGCACCTGCGGGGCGGTCCAGGCCGACATTCCGCTCGGCTCGGCGATCTTCTCCCACTACTCCGTCGGCTGTGACGGACTTATGAACTGGTACGCCGACCGTGACGAGGTCACCGACCTTGTGATGGAGAAGGCTTTCAAGGAGCACACGCATTGGGACAAGAACCTTCCTTCGCCATATTTCGTGAAGGCCGACGAAAAGCTGATAAAGAAATTCGAGGATTGCTCGGTCAAAGGTATGACAATCTCGGCCTCAGGATTTTACGGACCGCAGGGAAGAGTTGTCAGGCAGGGTCTTGCGATGCCGGACATGCTGAAGGACTTCGAGTCATTCCGCTTCGGGGACTACCGGATCACCAATTTCGAGATGGAAAGCTCGGCGGTCGCCGGAATGGCCAAGCACCTCGGGCACGAGGCCGGCACGGTCTGCTGCGTCATCGCGAACCGCCACCTCAAGAGCAGCAACCCCGACTATAAGCCGCAGGTACGCGCCCTCGTGGAACTCGCATTGAACAAGCTCTGCGAATAGGCTCTAAAGGAACATCACTCCATACGGCGTCCTGAGGTGTTGTTGAAACGGCTCAGGACGTTTTCCGAATATGTCTTCGTAATCGGAATGGGCGAGATTGAGTCGCTGTCAAGGTCCAGCTCATAGCCGTCCCTCTCCTTGCGCAGCACCTTGACTTTGTCCATGTTCACAATGTATTTCCTGTGGCAACGCACAAGGCTGCTTCCTCGGAAACTCTCCTCCACCGTCTTGAGGCGGCAGCGGAGCATATAGCGCTTAAGGTCGCCCTTGCTGTCGGTGTACCAGACCACGATGTAGTTGTCGTCAGACTCGATGTAGAATAGGTTAGACGCGCTGACGCACAGTTTCAGGTCGCCGCTGTTGTCGAAAAGCGTTATCTTCTCAAGACGGGACACGGGCACATTCTCGTCGGAGACCACATTGCCATAATTCATCAGCCGGATTATCTGGTTCTTGTCCTGGATGGCATAGTACATCCCGGCAAGAATGTAAGGGATTATCAATGAAGTGTTCCCGTAGAGCAACGCTCTGCCAAGAGTCTCGGGGAACTGGTCCCAGCCGATGCCCGTGATAGGCACGGTGATGAATGAATATGCCAGACAAATCACTATGATCTCACACAGACACCACGCTATGTAGCCCAGAAAAGTCATCCTGACCTTGTTTCTGGTCTTGTACATGATGTACTTGCTCAATATGACAATCAGCAGGGAGCCCAGCGCGAAGAGAACCGTGAAGACAAAGAATCTTGAGTTTCCGAGGGCCATCCAGCTGCTGCGAGAGAACGGAAGGCTGACCAGAAGGAAAACAATCGAGAACAACGCCGTGAACGTCACGGTGTAGATAAGCTGGTTCTTCCCTCGCAGATAGTCGGGCAGAGGCTTGTTGAAAAAACTCATCCTTTTCTCTTTTATACGGCAAATATAACACTTTTTGAAATTATCGATACGCCTCGATTCGCCACATATCCGGCGAAATCACCACTTGAAACATAGAGACCGCAACACTGTGGGCATATTCACCACTTATTTTTTGAGAGGGAAGGGCATATTGATATTTTTGTCCGCTGAAATACCATAAGTAAGCGAATATATGAAAATCATCGGAACAGGAAGCGCACTGCCTAAAAAGGTCGTGACAAACGATATGCTCGCAGGATTTCTTGACACGAGCGACGAGTGGATCTTCCCCCGCACAGGGATAAAGACAAGGCATGTGATCACGGACGAGAATCTCGAAGACCTCGGAACGGAAGCCGTCCGCAAGGCCTTGGAGATGTCCGGTCTCAAGGCCGAGGAGATTGACTTGTTCATCGTCTCGAACGTCGTTTCCGAATACATCACACCGGGCATGAGCTGCATCATCGGAGAGAAACTCGGGCTCAAATGCCCAATGTTCGACATCAACTGCGCCTGCCCGGGGTTCGTCTATGCCCTGGACATGGCCGAGACATACTACAAGGCCGGCAAGATCAGGAACGCCATCGTGGCGTGCGTCGAGGAGCCGACCAGAATGGCCAGCTGGAAGGACAGGGGCACATGCGTCCTGTTCGGAGACGGGGCCGGAGCCGTCGTCCTGACGGAAGGAGACAACATCAAAGGCACAAAGCTGCACTCCGAGCCGTCCGTGGAGGAAATCTGGCAGACCAGAACCCTTGTGGACACGCCTTACATCACTAAGAAAGAGGAGAGCGTCCCTATGCAGATGAAAGGACGCGAGGTCTTCAAATTCGCCGTGAAGGCATGCACGGAAGGTGTGCAGACCCTGCTGAACGAGGTCGGGATCGACAAGAGCGAGGTGTCCTATTTCATGATCCACCAGGCGAACCAGAGAATCATCGACTCGATCATCAACTACATGGGGCAGCCGGCGGAGAAATTCCCTGTCAACATCACCGACCACGGCAACTCATCGTCAGCGTCCTGCCCAATCCTTCTGGACGAGTGCAACAGAAAAGGAATGTTCAAAAAGGGGGATATTCTGGTCTTTAGCGCCTTTGGGGCCGGCCTTCTTTCAGGAGCGGCCGTAGTTGAATGGTAATCTGAACATTAATTAGTATATTTGCACCTATATGATAAAAAGTGTTATATGTGACCTGCTCGGAATCGAGCACCCTCTGTTCCAGGGAGGTATGGCCTGGATCGCAGACGCCAAGCTTGCAGCCGCCGTCTCAAATGCCGGCGGACTTGGACTGATTTCATCCATCAATTTCGGCACGGAAGCCGTCAGGGAAGAAATCCGGAAGTGCAAAACCTTAACGGACAAACCATTCGGTGTCAACATCATGCTCCAGGCCCCGAACGCCGGGGAAGTCGCGGACATGATCATCGAGGAAGGGGTGAAGATTGTGACGACCGGAGCCGGCTCCCCCGCCGCCTACATGGAGAAATGGAAGGAGGCCGGAATCAAGGTGATTCCTGTCGTGGCTTCAGTCGCCTATGCCCTCAAGATGCAGGAGCTCGGAGCGACAGCCGTTGTGGCCGAAGGAGCGGAATCCGGAGGGCATATCGGGGATATTCATACAATGGCTCTTGTGCCTCAGGTTGTTGACGCCCTCGACATCCCTGTTCTGGCAGCGGGTGGAATATTCGATGGCAGAGGGGTCGCCGCGGCATTCATGCTCGGGGCGAAGGGAGTGCAGGTCGGCACAAGGTTCCTCATCGCAGACGAGTGTCATATTCATGAGAACTATAAGGCAAGGCTCCTCGCCGCCTCCGATGTCAGCACAATGGTGACAGGAAAATCGCTCGGAGACGCGGTCCGCGGCCTCAAAACCCCGTTCGCCAAGAAATTCTTCAAGATGGAATATGACCCGGCTGTTCCAAAGGAGGAGGTTCTGAAGTTCGGGACCGGTTCGATGCGCAAGGCTGTCTTCGACGGCGACCTGGCCGGAGGAAGTTTCCTCGCCGGAGAGGTGGCCGGTATGATCAGGAAGAAAGAAACCGCGAAGGAGATTGTCGATGACCTCATGAACGGCGCCGAGAAGCTGCTCGCCTCCGCCTCGGGGCTCATAACCGGATAATTGATAAAGGATAAACGATAAACAATGAATAAAAGAGTAGTAATCACAGGAATGGGAGTCATCTCCCCTGTAGGAAACGATGTCAACACATTTTGGAGCAACCTCTGCAACGGTGTGTGCGGAATCGAGACCATCACGGCTTTCCCGACTGACAACCTGCCGGTCGGAATCGCCGGAATCATCAAGGACTTCAAGGCTGACGAATACGGCATGGACAAGCCGTTCATCAGAAAGCAGGATCTGTTCACCCAGTACGGTGTCGCTGCCGCCTATCAGGCCATGAAGCAGGCCGGCCTCGCCTCACAGGGCGAAGGGCAGAACATAGACCCGTTCAGACTCGGTGTCTATTTCGGTTCCGGAATCGGAGGTTTCGCAACCCAGTACAGGGAAATCTCCAAGATGATTGAAGACCCTTCCGGACAATGGATCTCACCTTTGTTCATCCCGACGATGATCTCCAACATAGCGGCCGGACACATTGCCATCATGCACCATGCCGAAGGCCCGTGCCTTGACATCGTCACCGCCTGCGCAACCTCCACCAACGCGATGGGAGAGGCATTCCGCGCGATCAGGGGCGGCTATGCAGACGCGATCATCACAGGAGGCTGCGAGAACGCCACAATCCCTATCGGAATCGTCGGATTCGCCAACGCCAAAGCCCTTTCCAGAGCGACAGACCCTAAATACGCATCGCTTCCGTTCAACGCCAACCGCGCTGGATTTGTCATGGCGGACGGTTCAGCGGCCCTTGTGCTTGAGGAATATGAACACGCCAAGGCCCGCGGGGCGCAGATTCTCGGAGAGATGGTCGGCTACGGCAACACCTGCGACGCCTACCATTCAACAGCGCCGAGACCTGACGGAAAGACACAGGCGAAGTGCATCGAACTCGCTCTCGAAGAGGCCGGGTTTGACAAGGAGAAAGACAACCTTTACATCAACGCCCACGGAACAGGCACGAGGCTTAACGATGTCGCCGAGACGCTCGCCTACAAGAACGCCCTCGGAGACTTCGCCTACAAGGCGCACATCAGCTCCATCAAGTCCATGACCGGACACATGTTCGGAGCGGCGGGCGCTGCCGAGGCGATCGCCACGGTGCTCGCCCTGCGTGACGGAATCTGTCCTCCGACCATCAACCTGGACACTCCGGATCCTGAGTGCGACCTTGACTACACCCCTAACAAGGCCGTCAGGACAGACCTGACGCTCGGAATCTCCGACTCGTTCGGATTCGGCGGTCACGACGCCTGCGTGGCCTTCAGAAAATTCGAGGGCTAACCCCGGGGAACGTTCTTCATAGTGATGATGAAAAAATAACTTGGTAAGGTTTGTGAAGGTTTCTTAGAATCACATAAATCATTTGAAATGAACAAGGAAGAAATCAAACAATTCATGCCGCACCGTGAGCCTATGCTACTCATCGAGGAGGCTTATATCGATGAGAACGGCGTGGCTCACTCTCAATACAGGATAAAAGAGGACGAGTTCTTCACAAGGGGGCATTTCCCCGGAAACCCGATAGTTCCGGGAGTGATTCAGTGCGAAATCATGGCTCAAAGCTGTGCGATTCTGGTCAAGGACGAGATTCCTGGCCACATCACCCTCTATGCCGGCCTGGACAAGGTCCGCTTCAAGAATCCGGTCAAGCCCGGAGACCTGTGCGAGGTGACGGCCACACTGGACGAGAGGAGAGGCAACCTGTTCTTCTGCTCCGCCAAACTGGAAGTGGGCGGAAAGCTGTGCTGCAGGGGAACGCTGAGCTTCGCATTGGTTCCCATCGAGTAATGGAATATAGACGGTTGGGGGATGAGGAATATCGGGATCTGGCATCCAGAATCCTGTACGAGGACAACCACATCCTTGTCTTCAACAAAAGACCCGGCGAGATTGTCCAGGCCGACAAGACGGGAGATGAATGTCTGGCCGAAACCCTGAAAGCGTTCATAGCACAAAGAGATGACAAGCCCGGCAAGGTGTATGTGGGAATCCCGCATCGCCTTGACCGGCCTGTCAGTGGCATAACGGTCTTCGCGAAGACTTCCAAAGCCCTTTCACGACTCTCGGAGATGTTCCGCTCCGGGAATATTCACAAGACCTATTGGGCGCTCTGCTGCAACGCTCCGGGAAAGGAGTCCGCCGAACTGGATGACTGGCTGGTCCGCAACGAGAAGATGAACAAGAGTTTCATAGCCAGAAACGGAGAGAAGACTCCCGGAGCGAAACTCGCCCGACTGACCTACACGCATCTGAAAGACACGGACAGATATTCCTTGATTGAGGTTCAACTGCTTACCGGGCGTCACCACCAGATCCGCTGCCAACTGGCGGGGATCGGATGCGTCATCAAAGGCGACCTGAAATACGGCGCTCCCCGCTCCAATCCAGACGGAGGAATATGTCTGCACTCGCACGAGATCAAATTTGTGCACCCGGTCAGGAAGGAGGAGATGGACATCATCGCGCCTCCTCCGGCATCTTGGAAAATCGGCGGCATCGGTCAGCCTTACGGTCTTTCCGACTGAGCGACATAACTGTGGATCCATTCAGACGGTGTCCTTCCTGTGTTCACCTTGAATGCCATATTGAAAGACACCGATGAATGAAATCCTGACATCTCCGCCACTTCGCTCACCCTTAACCTTGGATCCGTCTTCATAAGCTCCATGGCCCTCTGGATTCTGTAATAGTTTACGAACTGCCTGAAATTGCGCCCGGACAGGATGTTGATTGTCTTTGAAAGATACAACTTGTTGGTAAGCATCGAATCGGCCATGACGGACATGTCGAAATTCTGGTCAAGGTATGGCTTCCTCTCTTCCATATACATGATTATACGTCTGTAGAGATTGTTCATTTTCGCGTCTTCCTCGCTCTTGTCAATGTATGAGGTCCTGAGATTCCCCTTGATGATGTCCTTGATCCGTTTCTCCGTGGAGACCTTGATCATGTAGGTCCGCCCCGTAGCGGCTCTCAGGAACAGTAAGGCGTACAAGGCCATCGACATCAGAAGCGAGACAATGATCATGATTTCCCTGAAATGGCCGGAGGCTGACACCGCACACATGAACAACAGAGACGTGCACAGGAAGCCGATAGAATAAAGGAACCTGGAATAATCTTCGACATTGTGCCAGACCGCCGAGTTTCTGAACATCGTCCTTATGCCAGAGAATTTCCTGTAAGCCACGCACAGAAAATGCAGCAGGACAAAGACTATGATAGGGACGACCGAGCACACTACTCTCTGAGACTTGAATCCTAATGAGCCGGAAGGCTTGAAAGCGAAAAACAACAACGATGCGAAACTGTACACGGCCAAAAGCAATGAAGACCTCAAGGAATGCTCCGGCTTCTCGGACGAGCACGGATACACCACCAGGATAGCGGCGGCGAAAGAGAAGTCCGCCGCCAGTTCCTGCGAATCTGGCACATTCGAGATAAGCAAGTCGGCCACAATCAGCAAAACGCCACCTGCACAGGACATAAGACGGATGACATACCTCACGGTCCGGTTACCTTTACTGGTCTTCAAATCATAAATGAAGAAAAACAACATTTCTGCTATTGCCAGAATCGCGATGATGAGGGTTATCAGCATAGATGGTTAATATTACGGGTTTTGGTTCCGAACCAAGATATCAAGAAAAAGCCCCCGGAACGTGGTCATTCCGGGGGTAAAAACTGATTTGAAAATATTTCTTAAGAAATGTTATTGTTTCTTTGCACCTTTTATGGAATCAAAGCCTTGTCCATAGACTCCCGTCACGG
>CAVERO010000057.1:0-15852 GCA_963617915.1 Candidatus Methanomethylophilaceae archaeon | reverse complement strand
CCAGTATTGAAAATTGACGGATCGGAATCCGGAAAGAAGGTTGTTCTTGACGAGAAGGTGTTCGGTGTCGAGCCGAACGACCATGCAATCTATCTTGATGTCATCCAGTACCTCGCCAACCAGCGTCAGGGTACCGCCAAGACAAAGGATCGCAGCGAAAACGCTCATTCAACCAAGAAGCTCGGTCGCCAGAAAGGCGGCGGCGGAGCGCGTCACGGCAGCTTGAAGTCCAACATCTTCGTTGGCGGCGGCCGCGTTTTCGGCCCTAAGCCTCGCCTGTACAGGTTCAAGCTCAACAAGAAGCTGAAGTCTCTCGCGCGTTGCTCGGCCCTTACCTACAAGGCACAGGAGAACGCTATCGTCCTCGTTGAGCCGTTCGCTATGGAAGCCCCTAAGACAAAAGAATTCATGCGCATCCTTGACGCTCTCAAGGCCGGCCAGAGAAAGGTTCTCGTAGTGCTTCCGGAGAATTCAAAGAACATTTTCCTTTCATCACGTAATCTCCCTGAGGTTAAGGTCATTTCTGTTGACGAAATCAACACCTACACCATCATGAACGCCAATTCCATGGTGATTGTTGACGGAGTTCAGGACATCCTCGCCTCCAGGGTCAGGGTCAACCGTTAAAAGCGCAAAGAGATGGGAATTTTAATCAAGCCAATAGTAACCGAGAAGCTCACGGCACAGACTGAAAAGTACAACCGTTACGGCTTCATCGTTGACAGGGAAGCCAACAAGCTTCAGATAAAGGCCGCTGTAGAGCAGTTCTACAATGTGACAGTGAAGGACGTCAACACCGTGAACTATCACGGAAAGAGAAAGTCCCGCTACAGCAAGTCCGGAATGCTCCGCGGCCGCGCCAATCACTACAAGAAGGCATACGTTACCCTTGCCGGTGATGACAAGATTGATTTCTACAGTAACATTTAAGGAGGGACAAGGCAATGGCAATCAGAAAATTCAAGCCGACTACTCCTGGCACCAGGAACAAGGCTATCAGCGCATTCGATGAAATCACTGCCAAGAGGCCGTACAAGCCTCTGTTGGAACCTCTTAAGAGCACAGGCGGCAGGAACAACACCGGTCAGATGACCGTTCGTTACCGCGGCGGCGGACACAAGAGGATGTACCGCATCATCGACTTCCTCCGCACCAAGGACAACGTCAAGGCTACCGTGAAGACCATCGAGTATGATCCTAACCGCAGCGCCCGCATCGCCCTCGTCGAGTACGAGGATGGTGTAAAGAAGTACATCATCGCTCCTGCCGGAATCAAGGTAGGACAGATCATAGAGTCCGGCTCCGGAGTCGCTCCTGAGCTCGGCAACTGTCTCCCTCTCGCGGAGATCCCTGTAGGTACGCTCGTGCACAACATCGAGCTTCGTCCTGGACAGGGCGCCGCGATGGCACGTTCCGCCGGCACATTCGCGCAGCTCGCCGCCCGCGAGGGCAACTACGCCATCCTTCGTCTGCCTTCGGGCGAGACCAGAATGGTGCTCGTTTCCTGCCGCGCCACCGTCGGAACCGTTTCTAACGCCGACCATAATCTTGAGTCTTACGGAAAGGCGGGCCGCAGCCGCTGGTTCGGTCGCAGGCCTCACAACCGTGGTGTCGTCATGAACCCTGTCGATCACCCTATGGGTGGTGGTGAAGGTCGTGCCTCCGGAGGTCATCCTCGCTCACGCAAGGGACTTCCTGCAAAGGGTTACAAGACACGTAATCCTAAGGCTACTTCCAACAAGTTCATCATCGAGAGAAGAAAGAAGAAGTAATTAAACGGAATTAAACTTTAAGATTATGAGTCGTTCATTAAGAAAAGGTCCATACATCCAGGAAGCCCTGGAAAAGAGAATTCTTGCTATGAATGATGGTAGCAAGAAGAAGGAGGTCGTGAAGACCTGGTCCCGTGCCAGCATGATCTCTCCTGACTTTGTAGGCCACACTGTCGCAGTTCATAATGGAAACAAGTTCATTCCTGTTTACATCACTGAGAACATGGTGGGCCACAAACTCGGCGAATTCGCGCCGACAAGAACATTCAAAGGCCATTCGGGCAACAATAAGTAGTAATTATCAAAAGAGAATTCATTATGGGAGCTCGTAAAAGATTAATGGCTGAGAAGTTCAAGGAAGCCAAAAAGAATACGGCGATAGCCAAGTTGAATGATGTTCCGACATCCCCTCGCAAGATGCGTCTCGTCGCAGACACTGTGAGAGGAGTGGAGGTGAACCGCGCGATTGACCTTCTTCATTTCTCGAAGAGGCAGCCGTCCATCCGTCTTGAGAAGCTTCTCCGCAGCGCCATCGCCAACTGGGAAGCCAAGAATCCGGACCAGAGCAAGGAGCTGGACAACGGCAACGTTTATGTCAAGACGATCATGGTCGGCGAAGGCCGCACGCTCAAGAGAATCCGTCCTTGCCCTCAGGGCCGCGCCGGAAGAATCCGCAAGCGTTCGAATCACGTCACCATCATTCTCGACGTCAAGAAACCAACAACAGTAGAGGAGAACAAGTAATATGGGACAGAAGACAAATCCTATTTCTAACAGAATCGGTATCACCCGTGGTTGGGACTCTAACTGGTGTGGTGGTAACTATGCTGAGAAGATCGCTGAGGATTATGAGATCCGCAAGTATCTGACCAACCGTCTTGCCAAGGCCAGCCTCTCCAAGATTGTCATCGAAAGGACCCTCAAGTTCATCACCGTGACCATCCACGCCGCAAGGCCGGGATTCATCATCGGTAAGGGTGGAGCCGAGGTTGACAAACTCAAGGAAGAGCTTAAGAAGGTCACAAAGAAGGACGTTCAGATCAACATCTTCGAGGTGAAGAGGCCTGAGGTTGACGCCCACATCGTCGCTGACAGCATCGCCCGTCAGATTGAGGGACGTGTTTCCTACAGAAGGGCCATCAAGATGGCTATCGCTTCAACCATGAGGGTTGGTGCGGAAGGCATCAAGATCCAGATCAGCGGCCGTGTCGGCGGAGCGGAGATGGCAAGAAGCGAAATGTTCAAGGAAGGCCGTACACCTCTGCACACATTCCGTGCTGACATCGACTACGCTCTTGCGGTAGCAAGCACAAAGGTCGGCGCCCTCGGAATCAAGGTGTGGATCTGCAACGGCGAGCGTTACGGCAAGCAGGATCTTACTCCTAACGCCGCAGCGGCAGCCAACGCGCAGGGCGGTTCACGTCCTTCACGCGGAGACCGTGGCGACCGCAGGGGAGGCGACCGCGGAGACCGTCGTGGCCGCGGAGGCCGTGGCGGACGTCGTGGCGACCGTCAGGCCGAGTAGAGGAATATAGTTTATTCCTGAAAATAGATAAGAGGATGACCAAAAGGAAATTCTTTGGTCATCCTCTCTTTCTTTTTCTGTCTCAAACCCCCAGTCACTATGTGACAGCCCCTGAGGGGCACGGGGAAAGGATTCCCCGAAACCCCTTCTGTCGCTTCGCACTGCGTGCGCTTTGCCTCCAACCCCCAGTCACTACGTGACAGCCCCTGAGGGGCACGGGGAAAGGATTCCCCGAAACCCCTTCTGTCGCTTCGCACTGCGTGCGCTTTGCCTCCAACCCCCAGTCACTACGTGACAGCCCCTGAGGGGCACGGGGAAAGGATTCCCCGAAACCCCTTCTGTCGCTTCGCTCCAAGTTAAATATCTTTTCTGACTTTTCAGCCACCTCCTTTTTTGTGGAAGTGATAAAATCGCTATATATTTGCGACAGCCTCATTGGTGTTTGGGGTTTGCAGAACAACCAATATGACAGAAATCGAACAGATCAGGCGAATCCGGCAGGGAGACAGAAAGGCATTTGACTTTCTTTGCAAGGAATATTATGCCGCCTTTATCTCGTATGCCAGGTTGTTTCTGCCGACCGATGGAGCAGAAGATGTAGTTCAGGATGTTTTGCTGAACATATGGAAAGGCCGCGAGAAACTGATGGAAGACAGTTCACTTCAGAATTACATCCTGCGCTCTATCTACAACCGGGCAATGAACAGGCTTTCCAAGGACAGATCCGCAGCCGATTACCGACAGTGGTACAGACTGTCGATAGCTTCGCTCACAAGTTTTTATTGCGACCCGGAGAACAATGACTCTATCCGCCGGTTGTATTCAAAGGATTTGAGGAATAAAATCGACAGTGCAGTAATGTCGTTACCTCCGAAATGCCGTGAGGTGTTCAGATTGAGTTACATAGAGCACAAGTCCACAAAGGAGATCGCCACAGAGCTCGGGATTTCGACAAGCACGGTCTCCAATCATATTCATAATGCCCTGATGATTTTGAGGGAATCATTGGGGACAGCCTTGATGGTGCTTCTTCTGCACAGTTTAAGGTAAAAAAAGATAAATCATTTTAGGCAGTCAAGGAGAGTTGTCTGTAATATATATGTACAGATAATAATTCAGAATTATGTCGGAACTGCCATACGAACTTTTAAGGAAATATTTCAATGGAGAGACGGATGCCTCCGAGAACCGTCAGCTGATAGAATGGTTACTCGAGGATGAGGGTAACGGGCGTGTTTTTGCGGACACCATGTCAGTCGTCAGTGCTGTCTGCGTGGCGGATGACGAGCAGTTTGAGTCCAGACGAGAGGCTTTCCTTGACCGTCTCAGGCTGAACATTGACAGACAGGAGGCCGAAGTTTCCCGGAAAAAGCGTAGGAGAATCGGCTTTTCCGTCATCGGAGGAGTCGCCGCGGCGTTGGTCGCTTTTTCGGTGTTTCTTTTCTCTCCGGGACAGGATTATCCATATCGGGATACGCAAACCTATACGTCATTTTTCAACACAGGCAAAGATTCTGACATAATCAGTCTGCCGGATGGCTCGACAGTCTGGATTATGGGCGGATCTTCCCTGCGTTATTCTGTGGGAGCCTCCAATGATGAGGCGCAGAGGACGGTTTATCTTGAGGGCGAGGCTTTTTTCGATGTCGCCAAAGACACGCTTCATCCATTTGTCGTGAAGACCCCGAACCTTTCGGTTGTCGCGGTAGGCACACGGTTCAATGTGAGAAACAAGGACGGTGAGGATGTTGAAGTGATGTTGGAGGAGGGCAGTGTAAGGCTGTGCAATCCTCAAGGGGTGAATCTGATGCGGCTTCTTCCCAATCAGACTGCCAAGTTGGACGGCAAGAGCGGTGACATATTCATAGAGCAACGCTATGTGCAGTCTGAAATCCGGCTGAAATACAATGTCATTGCACTTACTGATGCGACAATCGAAGAGATAGTCGAGAACATTGAGAAGTCATACGGCGTGAGGATAACTGTGGGAGAGGTGTCGGAAGAGAACAAACGCTATAATTTCAGTTGCCTTAAGAGTAGCGGGGTCGATGAGGCTATAGACATCCTGTCTCATCTGACCGGAGCGGATTGCAGAATCGCCGACAAATGAGATTCATCACATAATCATATATTTAAAACCAAGTTTAACCAATTAAAGAATCATTTATGAGATTTAAGCTTTTCAGATGGGCTTTCCTGTGCGCGGCTCTTTTGTCGGGTGTGCTTTTGCAGCATCCTGCCGCCGCCGCGCCAAGTACCCAGAAAACGTATGATGTCAGCATTTCCGAAAGGAATGCAACGGTGAAAAGGATTGCGGATGCCCTAACGAGACAGACCGGAATCCTGTTCTCCTATGATGCCGATCTGACTGAAATGTCTCTTGGTGATATTTCAGTCAATAGTAAAAACACAAGTCTAGGCACTATCCTGGACGAGATTTTTGTTCGGGCTGGGGTTTCATATTCCATTGTGGGTGAAACCGTTGTATTAAGACAATCTAAATCATCGCAAGGCGGCAAGCGTACATTGACGGGACAGGTCAGCGACGCTTCAGGACTTCCGGTTCCTGGAGCCGCCATCTTGATTGCCGGCCAGCCGGGCGGCACGGTGACGGACGGTTCAGGTAAATTCTCGATTTCCGGCCCCGGAGAACAGTTCACAGTGACTGTGCAGTGTCTTGGCTATGTTGAGAAGAGTCAGGTTGTTCCAGCCACGGCCAACCAAATCACGGTGATTCTGGATGAGAACGCTCTTTCAATCGAGGAAACGGTGGTTGTCGGTTACGGTGTGCAAAAAAAAGTCAACTTGACAGGGGCGATCTCCACGGTGTCCTCTGGCAATCTAGAGAACAGGACATCGCCGACTCTCACACATATGCTACAAGGTTCTGTGCCGGGTCTCAATGTCACCACAAGTTCCGGTCGCCCGGGCAATTCGGCGAGCATTAATATTCGTGGAATCAATTCCATCAACGGCGGTAATCCTTTGGTTCTTATCGATGGTGCTGAAGGTGACCTGTCAAGGGTGAACCCTGCTGACGTGGAATCGGTATCAGTGATCAAAGATGCCTCTGCCTCTGCGATTTACGGTGCGAGGGCCTCGTTCGGTGTGATTCTCGTGACCACCAAGAACGGAGCCGCAGCTGACGGAATGGCCACGGTGCGCGTGAACAGCCGTATCGGTTGGGAGGAGCCTACGACATCCACCGAATTTGAGACAAGAGGCTATTATTCAGTCTATCTTAACGACTTGTTTTATCGCGCCCAAAACGGGACGAACTACTCGTTCTACACCCAGTCTGACATGCAGGAGCTGTGGGCTCGCGTGAATGACAAGACAGAGAATCCTGCCCGTCCTTGGGTAATGATAGACCAGCGTGACGGTAGGGACACTTACGTGTATTACGCCAACACGGACTGGTACCACGAACTGTTCCGCGACCGTCATCCAAGCCAGCAGCACAGCGTGTCGCTCAGCGGCGGCAACGCTCACGTCAAGTACTTTCTTTCCGGCTCCTATAACAGGGAGGAGGGAATTTTCCGTCGTAACACTGACAAGCTGGACAAGTACAGTTTCCGCTCAAAGATTTCTTTTGACATCAATAAATGGCTCAACCTCAGCAACAACACGAGCTACTACAAGTCCCGTTACCGCTACCCTGGGCCGAGCAGTGTCAACACGGCGTTCTCTTTGATGACGGTACACGCTCTGGCCAGTTATCCCGCTCACAACCCTGACGGGACAAGCATTGGCTACACGTCATTCGCCAACAACAATTATGTGATGGACGGAATGCTCACCATTATGGACAACCCTAACTACAAGAACGAGGACAACAACGACAATCTGTCCACTATTACCGAACTCACGGTAAAGCCTTTGAAGTCGTTGGAAATCAAGGCGAATTTCACGTACGCTCTGAATCAGTACCGCAACATGAACCGTGCGACCAACACGGAGTACTCCCGCTATCCGGGAGAGACGGTACAGGTCACCAACTCCAGGTCTGTGGACAATCTTTACGAGAAGTTCGAGACCCAGCACTATTATGCCACGAATGTCTACGCGACTTGGACAGAAAGTTTCGCACAGACTCATAATTTCAAGGTCATGGCCGGTTTCAACTGGGAGACCAAACATTACAAAGATGTCGTCGCAAAAGGCTACTACCTGATGAGCGAGACACTCAACGACCTGAACCTCATTGGTTCAGATGCGGACGGAAACAAGAGGATGGAGACTTCAGGAGGGCAGAATGAATATGCTCTCGCAGGTTTCTTCGGACGTTTGAACTATGACTACAAAGGTCGCTATCTCTTGGAGGCCAGCGGCCGTTATGACGGTACCTCGCGTTTCGCCTCCAGTCATCGTTGGGGCTTCTTCCCGTCGATGTCTCTGGGTTGGAGAATCTCCGAGGAGAAGTTTTTTGAGCCGGTGAAGGATGCGATGAACAACCTCAAGTTGAGATATTCATACGGAAGTCTTGGAAACCAGCTGGTTGGGTATTATGATTATGTCCGTAAGGTCTCGATTGGCACCGGTTCCTATACCTTTGGAACAGGAGCGAAGCCAACCATAGCGACAATCGGCGCCCCGGTGGCTTCCAACTTGACTTGGGAGAAAACTTTCCAGCACGATCTTGGATTGGACGCTTCATTTCTGAATGACCGCCTTGTGTTCACGGCTGATGCGTACATTCGTGACACGAAGGACATGTTGACCTCCGGTGTGGCGCTCCCTGCGGTTTACGGAGCGTCTTCTCCAAAGATGAACGCTGCGGATCTGCGCACCAAGGGCTATGAACTTCAGCTTTCCTGGAGAGAAGGCTTCGCATTGTTCGGGAAGCCGTTCAACTATTCAGTAACAGCCAGTTTCAGTGACTACTACACGGAAATCACCAAGTTTGACAATCCTGACCGTTCATTCGCCAAATCCTACTATGTCGGAATGCGTATTGGTGAGATCTGGGGCTATCACACGGGCGGACTATTCAAGTCTGACGCCGAGGCTGCTGCTTATGAGGTTGATCAGACATTTGTCAACCAGGCAATCATCTCGGCTGCGGGCGATGAACGTGGGCTTCATGCCGGAGATGTCAAGTTCCTTGACCTGAATGGAGACGGAGTTGTGAATCAGGGTAAGAACACGGTTGACGATCCGGGAGACCGCACCATCATCGGTAACAGCCAACCCCGCTACAATTATGGCCTGAATCTCAGTTTCCAATATCTTGGTTTTGACCTTGGGGTGTTTTTCCAGGGCATCGGCAAACTGGACTGGGCTCCAGCCACCAACAATGTCTTGTTCTACGGCCCATACGCCCGTCCATACGCCACTCTCCTTCCGAAGGATTTCCACAAGATGATCTGGAGTGAGGACAATCCTGACGCTTATCTGCCGCGTCCGAGGGGTTATGTCGGGCTTGGCTCCAACCGTGAGTTGACAGTCCCGAGCGACCGTTACCTTCAGGACATCAGTTACTGCCGTCTCAAGAATGTGACATTCGGTTACACTGTGCCGAAATCACTTACGGACAAGATAGGTATGGGTCCGGTTCGTTTCTACTTCTCCGGAGAGAACCTTTATTATTGGTCTCCCTTCAAGAAGCATTCGAAATACATTGACCCTGAAATGGCTCAAACCAACAGTACCAACCGTATCTACCCTTGGCAGAGGTCGTTTATGTTCGGTATTGATCTAACTTTCTAATCTTTGGAGGAATACGATATGAAAAATAGTATATTGCTGATGGCGGCGGCCTCTCTTCTCGCGGTATCCTGTGATCTGGACAAACAACCGTTGGCCCAGCTGTCGCCGGACAGTTTCTTCTCGACAAGAAGCGAGCTTGACGCGTTCGCCAATAATTTCTACTCAAATTTTCCTGGTGAGTCTATCTTTGAGGAAGAATCTGACTTCATCATCAAGAACAGCCGTTCTGACTGGATGCGCGACGGACGTTCGGTTCCGGGTTCCGGCGGAGGCTGGACCTGGACGGCATTGAGAGATTTCAACACCCTCATTGAACTCTCGTCAAATTGCAAGGATGAGAATGTGCGCAATGAATATGTCGGAGTGGCGCGTTTCTTCAGAGCATGGTTCTACTTCGAGAAGGTCAAGCGCTTCGGGGATGTGCCGTGGTACGACCATCAGCTCGGATCCGCTGACGCAGACCTGTACAAGCCTCGTGATTCCCGCGAACTGGTGATGTCAAATGTGGTGGAGGATTTAGATTTCGCCATAGCCAATCTGCCGGTGAGCCGCTCCGTGTACAAGGTCACGAAGTGGACTGCTCTGGCACTCAAGAGCAGGGCTTGCCTGTTCGAGGGAACATTCCGTAAATACCACGGAATCAAATTGGAAGGGCATTCCGCTGACTGGTATCTCGAACAGGCTGCCGCCGCCGGAGAGGAGTTCATCTCGACAAGCGGATATTCAGTTTACACTGGCGGAGGCGTGGAAAACAGTTATCGCGACCTGTTCGCCAGCACCGACGCCATCGAAACCGAGATTATTCTGGCCCGTGACTATGACAAGAATCTGTCCATAAAACACACTGGTACGTATTATACGTTGGGAAACTATGGTAATCCTGGCATGACCCGTAAGATGTTCTGCTCGTACCTGATGAAGGATGGCACAAGATTCACTGACAAGGAAGGATGGGAGACGATGTCTTTCGTTGAGGAGACCAAGAACCGCGACCCGAGACTATCCCAGTCCATCAGGACTCCAGGCTACACGAGAATAGGCTCGGACAAGGTCGAGGCTCCTGACTTCGGTCACACGGAGACCGGGTATATGCTTACCAAATACATGCAGGGAGCAGATCTGAATGTGGATTTGTATGGTGCTTCCTACAATGATCTTCCTCTTTTCAGAAGTGCGGAGGTCTATCTCAATTTCGCCGAGGCGAAGGCCGAGTCGGGAACCTTGACGCAGGCTGACCTTGACAAATCCATCAAGCTTCTCAGGGATCGCGTCGGGATGCCTAACTTGGATATGGCAGCGGCCAACGCTTCTCCTGATCCATTCCTTTTGGCGAAAGAGACCGGTTATCCCAATGTTTCAGGTGAGAATACGGGTGTGATTCTGGAGATACGCCGCGAAAGGGCAGTGGAACTTTTTGACGAGAATTTCCGCTTTTATGACCTGATCCGTTGGAAGAACGGCCAAGCGATAACCCATAAGTTCCTCGGGATGTATTTCCCGGCTCCGGGAATATATGACCTTGACGGGAACGGTACGCCTGATGTCTGCTTCTACACTGACAAGGAACCTTCCGGACTTTCTGCCGGTGTGGTGAGGTGCAAGATCGGGGAGAGGGTCTTCTTCACGGAAGGAGACCACGGCTACGTGGATGTCACCCCTAACCTACCTGGTGTCTGGAACGAGGAACGCGATTATTACTATCCGATTCCGACGGATGAACTCAATCTGAATCCGAATCTTGTGCAGAACCCCGGATGGACAAAGTAGATTCATAAATCATGAGCAAGTACATCAATGCAATAATCTTGTCGATTCTGGCGCTGACGTTGTCCGCATTCGTTATCTCTTCCTGCGGAGGAGACAACGGAACACCGGACGATACGTCCAAGGACCCTTGGGGCTGGAACAAAGGTGATGGTGAAAAGGAGAACGAAGGTTCGGACGAAGTTTCGTATTATCCCAAGGCTTCGGGAAGTTTCAGAATCATGTCCTACAACATAGGCAGTTTCGGGAAGTACATCACATCCGTGACCGACAATGTGGCGATGGTGGCCGCAATGATTAAGGAGGTTGAGGCCGACGCAGTGGCTCTCAATGAGTTGGATAGCGTGAACACCAGACACAACGTCAACGAGGTCGCTCTCCTTGCCGAAGCCATAGGTGGTTGGCAGTGGCATTTCGGACGTGCCATGGCGTACCGTAACGGCGCATACGGCAACGGGTGCGTCGTCCCGAAACAAGTGAAAGTTGTGGAAAAGTACACGGTCGCTCTTCCTAAGGATTCCGGTGCCGAGCAGCGAAGCATTGCGGTCATCGAGACCGATGAATATGTCATCGGAGCAGCCCATCTGGACCACACTTCGGCTGCCGCCCAGTTGGCGCAAGTGGCCGCCGTGAACGCATGGGTCCAAAAGCGTTACATTAAATCCTCGAAGCCTGTCTTCTTTTGCGGGGATATGAACGCAACTCCGGATTCCGAGACAATCAAAACCCTTAAGGAAACCTGGGATATGTTGTCCTCCACGGAGAACACATTCTCTTCAAGGGCGGCCAGTTCTTGTATTGATTACATATTCCATTACAAAAGTTCCGCTCCTGTGAAGCTGGTCGAGGCGCACTCTCTGACCAAGTTCCATAAGGGAGATGTGACGATGGCTTCAGACCATCTCCCGATTTATGTCGATGTGCAGTTTTAAAAAGATGATATTCAATGAAAACAGATAAGATAATATTCGTGACACTGTTGTCCGCTTTTCTCGGAGTGTCCTGTGCTGAGGAATATGACTATGAGAAAAAGGAGCGGATAGCTTCACCGACGGTCGTGTCGCTCAATGTCCAGAACGTCGAGGACACGGTGGCTCTGATGTCGCCGAAGACAAAGACCTACACAGTTAATGTGACCGCGTCTTCCATCGCTGATGAGATGCTGTCCCTTACAATAGCTGCGGATCCTTCCCGCGTGTCCGCTTTCAACAAAGCGCATGGAACATCCTTTGACGCTGTGCCGGGAGACGCTTTTGAACTTTCCTCCGGCACATTGATGCTCCCGCGTTACAACACGACCTCTACGACCGCTCAATTGACCTTGAAGAGTTCAGCAATGCCTGAGGATGGCTCTGTCAAGGTGCTGGCGCTTTCCATCACAAAGATTGAAGGCAAGGACAACATCTCAATGACGGCGTCTGACAGCACCGTGTTCATTCTTTTCCGTCGCAAAGTTCTTCCTGCCTCCGGATTTGAATTTGGAACAGGAACGGAGTCCGATCCATACATCATCCGCAATCAACTCGAAATGATAAGTATGGTCAAAGGAATGAAGAGCGGCAAGACCTATTTCAAGTTGGATGATGATGTGGATATGTCTGACTATGATGACTGGACTCCGCTGAACGCGGTTTCTCCTTATGACATGGCAGTGGACTTCGATGGTTGCGGACACACCATAACAGGGTTCAATTGTTCCGCGGAGGCGTACCCGAGTATGTTCGGGGTTTTGTTGGGTTCGTTCCGCAACGTCACGTTCGACAGCCCTGTCCTGACGGTCGGAAGCTCAAGCGCAGGTCTTCTCGGAGCTCAGAGCGGCACAGCGGAAGAGCCGGCCGAAATCAGAAATGTGACGGTCAAAAATTTGATAATCAATATGAATGGAACGACCGAAGGCGTTGGAGGCCTTGTAGGACGCGCCATATCTACCACGTTCTCGGACATAAATCTTTCCGCCGACATTGTGGATGCCAATAATGACGGTAAGGCACCTAATTCAGTCGGAGGAATCGCCGGTATTGCCTCAGACGTTCCGTCATCGTTCACGAACGTGCACACTTCGGGTTCCGTGACGGGCTCCAAGCGTGTCTCCGGACTTGTCGCCTACATTGCCAAAGGGAATGATAATGTCACAATTGAAAAAACATCTTCAGCGATGAACGTCAACGCTTTCGGTGAAAACGCCGGAGGATTGGCCGGTTATGTCGAAGGGGAGTATCTTACCGTGAGCGACAGCCATTCATCCGGTGAGGTCGTCAACAATGGCAACTATGCCGGAGGCCTGATAGGCTCCTTGGCCGGTTTCTCCACAATCAGCAGATGCTATGTCACAGGAGATGTTCTCGCCAAAGGAGGAAATCATATAGGAGGCCTGATAGGAAACGCCACGAGAACGGATGGCGGCACGACGATTGAGGACTGCTATGCCACAGGCAACGTTATGTTGACCGGATCCGGCAAACGTATCGCCGGAGGTTTGGTAGGATGTATAGAGAACAAGACTGACTTCACGATGCGCAGGTGCTATGCCACAGGCGATGTGTCATCTCCTACTTCCGTGGTCGGCGGACTTGTGGGATTCGCGAAGTCCGGCACTCTGACGGACGACATAAACTTCAAGATGGAGTATTGCATTGCCTGGAACAAGACCCTGACAAACAAGGTCGGCAACACCTGGAGTTCCGGTGGAATCATCGCCGTGTCAAACATCGTCAACACCCTGACCGGTAATTACCGTCGTCCGGACATGATCTTGAACGACACTGATGGGAAGACGCTTTTCGACTGCGCTGACTCTTCTCCGAGCGCTCCGCTTTCATATTGCGGTGACCCACAGTACTATTACCCGTACCACGGAACCGCCGCCCCGTCAGGATCCACAATCTCGTCTGTCGCCAAATCAATCGGTTGGCCGGAGAGTGTTTGGGATTTGTCGGGCGACGAGCCTAAGTTGAAGTAATACATTCATGGAGTTATGAAACGACTGTTGTCAATTTTGTTTGTTGCCTTGATTTTGATTCCTTCTTGTGGAGGCGGAGAAGTTTCCGGAGAAGATTCGGACAACCCTTACATTTGGGGTGGAGGCGACAAGGTCGAGTCAGAGAATGACGGGAAGTCGTACTATCCTAAGGCGGAGGGATCTTTCAGGATTATGACCTACAATGTGGGAGCGTTCAGCAAGTACATTTCCGTGATGAATCAGAACATTGACCTTGTCGCGAAAATCATAAAGGAAGTCGAGGCGGATGCTGTCGGACTCAACGAGCTTGACAGCATGAACACCCGTCACAATGCCAACCAAGTGGCGCTTCTCGCCAAGGAGCTTGGGAATTGGCAATGGCATTTCGGCAAGGGAATCAACTATCGTGGAGGGTCTTACGGCAATGGTGTGGTTGTGCCTGAGGGTGTTGGCATCGTGGAGAAATACACGGTGCCGCTCCCTAACACGACGAGCTACGAGTCCAGAAGCATCGCTGTAGTGGAGACCGACAGGTATGTGATTGCCGCTTCGCACCTTGATCATTCTTCAGAAGAGTATATTCAGAGTCAGATTCAGGCGGTGAACGCCTGGGCGCAGTCACGGTATAATAATTGTGGCAAGCCGGTCTTTTATCTTGGGGACATGAACGCAGTACCGTCATCAGATGCGATAAAAGCGCTAGAGGTCAGTTGGGATGTCATCTCAAGTAAAGAGAACACCGCCTTTGGGACTGCCCCTGCAACGAGATGCATCGACTACATATTCCATTATAAGAAATCGGCTCCGGTGCAGGTAATCGGAAGCCATACGGTCAGCAAGACCTATTGTGGTGACGTGTCGAAGGCTTCCGATCATCTTCCGGTGTATGTTGATGTCAAATTTTAAAACACTGATTTTACTATGAAGCATAGTCATTCAATTCTTTTGACGGCTGTATGCTCCGCCTTGCTTCTTGGCTGCGGACAGGGAAAGACGGGCCGCCCGGCCACAAGCGAGGTTTACGGGAAGGCGGACGGTGTGACCCGTCTGGTGCAGTATAATGTGGGAGCGTTCTCCAAGGAGATAGAGAACAGCATCCCGATGATTGCCGCCATGATGAAGGAACTCGGAGCGGATGCGCTGTCGGTCAATGAACTGGACAGCTGCAATGCCCGCCATTCCAATTACCAGCTTGCTGACTTCGCCGAAGCCTTGGGCGGATGGAACTTCCGCTACAGCAGGGCGATGCCTTACCGTGGAGGAGCGTACGGAATCGGTGTGGCCGTGCCAGAGGACATCCTGGACAACTTCACAATTCACCTTCCAAAAGGGGAAGGTTCTGAACCGAGGGCTTGTTGTGTTGTCGAGACAAAGGAATATGTCTTCGCCTCCACCCATCTGGATTATTGTTCGGAGCCGGCGATGCTGGAGCAGGCCCGCATCATAAATAAGACTTTGAGAGAGAAGTATGGCTCCGTAAGGAAACCGGTGTTTCTTTGCGGAGACATGAACTCCACGCCCGAGAGTGCCGTTCTGGCGGAGTTGGCGAAGGAGTGGGATGTTTTGTCCTGCGCCAAGCCGTCGATTCCGGCCAAGAATCCTCATGACTGCATAGATTTCATCCTTGCGTTGAGGAACGGGGCAAAGTATGAGGTGGTCGGTTCTGACGTTCCTGTCGAATTCAAGGCCGGGGATGTCACCATTGCCTCGGATCATCTTCCGGTGTTCGTGGACGTCCGGCTTTAGGGGTCGGCGCTGCCGGGGAGAGCCATTCTATATTCGCAAAAATGAAGGCCATTGACCGGCTTTTTGCAAAAATAGAGTGGCTTGTAATGTTATGCGGCGAAAAAAAGTAAGTGATGATGAAAAACGAAGTTGGTAAGGTTTTGCGAAGGATTTTTGCGGATTATTTTTTTTGTGAAGAAGGAGTGTGCCGGTGGCAAATGACTGATGAAAAAATAAATTCAGACCAAAAAGACGAGCAAAAGCACCAAGTTATTATTTTGGAATCACTAAATTTGCACGAAGGGGAAAAATAACTAAATCACATAACACTATGGGCGAATCAAGAAGGAGTTTTTTGAAGAAATCGGCGGCGGGAGTGGCTTTGTTCACGATCCTGC
>CAVERO010000056.1:0-15962 GCA_963617915.1 Candidatus Methanomethylophilaceae archaeon | reverse complement strand
TATCCGCAAAAATCCTTCACAAAACCTTACCAACTTATTTTTTCATCATCACTTAATGTTTTTACACTATCGCAAAAATAACTAAATTTGTACGAATATGCCAAAGTTCAACCCAATATCCCGTTGGTCCGAAAGGAACCAGCTGCTGGTGCTCAGCCTAGTGGTCGGAATCGTGGTCGGGCTTGCAGCCGTGCTGCTCAAGACCTTGATCTCGGCGATCCAGGATGGGCTGCGGGACGCTTTCGGCGGAGTGCTTGACGGAGCTTTGTACTATCTCGTCCTCCCGGGCGTGGGAATGCTTCTGGCGATGCTGTTCTGCAAGTTTGTGATCAAGGACAGGATCGGTCACGGCGTGACGAAAGCCCTTCAGGCTGTCTCCAGACACGAATCCAGAATCAAGCCGCACAACATGTGGTCTTCGGTCGCGGCCAGTTCAGTCACCATCGGCTTCGGAGGGTCCGTGGGAGCGGAAGCCCCGATAGTTTACACCGGAGCCGCCATCGGATCCAACTTCGCCCGCTACATGGGACTGTCCTACAGGAGCATGACCGTGCTGCTGGGCTGCGGGGCGGCGGCCGCCGTCGCGGGAATATTCAAGGCTCCTTTGGCAGGCGTCCTCTTTGTGCTGGAGATCCTGCTTTTCAACATCTCGATGACCTCCATGATGCCGCTGCTGCTTTCAACCGTCTCGGCCACAGTGGTTTCCTATACTATCCTTGGAGCCTCGACCCCGTTCGAGTGCACTCTGACCCCGTTCGTGCTCAAGAATATTCCTTATTACATCATCCTTGGGCTTTTCTGCGGGGCCTGTTCCATCTATTTCATCCGCACGACGTTGACACTGGAGGACAGGATCGGAAAGATGGAGAATGTCTATCTGAAATGGATGTTGTGCGCAGTCGGACTGGGAATCCTGATATTCCTTTTTCCGCCGCTCTACGGCGAGGGCTATGAGTCTCTGGGTGTGCTCCTGAACGGTGAGGAGCTGACGCTGGACGGACAGACTCCGCTGGCTTTTCTGGCCCACAGTCCTTGGTCGGTGCCGGTCTTTTTCCTGCTGATTCTTCTGCTGAAAGTTTTCTCGATGACTTTGACGAACGCCGGCGGGGGAGTGGGCGGAACGTTCGGCCCGACGCTTTTCGTGGGAGCCATCGCCGGATTCGTGGTCGCCAGAACCCTCAATCTGCTCTTTGACGGCACTCTGATGAGCGTTCCGGAGCAGAATTTCGTGCTGGTCGGGATGGCCGGTCTGATGGCCGGGGTGATGCAGGCCCCGATGACGGCCATCTTCCTCATCGCCGAGATTTCAGGAGGTTACGACCTCTTCCTGCCGCTTATCCTCACTTCCACAATCTCTTTCGGAACGACCAGAATCGTAGAGAAATATTCCATCTACACAAAGCGTATCGCCCAGAGAGGGGAACTCCTGACCCACGACAGCGACCAGGCCGTGCTGACCCTTCTGAAAGTGTCGGATGTGATTGAGACTGACTTCTCCACGGTGAAGATTGACGACACTCTCGGAAGGCTCGTGGAGGTGATCTCCGAGTCCACCAGGAACATATTCCCGGTTTTGGATTCAAAGGACCGCTTTCAGGGCTTCGTCTCGCTGGAGGACATCCGCAAGGACATGTTCAGGACCGACGAGTACGAGACCCTTCACGTATTCAACTTCATGCGGAGCGCCGAGGAATATGTTTACGAGGACGAGAAGATGGATTCCGTGATGAAGAAGTTCGAGGTCACTTCGGCCTGGAATCTTCCGGTCGTGAGGCGGGACAGAACCTATGTGGGTTTTGTCTCCAAGTCCAAGATCTTCTCGGTTTACAGGGACGAGCTCAAGGTCGTCTCGCAGGACTGACATAGATAAGGGTGGGCAATCACCTTCGAACGTGAGATAAAGTATTTTACAGCAGGTAATTGCCTACTTGCGAAAGTTGAGTTGATTGATAACACTTTGAGTATGAAAAATATCTATATTGACTACATCTCCCGTACAATCGGCGTCAAGGATTGGCAGGTGGAGAACTGCGTCCATCTTTTCGAGGAAGGCAACACCATTCCGTTCATCAGCCGTTACAGGAAGGAGAAGACCGGCGGACTGGACGATGTGGCCGTCGCCGAGATTAAGCACTGGAACGATGTGTTCACCGAGATGGAGAAAAGGAAGGCGGGCGTCCTCTCCACAATCTCCGAACAGGGTAAGCTTACTGACGATCTCCGGTCAAAGATTGAGAACTGTGTGGTCTCCAGTGAGTTGGAAGATCTGTATCTGCCGTACCGTCCGAAACGCAGAACCCGGGCGACGATGGCGAAGGAAAAAGGTCTGGAGCCGTTGGCTGACAGGATGTGGAACGTTGAGGCCGCCGATCCGGAGGCCGAGGCGGGCAAGTTCCTTGGAGACAAGGTCGGTTCGGTCGAGGAGGCTCTCGCCGGAGCTAGGGACATCATCGCCGAGCGTCTTTCCGAATGTCAGACAGTGCGTGAGAACCTCAGGCACATATTCCGTACCCGCAGGATAGAGTCCAAGGCCACCAAGGCGGCCTCGGGCAATGCGGAGGCTTCGAAGTACAGGGCGTACTTCAACTTCTCGATGCCGCTGCAGAGGATTCCGTCCCATAATCTGCTGGCAATCCTGCGCGCCGAAAAGGAAGGCTTCCTGTCAGTCGGTCTCGACGCCGATCCGGAGAAATGCGGCAACAAGATCTACTATGATTTCTGTCAGGAGCATCGCTACCCGGGAGCGAAGCTTGCGGAGCAGGTCCGTCTTGCCGTCGATGACGCCTTCAAGCGTCTTCTTGAGCCTTCTCTGACCAACGAGATTCTCAAGGAGGCCAAGGAAAAGGCCGACATCGAGTCCATCAACGTGTTCGGGGAGAACCTCACACAGCTTCTGCTTTCCGCTCCGGTCGGCCAGAAGAGGACGATGGCGATCGACCCCGGATTCCGCAACGGCTGCAAGATCGTCTGTCTGGACGAGCGGGGGAACCTCCTGCACCACGAGATAATATTCCCTCATCCTCCCCAGAGCGAGAAGATAAAGTCGATAATGGCCGTGGCCGCGATGATTGATGAATATTCCATCGAGGTCATCGCCATCGGCAACGGCACCGCCTCCCGCGAGACCGAGGATTTCATCAGGAGGGTCGGGATTCCCGACAACGTCAAGGTGTTTACCGTCAGCGAGGACGGGGCGTCGATATATTCGGCCTCCGAGGTCGCCCGGCAGGAGTTCCCGGATGAGGATGTGACCGTGAGGGGAGCGGTGTCTATCGGCCGCCGCCTGATGGATCCGCTGTCCGAACTGGTCAAGATAGACCCCAAGTCATTGGGAGTGGGGCAGTACCAGCATGATGTGGACCAGAACCTTCTGCGGGAGAAGCTGGACAACACCGTCGTCATCTGCGTGAACAGCGTCGGGGTGAACCTCAACACCGCAAGCCCTTACCTTTTGAGTTATGTTTCCGGAATCGGCCCTGCCCTGGCCTCCAGCATTGTGGATTACCGTACTTCCATCAAGGGTTTTTCTTCCCGAACCCAGTTGAGGGACGTGCCGAAACTCGGCCCGAAGGCTTTCGAGCAGTGCGCCGGATTCCTTCGCATCCACGGCGCGGAGAATCCGCTGGACAATTCCGCCGTGCATCCGGAATGCTACCACATAGTTGACAGAATGGCCTCCGACCTTGGAGTCAGCACAAAGGAACTGGTAGGCAACGAGGCCTTGATAAAGAAGATAGATCCGTCGGCCTACGTAGAGGGCGAGTTCGGTCTGCCGACAATCAACGACATCCTTAAGGAACTGGCCAAGCCGGGACGTGACCCTCGCCAGAGCGCGCAGGAGTTCAGTTTTGCCGATGACATCCACGAGATTGACGACCTGAAGCCGGGAATGGAACTGCCGGGCATCGTCACCAATGTGACCGCCTTCGGAGCCTTTGTGGACATCGGAATCCACGAGAACGGCCTCATCCACGTCTCCCAGATGCGCGGGCAGAAGGTGAAGCTCCACCAGAGGGTCACCGTCAGCGTCCTCGACGTCGATCTCGACCGCAAGCGCATCTCCCTCCGTCTTTTGGCCGGAAAGTAAGCCCGTCCGCTGAACTTTGTCGAAGCGATAAGGTCTCGATATGCGGCCGAAAAATCAAAAGTCAAATTTTGGTAACGTGCAAAATTTGGCTTTTGCTTTATTCGGCCGCTGATGTGTTATGTGATTCCTACTTGCTTATTTTTTTCATCATCATTATGTCAGTGCTGTTAAAATGTTAATGAATATTTGAATATTATTTCTTTCCGAAAGAAAAAAATGATTATCTTTGTGAAAGTGAAAGGTAATGAGATTTTTTCTGTATGAATGCAGCTAAAAGTATATGTGACAACAAGGCAGTGATATATCTGCTGTCCGTTCTGGCCATCGTGCTTTGGGGAATGTCTTACATCTGGAGCGACAAGCTGATCGCTCTGGATGTCCCTATATTCTATTTTGTCCCTATAAGGATTTTTGTGGCCGGCACAATACTTTTCGTGTTCAACCTCATGACGAAATCGTTAAGGCCGATCGCGGGGAAGGATATCTGGAAATTCCTGCTTCTTGCCCTGTTTGAGCCTCTTGTCTATTTCCTTTGCGAGACCTATGGCATCAAGGAGACCGGATCGCCGACCATCAGCGCGATGATCATAGCCTCCGTGCCGATCTTCTCCGTAGGGGCCGGAGCCCTGTTCTTCAGGGAGCGCATCTCGGTTCTGAACGGTTTCGGGATAGTCGTGACCCTGTGCGGCATCTGCCTTGTCCTTCTCAAGCAGGGAGGGGAGGACGGTGTGTCTGACAATTTTATTCTCGGAATTGTCCTGCTGATGGTCGCCGTCTTCTCGGAGGTCGGTCACGCCTCGCTTACTAAGCTTCTCGCTGACGGCTACAAGCCGCAGGTGATTGTGATGTACCAGTTCCTTATCGGAACGGTATATTTTCTGCCGTTCTTCCTGACGAAAGGCATCGAGAATTTCGACGCAAGACTTCTTTCGTGGAACGTTCTGGAACCGATTCTGTGCCTTGCCATCCTCTGCTCCAGCCTGGCTTTCTCGCTTTGGGCGATGACCATCAAAAGGCTCGGAGTCGGCAAGTCCAGCGTTTTCCTGGCGATGATGTGCGTCGCAACCGCTCTGGTCGCCGAAGTCATCGGCCGCGAGCATCTCTCTCTCCTCCAGTGGTCAGGCGTCTTCGTGGCAGTCCTCGGCATCGTCCTCTCGCAGTACTGCTGCACAAAGCACTGCAAGGCGGCCTGATTGACCCGACGGGATATTCCCGATGCGGATTACTCCTCTTCCGCTGCGCCGGCAAAGTTGACGTAGTTGCGCCACTTGCCAATCATTGCTGTCATGTCGTCCGGAAGAGTGGAGTCGAATTGGATCCACTTCCCCGTGCCGGGATGGACGAAACCGAGGGTTTTGGCGTGAAGGGCTTGACGCGGGCAAAGTTCGAAGCAGTTCTGGATGAACTGACGGTACTTGGCGTAGATGGTGCCCTTGCGGATCTCCGAACCGCCGTAGCGCCCGTCATTGAACAGCGGATGCCCGATGTAGTTCATGTGCACCCTGATCTGGTGCGTGCGCCCGGTCTCCAGTCTGCACTCGACTACGGTCACATAACCGAATCTTTCCAACACCTTGTAGTGCGTAACCGCGTGCTTGCCCCGTCCGTCCTCGCCGGGATAGACCCTGAACCGCAGCCTGTCGTTGGGGTCGCGGCCGATGTTCCCGTCAATCGTGCCCTCGTCCTCCTTGAGGTTTCCCCAGACTACCGCCACGTACCGCCTCTCGATTGAATGCTCGAAGAACTGGCGCGCCAGATCCAGTTGGGTCTCGTCGTTCTTCGCCACCACGAGAAGCCCGGAAGTGTCCTTGTCAATCCTGTGGACAAGGATTCCCATCCTCTCGTCGGCAGCCTCCGGACCCTGGGATATTCCCAGATGATAGGAGAGGGCGTTGATGAGCGTGCCCTCGAAGTGCCCGTGCCCCGGGTGGACAACCATCCCGGCGGCCTTGTTGACAACCAGAAGGTCATCATCCTCATAGACTATGTCCAAAGGAATGTCCTGCGGCAGGATCTCAAGGCCGCGGCGGCGGTACGGCATCACGAAACGGATGACATCCCCGGGTCTGATGACAAGATTCGCTTTCGCAACCTTTTCATTCACGCGTACATAGCCTTCCTTGATGGCGCACTGGACCCTGTGCCGTGAAGTGTCCTCCAGATGTGTGGCCATGTACTTGTCCACACGCATCGGGGTCTGGCCGGCATCGACGCCAAGCCGGAAATGCTCGAACATCCCCTGCTCCTCGTCCTCGACGCTCTCGTCCTGGTCGTTGTAAAGTCTCTCCTCGTCCACGTTATTAGTCTTTCTTGTCCAATGACAGGTAGATTGTCACATCCGCACCCATGAGGATAGGGTTGCCGGAAGCCTCCGGAGTCTGTCTTGTCACGGAGGCGTTCAGCGAGTCGGTGTAGTTCCTGACGGTCTTGTCGAACACGACGCGGCCGATGTTCAGGGAGTTGTCGTGCACGGCGTCGACCGCTCGGAGATATTTCAGTCCTTTGACATTCGGAATGTAGGTGAGGTTGTCCTCCGGATTGAGTCCGACTTCCAGATTGATTTCAGAGCCGGTCTCGATCTGTCTTCCCGGCCTGATTTCACGGTTCCGGTAGATTTGCCTCAGCACATTGTTGGTCGCGATGTCGTTGACATAGATTAACTTGCCCAAAGCCAGTCCTCGGGAATTGAGTTCGGCCTTGGCCTGACGCATCGAGTAGCCGACAAGGTTGGGCATGCTTATTTTCTTGGCGTTCTTCGCATTGATGGTGAGGAGGATCCTTCTTCCCTGCTTGACGCGGGAGCCCGCTTTAGGATTCTGGCTGTACACCGCTCCTCTTTCCATTTTCCTGACAAAGATGGAGTCGATGACCTCGACCCTGAGCTTGTGGCCGGCGGCCTCGTGCTTCGCCTCATTCACGGTCATGCTTGTGAAATCCGGCACCTCTATCGTTTTCCCGTGGTTGGTCAAAACGCGGAGCAGCATTGAGCTGCCACCTATCAGAACCGTGAAGAGCAGGAACGCGAGAATCACGTTTCTGGCTATCCAGTTGCTGATGAAACTTTTCTTATCCTCTTTCTCTTTCATATTCAAAAACTATTTTGCGACCGTGAAGAGCAGGTCGTACGCTCCCTCCCCCAGAAGGGCGAGTCCTATGATGATGATTATGATTCCGGCTATCCTGTTGAGCCACATGATTTTCCGCATGTCGAAAGCTTTTCTCCAGTTGCTGAAGAACAAGGAGAAGAAGAACCAGTAGGTGATTGAGCCGCCGGCCACGGCAAGGATTATCGGGTAAATCCTGAAGCTTCTGTCGGACAGGTCCACCTGAAAGAAGGCGAACAGTGCGAACATCACCAGGATCGCTCCGGGATTGGAGATGGTGGTGGCGACTGCCTGAAGGAAATCCTTCACCGAAGCTCCGCGATCGGCGCTGTCCCCTGGCTCCATCTTCCTGAACGGATCCCTGAATGCCATTGAATATCCCAGGATGGCAATCACCGGACCGCCGATCAGGAATATGACCGCCTCGTAGGTGTTGATGAAATTCTGTGCGAACGCCCATGCGAAGATCGAGATGATGGCGTAGGCCGTGTCCACGAGCGACGCTCCGAGACCGGTCGTGAAACCGGCCTTATGCCCGTAGCAGATGGATTTCTGAAGCACGAGAATCGCCACCGGCCCGAGCGGAGCCGAAGCACAGATGCCGATCACGAACGCTTTCAGAATCTCCAGCAGCATAGGCGGCCGTTATTTAGCCCTCATGAAAATCTGCACAGGACAGCCGTGAAGGTCGAAGTGCTCCCTCAACTTGTTCTCAAGGAATCTCTTGTACGGCTCTTTGACGTACTGGGGCAGGTTGCAGAAGAACGCGAACGCCGGGAAACGGGTCGGCAACTGGGTCACGTACTTGATCTTCACGTACTTGCCCTTCCAGGCCGGCGGCGGGTAATTCTCGATTTCCGGCAGCAGGGCCTCGTTCAGCCTCGCGGTGGACAGCTTGCGGGAATAGTTCCCGTAAACATGCTCGGCCGCGTCCAGCACATCCATGATCCTCTGTTTCTTCACGACGGACGTGAAGATGATCGGCACGTCGTCGAACGGAGCGATGCGGCGGCGCAGCGCGGCTTCATATTCCTTCAGCGTGTTGCTGTCCTTGATGAAGAGATCCCATTTGTTGACCACCAGCACGCAGGCCTTGCGGTTGCGGAGGATGAGATTGAATATGCTCATGTCCTGCGCCTCCATTCCGTTGTTGGCGTCGATCATCAGAATGCAGACGTCGGAACGCTCGATGGATTTTATGGCACGCATCACCGAGTAGAACTCAAGGTCCTCGTTGACCTTGGCCTTCCTGCGCATCCCGGCTGTGTCCACAAGCATGAACTCATGCCCGAACTTGTTGTAGTGGGATGAGATTGAGTCTCTTGTGGTTCCGGCAACCGGGGTCACGATGTTCCTTTCCTCGCCGAGAAGGGCGTTGGTCAGGGAGGATTTCCCGACATTAGGCTTGCCGACAATCGTGATGTGCGGCAGGTCTGGACGGTCATCGTCCTGCTGCGGCTTCTCTTCGGGAAGAACCTTGAGAACCTCGTCCAGAAGGTCGCCTGTTCCGCTGCCGTTCGCCGCCGACGTGGCCCATATCTCTCCCAGCCCCAATGAGTAGAACTGGTAGGCGTCGAACATCTTCTCTCCGGAATCAACCTTGTTGACGCACAGGACGACAGGCTTTTTGCTCCGGCGGAGGATGTCTGCGATCTCGGCGTCGTAGTCGGTGATGCCCGCGGCGGCCTCGACCATGAATATCACGGCGTCGGCCTCCTCGATGGCGATCACGACCTGTCTGCGGATGGCCTCCTCGAACACATCGTCCGAATTGGTCGTCCAGCCTCCCGTGTCAACCACGGAGAATTCCTTCCCGCACCATTCGCATTTGCCGTAGTGGCGGTCTCTTGTCACGCCGGCGGTCTCGTCAACGATGGCCTGACGCGTTCCGACAAGTCTGTTGAAAAGTGTGGATTTGCCAACGTTCGGGCGTCCCACAATGGCTACTAAACTCATAACTCAATCTCTCGCAGGCAGGCAATTGCCTGTGTAAAAACAAAATCTCTCGTCTTATGGCCATTGCCGGCCATTCTTTCAGCCTTTGTCCTGTTTCGGCTTCCTGTCTCCGAACTCATATTCATAGAAACCGCATCCGGCGCAGGCGTCACTGAGCGAACCGGTGCAGGAAGCGTCCCTTTGGGGCTTCTTCTTTGAGAAAATCTCCTCGTCCTGCTCCCTCATGCACTTGATTCCAAGCTTCCGCATGTTCTCGTTGCGGCTGATCTCCGTTTCAGGGAACTTGCCGTTCTTCCGGAATATGATGTTGAAGCACATTCCGATGACTCCGATTCCGATGATGATTATCGCTGCGAGAACTGTTTTCATTATATTTTAGAATATGAATTCCGTGCTGATAGGCTCGTAGTTATAGACCTTGCGGATGATGGAGGCGAAGGTCCCGGCTATCGAGACAACCTTGATTTTTCTTGTGTCGGCATCCTTTGAAAGCGGAATCGTGTCGGTCACGAACACTTCGCTCAGGCAGGAGTTGTTGATTCTGTCGTAGGCGGGGCCGGAGAGCACGGCGTGCGTGGCGCAGGCCCTCACGCTTGCGGCACCCTTGTCCATCAGCACCTCGGCGGCCTTCACGAGGGTTCCGGCGGTGTCGATGAGGTCATCCACAATCACGATGTTCTTGCCTTCCACGTCACCGATCGCGGTGATGGAGGCCACAACGTTGGCCCTCTCGCGGGACTTGTGGCAGATGACCACCGGGCAGGCGAGTTCCTTGGCGTAGGCGTTGGCCCTCTTGGCCCCGCCCATGTCAGGAGCGGCAATCGCAAGGTTCTCGATGTTCAGAGACCGCAGGTAAGGGATGAAGACCTTGCTGGCATAGACGTGGTCAACCGGAAGGTCGAAGAATCCCTGGATCTGGTCGGCGTGGAGGTCACAGGTCATGATCCTGTCAACTCCGGCGGCTGTCAGAAGGTTTGCCACCAGCTTCGCTCCGATCGAGACGCGGGGCTTGTCCTTGCGGTCCTGTCTGGCCCATCCGAAGTAGGGCATCACCGCTATGACCTTGTCGGCGGAGGCTCTTTTGGCCGCGTCGATGGTCAGGAGAAGCTCCATCAGATTCTCTGTGGGAGGGAAAGTGGACTGCAGGATGAACACGGTCGCGCCCCTGACGCTGTCCGTGAACGAGGGAACGAATTCCCCATCGCTGAACTGGGTGACCTCGGAAGCGCCGAGATGGTACTTCTCACCGGTTTCCTCACCGATATTGTTCAACTCGTCAACAACCTTGCAAGCAAAGTCTTTGGAGGCCCTGCAGGCAAACAATTCCATTCTGTGTTCGATGTACATTGCGCTATGCTATAATTTTATGTATTGTTGGATATAATCGAGAATCTCCTCCTTCCCGGCACCCGTCTCGGCGCTGGAAACGAACATCTGCGGCATCTCCTCCCACTCTTCAGACAGAATCTCCTTGTCGCGCTCTATCTGCGCCTTGAGGGCGTTCGGCCCGAATTTGTCGCTTTTTGTGAATATGAGAGCGAACGGAATGCCGTTCTCTCCAAGCCCTGCCAGAAACTCCCTGTCAATCCTTGTGATGTCGTGCCGCGAGTCGATCAGGACAAAGAGAACGACCATCTCCTCCGACTTTCCGATGAAGTCGTTGATTATATTCCGGAGTTCCTCGCGTCCTTTCTGAGAGATCTTGGCGAAGCCGTAGCCCGGAAGATCGACAAGGTACCAGCTGTCATTGATGATGAAGTGGTTGATCAGTTGGGTCTTTCCCGGGGTGGATGAAGTCTTGGCAAGCTTACGGTTGCCGCATAACATATTGATCAGCGATGACTTGCCGACATTGGAGCGTCCGATGAACGCGAACTCCGGCAGTCTGCGGGACGGTTTTTGGCTGACTCTGGTGCAGCTGCCGGCGAATTTTGCTTCAGTGATGGTCATCTTTCTTTCTGCCTAAGCGATTCTTTCACAAAGATAGTGGATTTTTGTTAATTTTGTAAGAGTTTGTAAGAGATAGAGCTGTTATTATGGAAAAGAAGTACATAGACCTGTTCACCCTTCAGGCGCGTCTGAAGTCCGTGGTTGAGGGTCTGTTCCCGCAGAGGCTCTGGGTCAAGGCCGAAATCAGCAGCCTAAGCCGCAAGCAGAACGGCCACTGCTATCTGGAACTGTCCCAAAGCGAGGGTGGGGGAGTGGTGGCGAAGGCCCGTGCCACGATCTGGGCGTTCCGCTGGAACATCATCGACCAGAGGTTCAGAAGCGTGACAGGTTCTTCTCTGGAAGCCGGGATGGAGATTCTTGCCGGCGTGCAGGTCAGCTACCATCCGCTGTACGGCTTTTCCTTGAATATAGACGACATTGATCCGGAGTTCACCCTCGGCTCAAACGAGCGCCGCCGTCAGGAGACAATCGAGCGGCTCACGAAAGAAGGCCTGCTCGACCTTCAGAAGCGTCTGCGGTTCCCCTCGCTGCCATATTCATTGGCGGTGATTTCCGCTCCGGGCGCTGCCGGCTTCGGTGACTTCCGCCATCATCTGATGGACAATGAATATGGTTTCGCGTTCAACGTGAGGCTGTTCGAGGCTTTGATGCAGGGCGACGGGGCTCCTGCTTCAATGATTGCGGCTTTCGGCAGGATTCTGTCCTCGCCGGTTCATTACGACGCCGTGCTGATCATGCGGGGAGGCGGTTCGGACTTGGATCTCGGCTGCTTCGATGACTATGACCTGGCCGTGACCATCGCCCGTTGCCCGGTTCCGGTATTTACGGCGATCGGCCACGACAAGGACCATCACGTCGCGGACATGGTGGCGAACACTTCCGTCAAGACTCCGACCGCCCTGGCGGATCTGTTTCTGGACTGCTACATCGCTGAGGACCAGCGTCTGGGGACGCTGGAATCCAGGCTTATGATGTCATTCGGCAACCGCTTGGCGGCGATGTCGTCCCGGATTGACCTGCTGGAGGCCCGTGTCCGCCGTCAGGCCGACGCCCGCGTGTCGGACGCGATGCACAGGGTCGAGATTCTGGACGCGGCCCTGGCCAAGGCTGTGGAAAACCGGATAGTCGGTCAGGAGCATCGTCTGGACAGACTGGCCGACAGGGTTCTGCACGGTGCCGACCGGAGTCTTCTCAAGGCCGGTTCGTCTTTGGACAGGCTTGAACAGCGGTTGAGGGGACGAGTTGGTGTCGTGCTTTCCGGGGCGTTGTCCCATTTGATGATGGTAGAGACCAAGATCGCAGCCAACGACCCCCGCAACATTCTTCGCAAAGGTTTCGTGCTTGCCTTGGACAGGGACGGTGTGAAGATGGACTCCGCCACAAAGACCCGGGTCGGCGACCGTGTGCGGATGATGTTCGCCGACGGGACCGTCAAGTGCGGCGTCGTGGAGGTGGACCTGAAGAGCAATGTCCCCGGAAGTGAGGATGACCCCCTTCCGGCGATGAGTGAAATCAGTTAGGGAGCAGATAGACCCCTGAACCTGCCGAAAGGTCCCTGAACCTGCCGAAGGTCCCTGAGCCTGTCGAAAGGCCGATGAACCTGCCGAAGGTCCCTGAGCCTGTCGAAGGGCCAATGAGTCTGCCGAGGGTCCCTGAGCCTGTCGAAAGGCCGATGAACCTGCCGAGGGTCCCTGAACCTGTCGAAGGGCCGAAGTGACAGAACATCTGAACCACAAGACTTTAGCAATCAATAAAAACCAAAGAATATGTCAGAGAAGAAATTCGATTACACCAAGGCGGTCGCCGAACTGGACGAGATTGCCGCCAAGGTAGAGGATCCAGCCACCAGTCTGGACGACATCGGCGCCCTAGTAAAGCGCTCCAAAGAACTCATAGAGTCCTGCCGCCAATACCTCCGCACCGTCCGCGAATCCATCGACGACGGCAAGGAATAATCTCCGGCCACGGAGCCTGTGGCCCGGCGTAGCTCACCAACCATCGACGCGACCGATGCTATCAAAGAACGATTTCCGGCCGTTGAAAACCTACGGAAAAAAGGCAAATTGATAATTTTGCACGATGTTTCGTGCAATTTTCGCGGAAATCTGCTTGAAAAGCCGTGCAGGATTTTTGGGCGACGGGCCGTCAGTCTATGCTGAAGGCCTCGATCTCCTTGTTGAGGGTGTCGAGAATCTCCAGTTTGGTGTTCAGGAGGTCGTCGGAGATGTCAACCTTGTAGTAGTGCGGGTTGATGAGTCGCCTTTCGGACGGGCTGAAATGCGACAATGTGCTGTTGTAGAAGGCTTTCTTCTCTTGCAGCGTGTGGCTTTCGGCGCACCTTTCGCCGTTCTTTATGACCTGGCGCTGGAGCGTCCGCCAGGAATATTCCCCTGACTGGAAGATCTTGTACTTGTAGCGGTCGTGCTCGTCATAGATGGTGAAGGTCTCGCCGGCCTCTATCCTTTGGGCGAGGGTGTCCCCCCGGAGGCAGGTCACGTCCGCCTTGTAGATTTCCCCGAACTCCGGGTCTTTTTTCGTGATCCTGTAGGTGATCTGGAATCCGGGATTGATCAGCTTGATCCTGTCCTCGGAGCGTTTCAGGACAGGCCGCCCGTCAATCTGGACGAGCTTGTAGACGTTGCCGAAGCAGGGGGCTGCCTTGCTGGTGGCGATCGCGTCGCCGACCCCGTAGGAGTCTATGCGCGCCCCCTGTCGCTCAAGGTCGGAGATCAGATACTCGTCAAGAGAGTTGGTCGCGAAGATCTTGCAGCCCGTAAGTCCGTGATGGTCAAGAATCCTGCGTACCTTGACTGAGAGGTAGGCGAGGTCGCCGCTGTCAAGGCGCACGCCGTAGCCGAAAGGATAGTCATTGTCTATGCCGCATTCCTGAAAGGAACGTATCGCGTTCAGAATGCCGCATTTGAGGGTGTCGTAGGTGTCGATGAGAAGGATGAGGTTCTCGCCGCGGTGGGTGTTGATGTAGTCCACGAAGGCCTTGTGCTCGCCTTCGACCGTGCTGCCGTAGGAAGTGACGAAGCTGTGGGCCATCGTGCCGGTCGAGGGCACCCCGTTCAGCACCCCGGTGAGGATGTTGGACGTGCTGGCGCAGCCGGCTATGATCGCCGCCTTGGCTCCGTAGATGGCCGCCCACGGGCCGTGCGCCCTTCGGGAGCCGAACTCGCTGACGGGGCGGTTGGTGGCCCGGCAGACCCTTGAGGCCTTTGTCGCCACGGCCATCTGGTGGTTCATTATGCAGAGCAGGGGAGTCTCCAGGATCTGTGCCTCGATGAGCGGGGCCTCCACTGTGATGACCGGCTGGTTCGGGAACGCTATCTCGCCTTCGCGCATCGCATAGACGTTGCCGGTGAACTTCAAGGTGGAGAGGTACTTGCGGAATCCGGAATATTCATCGCCCGGAAGGAATCTTTCGTAGAATTCCGGCCCGGCCGTGCCAAGGTTGCGGATGCATTCAACGGCTTCCTCGATGCCGCTCACCACGGCCCAGTTGTTGTTCTCCGGGGCTTTTCTGTAGAACATGTTGAAAACCGCGATGACATCCTTCCTGCCGGTTTCGTAGAAGGATTTGCCCATTGTGTACTGGTACTTGTCTGAGCAGTAGGCGAAGTCTTTGACCTCGATTCCGTTGTTTGATTCCATTTCTTTATCTGTTTTGGCCGTAGCTATTTTTGCTGTCTGTTTGATTTGCCTGAGGACTATTGTTCGCCTTGGCAGACCTTGTTCTCTTCAAGAATGATGCGGAGGATGCGTCTGGCGGAGGTGTCGTCCCCGGAAGTGACCAGCTCGATGTTCGGTTGGTCGGTGGCTGAGCCGGTGGTTCGGCATAGCTCACCAACCATCGAAGTTGCCGGAGTGGTATTGGTCTTTGAGGTCGCTTCGACAGGCTCGGCGACCGAGGCTGCAAGGCATTGTGAATATTCGGTGGCAGAGCCTGTCGAAGCCACATTCCCTACAAGCATCCCTTCCTCCCTCATCACCTCGACAAGATGCCTTGCCACCGCCGGAGCTGGATCAATGATCTGAACATCAGGTCCCGCGACCCTTTGGATGACTTTCCGAAGGAAAGGGTAGTGCGTGCATCCCAGCACTATCCTGTCCGCTCCAGCATCAAGCAGAGGCTGCAGGCTGGCGCGCACGGTCTCTTCCGCCAGCGGCCCGTCAAGAATCCCGTTCTCGACAAGCTCCACGAATCCCTGCCCTACGTTCTCGACAATCTTCACGTCATCCTCGTAGATTTCTTTGGCGGTGAGGTACTTGCAGCCTTTCAGCGTCCCCGCCGTAGCCAGTACTCCGATCACCCCTGTCCTTGAGCTGAGGGCCGCCGGCTTCACGGCGGGTTCCATCCCGATGAAGCGGACGGGATATTCATTTCTCAAAGTTGAGATCGCCGCCGCCGTGGCAGTGTTGCAAGCCACCACGATGATCCGCGCCCCACGCGAGATGAGATATTCAGCGATCGCCCTGCACCGGTTCCGGATGAACTCCGGCGTCTTCTCCCCGTAAGGGCAGTTGGCGTTGTCGGCGTAATAGACAAACCTTTCCCCCGGAAGAACCCGAAGAATCTCCCGCAGCACGGACAGCCCGCCCGAACCCGAATCGAAAATGCCTGTCATTGCCGAATGCCGAATTATGAAATCAAAGACTCAACTTTCGCAAGTAGGCAATTACTTGCTGCAAAATACTTTATCTCACGTTCGAAGGTGATCGCCCACCCTCATCTGTTCACGTTACCCTCTCCCTAAATCCCTCCCCTCGGGGGAGGGCGTGTGCTTCGCACATCCCTCAGGGCCTATCACGTTACCCCCTCCCTAAATCCCTCCCCTCGGGGGAGGGACTTGCTCCGTCAC
>CAVERO010000055.1:9679-16076 GCA_963617915.1 Candidatus Methanomethylophilaceae archaeon | reverse complement strand
CCAACCGTGGTTCGACTGGGCTCACCAACCGTGGTTCGACTGGGCTCACCAACCGCCGAAGGAACCACCATCAAGGAATCTCTCTCCAGCACCCCTTGGGGCACGGACATTGACAACCGCCTCCTGAACGCCTACGTGAAAGTCGGCAAGCCTCTGCGCGAGGACGGCTCGTCCAGCATCGCTGCCATCGCCGACTGGTCGTGGCAGAGGAGCGACTCGTGGTTCGGAGCGTCATCCTACCTCGCGACCCAGCAGTCAGGTTTTGTCAACCTCCTCTACAGGAATATGTTGAACGAGTCCCACGACTTCACCGTCGGCCTGTCCGGCACGTTCGACCACATCGATGAGGCCGTCGCCAAATTGGACTACGGCCTGTGGAATATGAAGGAGGGGAATATTCTGCATCCATATTCAGGAATCGCCGACCATTTCTTCGGCGGGGCTTACGGGGAATATACCTTCCACGCTGGAGAAAAGTTCACATCCATTGTCGGAGCGAGCGCCGACTGGTACAAAGGGAACGGGTTCAAGGTGGCTCCGAGGGTGACGCTGAAATATTCACCGGCGGAATGGATCGTGGCGAGGGCCAACGGCGGCAGGGGGTTGAGGTACGCTGACCCTGTGGCCGACAACATCGGCGTGATGTCCACCCACAGCCGGCTGATGGGGGATTGCATGGAGCGGCTGCTGGAGGATTCCTGGACATACGGAGGAAACTTGACTTTCTATCTGCCCTTCGGCGTAGATCCTGCCAAGACTTACATCAGTCTCGATTATTTCAGCACCCGGTTCACGCGTCAGCTGATGGTGGATTACGAGGTGCCGCGGGTCGCATCGGACGAAGGCCGCGACATCTGGTTTTTCGATTCCGACGGAAGGCGGTCATATTCAGACAACTGGCAGGTGGATTTCAATGTAGAACCCTTCAACCGCTTCACTGTGGCTCTTACCGGGCGCTACACCCGCGCGCAGCAGGAGAATTATGCCGGCAAGTTGGTGGAGAAACCTATGCTCAGCCGCTTCAAGGGGGTGCTTAACCTCCAGTACAAGACCAACCTGAACCGTTGGATCTTCGATTTCACCGCTTCCGTGAACGGTTCCGCAAGGGTGTACGACTTCATGAAAGACTTGAAGGACGATGACGGCTCTCTGCTCTACGACGGCGGCCGCACCCCTGTCTATCCTTTGCTTTACGCCCAGATTACCAGACGTTTCCGGGGATTCGACATCTATGCCGGAGTAGAGAACATCACTAACTTCACCCAGAAGCGCGTGCTCGTCGGGGACAGTAATGCGGCCGGCGAGTGGACACCTTGGACTCCGGGCTTCGACGCCAGCTGCGTCTGGGGTCCGATCATGGGCCGCCGAATCAACCTTGGCGTGAGATTGACGCTCTGGAGAGCGACAAAGAACGAGTAAAATAATTATCTTTGTAAGTTGAAAACTTGGTGCGGGGAACCGCGTTGTAATATTACTAAGGTATTTATGAAAAGAATATTAATGACTGCGGTCGCGGCATTGGTGCTGGCAGCGCCTTTCGCACCGGCGGAAGCGGCTTTTTTTGAATATGTGGCCGAAAGTCCGGCTGACAAGAACGTCAGCGAAGTGGTGTTCTCGACGAATATGCACTGCGACAAGTGCGTGAACAAGATAAGCGAGAACCTGTCGTTCCTCAAGGGAGTGAAGGACCTGAAGGTCTCCCTCAAGGACCAGACAATCAGCATCAAGTACGACAACCGCAAGACCGACGAGAAGACCCTTGCGGAAGCAATCAGGAAACTTGGCTACAAGGCCGAAAAATTGAAGAAATAACATTATGAGTCAGAAACCGTCGATTCCTAAGGGAACGCGTGATTTCGGTCAGCGGAGCATGGCCGAACGGAATTACATCTTTGACACCGTCAAGAAGGTCTTCAGGACTTTCGGCTATTCGCAGATCGAGACTCCGGCGATGGAGAATCTCTCGACCCTGCTCGGAAAATACGGCGAGGAGGGGGACAAGCTTCTGTTTCGTGTCCTGAACTCCGGGGACTGTTTCTCGAAGGTCAACTTCGAGGATTACCGTACGGAAGATGGCGGAATGAACAGCGCGGCCCTTTCAAAGGAGGTCTGCGAGAAGGGACTCCGCTACGACCTGACCGTGCCTTTCGCCCGTTTCGTTGTGCAGCATCAGAACGAGATATCCTTCCCGTTCAAGCGCTTTCAGATCCAGCCGGTATGGAGGGCGGACAGGCCTCAGAAAGGACGTTACCGCGAGTTCTACCAGTGCGACGTGGATGTGATCGGCAGCAGGTCCCAGGTCAATGAGCTCGAGCTTGTGCAGATTGTGGACAGGGTGTTCAGCCTTCTGGACGTGAATGTTCTGGTCAAGATCAACAACAGGAAAGTCCTGACCGGTTTCGCCGAGATCTGCGGATTCCCTGACAAGGTGGTTGACATCACCGTCGCGATTGACAAACTTGACAAGATAGGCCTTGAGAGCGTCGAGGAGGAGATGCGTGAGAAAGGTCTGACCGACAGCGCGGTCGCCGTGATAGAGCAGATTCTGAAGCTGTCCGGCTCCACGTCTGAAAAGCTGGCGGCGATGCGCTCCCTGATGAGCGGCGGTTCCGCTTCCGGGCTCGTTTCCGAGACCGGTCTCAAGGGTTTGGACGAGCTTGAGGAACTGTTCGGCCTGATAGAGGCCGCCGGAGTGAAGTGTCCAGTGGAGATTGACCTGTCACTGGCCCGCGGCCTTAACTACTACACCGGGGCCATCTTCGAGGTCAAAGCCGTCGATTTCCAGATTGGCAGCATCTGCGGCGGAGGCCGTTACGACAACCTTACCGGAATATTCGGTCTTCCGGACATGTCCGGCGTGGGCATCAGCTTTGGTGCTGACCGCATCTACGATGTCCTCAAAGGCTTGGACAAGTTCCCGGATTCGCTGGCCTCCAGCACGACGCTTCTGTTCGCCTGCATGGGAGCGGATGAGCTTCGGTACATCCTTCCGGTAGCCGCTGCTTTGCGTTCCGAGGGAGTCTCCGTCGAGGTCTATCCGGAACCGTCCAAACTGAAGAAGCAGTTCGACTACGCCGAGAAGAAGTCGATACCGTTCCTGTCCATCAACGGCGGAGACGAGGCCGCCTCCGGCACAATCCAGCTGAAGAACCTCGCCACGGGTGAGCAGAAGTCCTTCTGTAAGACCGACATCGCGGGAATGAAAGCTTTCATGAACATTAACCTTTAGCCCCACCGGTCGCTGGCTCCGCCGGTCGCTGGTCCTGTCCGGTCGCTGAGCCTTGTCCGGTCGCTGAGCCTGTCGAAGCGCCGGGCTCGTAGAAGCACCGACAAAAATCACACATTTCTTGCAGAAATTTTGTGATATAGGAAAATAACTATATCTTTGCATATAATTCCGTGCACGTACACGGACGGCTGATGACTCAATTTTATGGCAGGGGAAATGTCCCCTTGTTGTTTTGTTTATAACTAATAATTAGTTCAGTAATGCTAAAAACTATTATCCGTCAGTTCTTGGTGTCCACCGCCATTATGCTGATTTTCGGTGGATTAGTTGCAAAGGCTGATGATGGGGGAGGGACTCCGCGGACAATCTCCGGTGTCATAACAGATGACTCCGGAATTCCTGTGATCGGGGCAAACATCGTCCTTGTCGGAGCCAAAAACACCGGTACGATGACCGACCTCGACGGCTGTTTCACGATGAGTGTGCCCGCTACCGGGCGGCTGGAAATCTCCTGCATCGGTTTCGAGACAGCTTACATCACCTTGAGCGCGTCAAGGACAAAGTACAACATCGTCATGCACGAGAACGCCACTTTGCTGGCTGATGTGGTCGTGGTCGGCTACGGTGTACAGAAAAAGGAGAGCGTGGTCGGGGCCATTTCACAGGTGCAGGGCGAGTCTCTCGTCAATTCCGGCGTTTCCAACATCACCAACGCCCTTTCCGGCAAGCTTTCGGGTGTGACCACCCTCCAGACTTCCGGCCAGCCGGGCGCCAATGATGCGGAGATAGTCATCCGAGGAGTGTCCAGTTTCGGCAACAACTCTCCTCTCGTGCTCGTTGACGGAGTTGAGCGCGACTTCGCATCCATAGACCCTGACGAGGTGGACAACATCTCCGTCCTCAAGGATGCGTCCGCCACGGCGGTGTTCGGAGCAAAAGGAGCCAACGGCGTCATAATCGTCACCACCAAGACCGGAACGGAAGGCAAGCCTAAGATGAAGATTTCCGTGCAGCAGGGCTTTGCGATGCCGATAAATCTTCCGTCACATATAGACTCATACACGACGATGTCGCTCTTGAATGTCGCAATGATGAATGATCAGGAATGGGACGGACTGAGATCGCAGGCCGTCCTTGAAGAGTACCGTAATCCTTCGAGCCGTCTCAACGCCTTGCGCTATCCGGATGTCAATTGGGTTAAGGAACTCACGAAGTCATTTGCATCTACGACCAATGCCAATTTCAACATAAGCGGAGGTACCAAGTTCGTCAAATATTTCGCCTCCGTAGGCTACACCAACGAGGGGTCGCTTTTCAAGAATCTTTCTGATGACAAGGTGGACACTGGCTTCAGCTACCATCGGTTCAACTTCAGAACCAACGTTGACTTCAATTTCACAAAGAGCACTAAACTCTCGTTCAAACTCGGAGGAAACGTCGGAGTAAGAAATGGTGTGACCCTTGTGGAGAATTATGCTGATAAGGCTTGGAAATCCATGTTTTCCGCAAGTACGGCGAGGTATCCGATGTATTTTCCGTCCTGGGTGCTGAAAGAAGTCCCGGATCTGGACTATCCTGATGCGAATGAGGACAGGCTTGTCTTGTCTGATGACCAGAACAACTTCCAACCTTATTCCATGCTGTTGTCCGGCAACTCTAAACAGTACACCGACACCAAGGTTTTCACGGATATCATTCTGAACCAGAAACTCGACTTCATCACCGAGGGACTTTCGGTGCAGGGCAAAGTGTCTTTGAGTACCTATTACAAGTATTCGACCCTTACCTCAACGCTGTCCAGACCAAGTTTCAAGATTGACTGGAACAAGCTTGACACCGGACTGAACCCTTGGGACAGAGACTCTTCCACGGGCTATGTCTATGAAGAGAACACTCTGACCACGACTGCTCCCAACACTCTTCAGAGCGGGTACTATCTTGATCTCTATTACGACATGTCACTGAACTACAACCGCACTTTCGGTGACCACAATGTCACGGGACTCTTCCTGTTCAACCGTCAGGAGCAGATGAAAGGTTCGGATTTCCCTTACTACAACGAGGCTCTCGTCGCCCGCGCCACCTATGACTACGCCCACAAATATCTGGTCGAGGTCAATATGGGTTACACCGGTTCCGAGCGTTTCGCTCCGAGCAACCGTTTCGGATTCTTCCCTTCCGGCGCCGTCGGCTGGGTGATGAGCGAGGAGAAGTTCATGCAGCCTCTTCGTCCGTGGCTCAGCAAGCTCAAGCTGCGTTTCTCGATGGGTCTTGTCGGGAGCGACTATGCCGACAACAGATGGCTCTATATCAGCAATTATTCCACTGACAGCAACGGATATATCAGAGAGGATTCCGCGGCGAACCTGTCCGCCCAATGGGAGCAGGCTCTTAAAAAGGACCTCGGCATCGAGTTTGGATTCTTTAACAATGACCTCACATTCAATGTCGATCTCTTCGACGAGCACAGGGACAAGATGTTGATAACCGTGGATAACAATACTCCGATATGGCTAGGGTCATCGTCAAAGGAGCTGAATAAGGGTGCCATCAAAAAACATGGTATTGAGATAGAAGCCAACTACAGCAGGAAATTAGGCTCCGACTGGACATTCAATGTCGGTGGCAATTTCTCGTTTAACGAGAACCGGGTGGTCTATGCCGATGACGCTCCTTATGCTTTGGATCATCAGCGCACTATCGGAGCGCCTATCGGAACGGCCAAAAGCGGAGTTTACCGCATTGACGGAGGTTATCTGACTTCCATAGATGACATCCACAGCAGTTTCCTGCCGGTCACGATGGACCAGGTCGTGGTGGGAGATTACAAGTTTCTGGATCTGACAGCAGACGGTGAGCTTAACTCTGATGACAAGGGTCTGATCAAGGGATCCTACTATCCTCCGGTTTCCTTTGCGTTCAACACCGGATTCTCCTGGAAAGGGCTTGAGTTCACCATGCTCTTCCAAGGCTATGCCGGCAAATACACCCAGTTCTGCGATGTCTATGAGACTCCTTTCCTGGAGGGTAACTATGTGACACACAAAGCAGGACTTGACTATTGGTCTCCTTCCAACACGTCTGGGAATCATGCTGCCGTCCACTTTTCGAAACGTAGCATAAACACCTCTTGGGCGAATTTGATCAACGGACAGCACCTGTTGGTGG
>CAVERO010000055.1:0-9669 GCA_963617915.1 Candidatus Methanomethylophilaceae archaeon | reverse complement strand
AACATGGCGTCGTTCCGATTATGTGAGGTTGAAGGAAGCGACTTTGGCCTACACGTGGAGAGGACGCAAGTTCAAGAAAGCCACAGGTATGGACGGCATCAAGCTTTATCTGACAGGCAACAACCTTCTTACTTTCACCAGTCTTCTTGAAGGCGATCCTGAGTCAAAGGATCTTACATATGGCAATTATCCTCACATGAGGACTGTCAAACTCGGTCTTCAGTTCATATTCTAAAATCGTCAGATGATGAAAAAGATACAGAAACAGATATTCTCTTTATCCTTGCTGGTTTGCCTTGTTTCAGTTTCCAGTTCCTGCCTGAACAGTTATCTGGACAAGTCTCCTGACTCGGGACTCTCCGAGGAGGAGGTTTTCAGCAAGTACAAGAATTTCAAGAGTTTTGTCGATGGTATTTACGATGGTGAGGATACCAAGATGAAAGGTTTTTACCCTATGCAGTTTACCATCAACGCCCATAAATTCACGATTGACGCCTTGACGGACATCTGCGATATGGGGCGCAGGTCCGGTGACGCTAATGGGAAACAGGGAGATTCCGAGACCGTGTCAAAAGAGATTGGCTATCAGAAAGGCAGCGGCAAGGAAACAGGAAAAATATATTTTGGATGGAAAATAATCCGCAAGTGCAACATAGTCATATCCAAAATAGATATGCTTCAAGATGCGACGGAAACCGAGAAGAATGATCTTCTGGCTCAGGCCTATTTCATTCGCGCCTATGTCAATTTCGACATTTACCGTTTCTATGGAGCTGTTCCTTATGTGGACAAGGTTTTGGGTGCCGATGACGAGTGGGATCTTCCTGAAATCGGAGACTACGAGTTCCTCAGCAAGGTGGCGGAAGATTTCCAGACGGCGGCAGACCTCTTCAATGCCGCGGGAAAGATGCGCCGTGATCCCAACGGCAATCTCAACGCTTCCGACCAGAACCGTCCGAGCGGTTGCGCCGCATTGGCGCTGAGAGCTCGTGCACTGCTCTATGCCGCAAGTCCTCTGAACAATCCTGATAATGACAAGAGTAGGTGGGAAGCTGCCGCCAAGGCTAATTGGGAAGCTATTCTTTCGGCAAAGGAGAATGGATATGATTTACTCCCGTTCTCGAATTACACATCGAATTATTATGGTACAAGACACACGAATGAGCAGCTTTGGAGCATTGGCTTGACGATGTATTATCCAAGTCTGGAGACTATCGCTCCGTATCCGTTTTATGGTGGTACAACAGCTTCCGGCCGTTGTCCTACCCAGAATTTCGTGGATAAGTTCGAAACCATCGACGGCTATGCTCTGAACACCGAGACGCAGCGTGAGATCGCGACTGCCGCAGGCTCTTACTACGAGCAGAATCCTTTTGTCAAGAGAGACCCGCGTTTCGACATCGCGGTGGTGTATAACCAAAAGCCGGTTACAGTGTATAATGTGAATAATGGGGCAATCACTCCAGCATCGCTTTATGTGAATGAAGACGGCTCCATCCCGGCGGGATCTCTTATCAAGAAGAGAGAAGGCGCGACGGACGGAGTATCCGAGACTTTTTACTATGAGGTCAAGATAGTTGGCGGGCCATACCAAAACACCAAACAGACCTTGACGTTGTCAGACCCTGTCATCCGTCTCGCAGAACTCTATCTCAACTACGCCGAGGCCGTCTTTGAGGCATACGGCAGCAGCAGCTCCAAGGTGGAAGGCGCGAACCTTACTTCCGTGGGGGCTCTCAATGTGGTGAGAAACAGGGCGAATATGCCGGATGTCCGCAGTGAATATCTTTCTGATCCGGAGGTTTACCGCTCCCGCATCAAGAACGAGAGGACTGTCGAACTCTGCTTTGAGGGCGACCACTACTATTGTGACATACGAAGATGGAAAGACGCACCGGCGATCGGGCGCGGCAAACTCTATGGCTTGAGAGCCGTGAAGCTGAATGCCGGTTATGATACCTCCATCTATCCTACAGGTTTCAGATATGACCGCTTTGAGCTGCCTGACAACCGCCAGATTACCTGGACGGACAGTGACGGGATGTATTGGGTTCAGTTCAACACATCGACTCTTATCAAGATGAAAAACTATACTCCGAAGCCTAAGTGGTAGCAATCCTAAAAACAAGAGCGTTTATGAAACATAATATTACAGATACTTTTTTCCGTTTTTCGGCTTATGCGCTGCTCTGCTGCGTTGCGTTTTTCCCGGTCTCCGGGCAGAGTGCATGGGCACAGTCCAAGTCGAGGTCAAAAGCCATCAGCGAGGTGAACGTGTCGGTTCAGATTGTGGATAAGGATGGCAGCCCGATTCCGTCTGCGGAAATAATCATTGCGGAGGGATCCATTCGCGAAATAGCAGATGCGCAGGGTAATGTTACCTTTACGGCCAACTCCACCGACAGGGCGAGGGTTGAGGCCGAGGGGTACATCCCCGTCAATTCGCAGGTGGCCGCTCTGTCTGATTCCCGCAGCATCACACTCTATAGGCCGGCTCTTTATTCCGAGAAACTTTCTCTTCCATATATGGAAATGCAGAAGAGGTTCTCTCTCGGCAACACCATTGTCATAAGCGGTGAGGAACTGGAGAAATATTCTTCCACCGACCTGCGCAACGCCCTTACTGCCATTGCGCCGGGAGTTATCGTCACTGAGAACTACGGTGGCGTGGGTGTCAGCGCGCTTGAAAGTTCAGGATCTTACGATGCGTCCGTCAGGACAAGCGTGACATCCAGAGGCAGGACTATGATGTACATGGTGGATGATGTCCCGGTGGATTTCGGGGAGACCCCGCTCGATCCTCAGCAGATAGAGTCCATCACCATCATCCGCGATGTGATGGAGAGGACACTCTACGGTGCGTCCGGAGTGAACGGGATCGTGTACATCAAAACAAAGAAAGGAAATGCGAATACCCGGCAGATTAATGTGAGCGCAGAGGCCGGTGTCAATGTCGCCGACAGGATGCCCGAGTTCGTCGGCGGAGCGGATTATGCCCGCCTGAACAACGTGGCGAGAATCAATTCGGGTCTTTCGCCTCTTTACTCCGAGTCTGACATAAATCAGTATGCACAGGGCGACGCCTACAGCCTGACTCATCCGAATGTCGATTTCAAGAGCCTTGTCCTCAAGAATGTCATGTCCTACCGCAAGGCCGGCATCAGCTCAGGCGGCGGCAACGATGTGGTCCGGTATTTCGCTTATCTGGGCTATGCCGGAGAGGATGATATGTACAAGATCGGTTCGGCCGCCGACTACAACAGGGTGAACATCAATGCCAACCTCAGCGTCAAGCTGCACAAGTACATCACGGCTGATTTCGGCATCATTTCCTCAATGGGTATCCGTAGGTCGCCTCATTACGGTTACTCATCGACTCACGCCGCAGAGTTTCCGACGGTCATAAACGATGTCAACACCATTCCGGCCATTTCGTTCCCGGTTTATGCGAACAATGACCCGGAACTGGAATCTCCGTGGTATGCAGTGACGTCGCTCTACACGCAGAACCCGATTGGAAACATTCTGGAGAACGGTTCCTACACCGAAACCTCCAGCAAAGGATTGATGAACCTCAGACTGAATGTCGATCTCTCATTTCTCACCAAAGGTCTCAAATCGATGACTTACGGAGCGTACGATGCCATCAATCTCGTTCGTCTCGGCATCAAGGAAGACTATGCTGCCTACATCCTCAATCAGACGGTTGGCGAAAACGGAGAAGTGGTCATGACTCCAATTCAGAGCTCAAGCCACAGCGTGGTGCAGACTTCCGACAAGTCCAAGATTCTTGATTATTATTCAAACAGATTCTATCTCGTCCAGAAATTCTCCTATGACCGCACTTTCGGAAAACATCAGGTGACCGCGGGAGCTGATTATATGATTACCAAACGTGCAAGCAAGAACCTCAGCGAGCATCAGCGTGAGATGAACTTCGGTTTCAATGCCGGCTATGTCTATGACGACAAGTACATTTTCCAGACCGCACTGAACGAGCATGGAACATATTTTTTGAGAAACAACCGCTGGGCGTTCTCTCCGACTTTCGGGCTTGGATGGATCATGTCCAAGGAAAACTGGCTCAAGGATGTCAAAGGCATAGACTTCCTCAAACTAAGGGCTCAGGGAGGGTTGCTCTACTATGACAGTATGTCTTCAGTGAACATCGACCTTGACCAGTATTCATGGGATACATCCGGAAGCAAGTTCGGGCCTTATTCCGCAAATCAGTGGTTTGGTCAGACAGTCAGCGATGATGTCAACCGCACGGTTATCTCTATACTCGGGAATCCGAACTTGAGGATGCAGAAACGCCCTGAATTCTCCGTCGGCCTCGACGGTCTGTTCCTCGACAAGAGGCTCGATGTGTCGCTGACCTACTACAATTCAGTGAATGACGGACAGATATCAGTCCTGTCCAATGTCATCCCTATGATTGTCGGCACATCAAGCGGAAGCTTCTACATGAACTACGACAAGACCGCGCTTCAGGGCTACGAGGTCTCTCTTGGCTGGAAAGACAAGGTGGGGAAGGACTTCTCTTACGCCGTCAACGGATGGGCGTCGGGACGTTTCTCCGAGAGGCTCAGATATGACGAGCTCAGCTACAGCGAGCCATACCGTTCCGCAGTAGGGCGTTCGATGACCACCATCTGGGGCTACCGCTGCATAGGTCAGTATCAGACTGACGAGGAAGCCGCGGCTGTCACCCAATATTTCGACACCGAACTGAAAGCCGGCGACTTGAAGTATCAGGACATGAACGGGGACGGTGTCATCAATTCGAGCGATATCTGCGCCATAGGCGACAGCAATCCGGCGATGTACTACGGCATCAGCCTCTATTTCAAATACCGCGGCCTTGACCTTCTTCTTACCGGCACTGGATGTTCATCCTGCGACCTGCTGATGAACAATAGCTACTATTGGAACGGTTGGGAGACGGGCAACTATTCGAAGTACACCCTCGACCATGTCAACGACGCCTCGCATCCGCGCCTGACCTACAACAAGGTAAGCAACAACTACCAGACTTCAAGCTACTGGCTCAGGAACGGTAGTTATTTCAAACTCCAGACACTTGAGCTGGGTTATGACCTGCCTGTTGGGAAACTCAACATCGCAAGAGCCTTCCGGAGCCTGAGGGTTTATCTCCGTGGGAACAATCTTTTCACCCTGTCCGGGATTAAGGATCTTGACCCTGAAGCTCTGAACTCGGGTCTGAACAATTATCCTCTTATGAAGACTTTCGTCGGAGGTTTCAAATTTACATTCTAAACCGGCAAGAAGAACAAGATTATGAAAAAGATAAATATCATACTCGCGGCTGCTGTGTTGGGTCTGTCCTGCTCTTGCACCCTGCTTGACCCGTATCCTACCGAGATCCGCGACAAGGATTATGTTCTCAGTCATCAGAAGACGATGCAGGGACTTGTGGACAAGTGCTATGACTATATGGCCACCAACTATGACACCAATGATGGGGCCTACCTCGACTGTCTGACCGACAATGCGGTCATCACGTCCAGGACCAGCGTGTACAGCCGCATGGCGACAGGCATCACCTTACCGTCCGATGATCCGTTCAGCACATATTGGGAAAAGGACTACAGGGCCATCTACAATGTCAACCTCTTCATCCAGGACGGGAACGGGCGCAATGTCCGCTATATGGTGGATGAACATTTCAACGAGCTTCTGACCGACAGGCTTTGGGGCGAGGCTCACGCGTTGAGGGCTTGGTTCTACTTCGACCTTCTTACCAAGTTCGGCGGCCGTGGCACAAACGGAGAGCTCCTCGGTGTGCCTCTCGTGCTTGAGCCTGTCGAGCTCTGGAATCGGGATGCCGAGGAAATCAGGAATTTCGAATTTCCGAGAGCCTCTTACGATGATTGTGTCAAGCAGATACTCAAAGACTGTGACACGGCCATAGCCTATCTCCCGAAGGCCCACAGGGACTTTCTTGTAAATAATACCAGCGACCTCATAGTGCTCGGTTCCAGATGCTATGGGAGACTTGACGGCATGACGATGACCGCAGTCAAGGCTCTGCTCTACCTGACTTGGGCGAGCCCGAGGTTCAATCCGGACGGGGACAAATCCCGCTGGGAGAAAGCCGCCGAATATGCCAAGCAGGTCATCGACTTCAAAATCAAAGAAGAAGGGATTGTGTACGAAGGGTTCAGCATTTCCAACAGGGTGAACTGGTTCGATCCGAACAACCCGTGCATCATCTATGCTTCCAGATACGAAAGCAAAAACCAGACGATGGAGAAGATGTTCTATCCGGGCGGTTTTCAGGGCAACGGCAAGATGGGCGCCACCCAGGATCTTGTGGACGCGTTCGGGATGGCCGACGGCTATCCTCTCGGCCAGTCTCCGACCTATGCCTATGACCCTCAGAACCCTTATGTCAACCGCGACCCAAGGTTCTACAGTGTGATATTCTACAACGGCAGAACCATCAAGACCGGTGCGAATCTGGACAAGGAATACACTTTCGAGAACTGGTCCAACGGAGGCAAGGATGCCGCATGGGCGCTTTCGACCAATTCCCTGACCAACTATCACATCAAGAAGTTCGTCTATAGCGGTCTTAACTGGTCAGAGAGCAGTGTCCAGAAGATGCCTCGCAGCAAGTTCTTCATCCGTTGGGCGCATGTCGTCCTCGCATTCGCGGAAGCGGCGAATCATGTTGTCGGTCCAACTGGCGAGATTGACGGACTGTCGGCGAAGACTGCGATTTCATATCTGCGCAGCCGTACGACTTACGACGGCGAGGCCGGCATCACCGATGACCCGTATCTTGACGAGATTTCGCTTGCCGGCGAGGAGGCTTTCGACAAGTTCCTGCGCAACGAACGCAGGATAGAGACCTGCTTCGAGGGCCGCTGGTTCTTCGACATCCGCCGCTGGTCCACATCTCTCGCTGATTTGAACAAGGATGTGCACGGTGCTCAGATTGAACTGAAAGCCGACGGAAGCTTTGACTACAATCTTGATTATGTGGTGGAGACCCGTCTCTTCCGTTCCGCATATCTTCCGATTCCTTACACCGAGATGCTTACGCTCAAGGGACTGGTGCAGAATGAAGGCTGGGAGAACTGGCAGTAATAGACAGAAAAACAAAGAAATATGAAAAGAAATATATTGTTTATAGCGGCTGCGGCCTTGGCTCTTACATCCTGCTATGATGATTACATCAAGGATTCATCCTCTCCGGGCGTCGGCTTCGCCAATGCCACCGATGTCAGGTCGGTGGTCGTGGGAGAGGGAATGAAGTTCTCCACGGCAGTGGCTCTGGCCGGGATTATCGACAACGTACAGGACAGGACTGTCATCTATTCCGTGGACGAAACCCTTGCGAACGAAGAGACTCTTGAGGCGATGAAGGTCAATTCGAACTCTTACATTACCTCTCTTGCGGAGCAAATCACGGAACTCAAAGCCCTTCCGGCGGCGGAATATACGATTGAGAACGAGGGTGGCAACAAAGGCAGTACTGTTATCAGCAAAGGCAGACACTCCGGCAAGATTACGGTCAGGATTGACTCTGCGGCGTTCCTCGGGGCTTCCGGTTCCGCAAGCCTTGTCCCGGCTGCCGTGATTCCTTTGAGGATCACCGACGGGAACGGTCTGGACATCATTGAAGGATTCGAGACCACGGTGATAGGAGTCCGCTACGAAAATATGCTCTTCGGCAACTGGTGGCACGGCGGCAAGGCTGTCGTGAAGTCCGCGTCCGGAGAGGAGAGCACAGTCTATTATCACACGGAGATACCACAGTCCAGCAACCTTGTCTGGACTCTTACGACGGTCGCCCCTCATTCTCTGACGGCAAATGCCGTGGCGAATGAGATCAACGGCTCTGCCGCTCAGATGAAGCTGACTCTCGGAGAGGACGGGAAGGTGCAGATAGAGTCTGTCGCCGGTGCGAAATACAAGGTGGAGGCTGACGGAGAGAGCAGCTACAACCGTGCCCGTCTGCTTCAGAACCGTAAGATCTTCCTCAAATACAAGTTCACCAAGTCTGACGGTTCCGTATGGCATGCCACGGACACCCTCACTTTCCGCAACAGGATACGTGACGGCGTGAACGAGTGGCAGGACGAGAATCAGGAGAATTACAAATGACAGCTTCTAAGAAAACAATCGATATGAAACGACCGTATATCATAATTCCGGCACTCGCCGCCGCATCCCTGTGCCTGTGGCAGTGCGCATTCGAGGAGGCGAAGCCTCTCAGTCTCGAGACTCCGCAGGTGAATTTCATCACCGGCGATGAGGTCATCTCGGCAAAAGTCGGCGAACAGGTGACCATCAAGACGGAGACCGTGAGCGGAGACCGTCTGACCAAGAGCTGGTACGTTGACGGCGTTCTGACTGGAGCGTCGGACAATTTCACCTACACTTTCGATGTTCCGGGTACTTACATCGTGAAATATGTCGTGTTCAATGGTGCGGGATCCGAAGAAAAGACTTACACGGTGAATGTCTCGGATGTTCTTGAGATGCACCTTTCTGTGGGTGATTCCACAGTCATCTCCCGCAAGGAACTCACGACCCTGCAGCTCTATGCCATAGTGGACAAGGGCAGCGGCGTGTCCCATTCCTGGACTGTTGATGGAGAGAAGGTCTGCGATAAGGCATACTTCACTTACTATTTGCCGAAAGCGAATGTAGATTACAGCATTGAGTACGCAGGTCACAATGCTGTCGGTACATTTACCAAGACTTTCACGGTGTCAGTGGAGGAGCCAAGACTTGAAGTCGATTTTCAGGATAATTCCGGAATGTATCCGGATTATACCTATGACGGTTCAGAGTTGCGCTTATCAATGGATGCGGCGTATTTCATAAAATTAGAAGCCACCATTCACCATGGCGCGGTCGGTGCTGCCCACAAATGGAGAGTTGACGGGGAAACGGTGTCTGAGACTGATAGACTCAACTATCGTGTTCCGAAAGCGGGGACATATGCAGTTGATTACGTCTGCGTAAATGCCAAAGGGGAGAAAGTCGAGAAGAGTTGGAGCATAAAGAGCAGTGAAGATTTTGATGGAAGGAATTACTCCAAACTGTTCTTGATTCACAATGCTGACGCATCACTTCTGGCGAACGAAAGCCTGACAGTCATTGACAGTCCTTATGATGGTGACGGGCACGGGAAAGTGTTGAAATGGCACAACAACAGCAACAAAAAGACAAGAGGCGGAATCATCCTCCGCAATGAGTATTTTGCCGAGAACGGCATTGACCTCTCGCAGTTCAAGGGTGTCAGGTTCAGCGGACGCCTTGACGGTACGATGAGTGAGACCGGTGTCCGTTCACCTTGTGTGGCATATCAGACGGATTACTCCACTGAGTACGAATCAGTGTCGACCATAAGGTTGGGCACCGGGGATGCTGGTATTGAGCGCACGCCTTGGAACTATGTCTGCAAGCCTTTATGGGTGTGTCTTACATACAGTGTGGATTTCAGTAGAGAAGGAATGCTCAAGATTTATCCTGTCTGTACGGTCAACAAGACAACCTGGGTTACAGGTTACTTTGCTGTAGTCTATATTGACGACATCGTTCTCTTCAAGTAATCAGGAGACGGGCGATGCCCGGTAAGTGATGATGAAAAAATAAGTTGGTAAGGTTTTGTGAAGGATTTTTGCGGAT
>CAVERO010000054.1:0-16204 GCA_963617915.1 Candidatus Methanomethylophilaceae archaeon | reverse complement strand
GAAGCTGTTTTGATTTGTTTGTTTGAAGATTTTTCACCTCAAAGAACATTTCAAACAAATCAAAACAGCTTCTATGTCGGGAATTGTCTTTTGGACGAAAATATTGCCCAATTGGACGGAATTGACGCGATATTTTGCTGTGATAGGCTATTTTTAATATATTTGTGTCCCCAAAGGTGGCTGCAAGTGAAGTCACCGAACTTTGATTGAACATTAACAAATTGTAATAGTTTTAGTTATGAAAAAGATTCTAACAACCCTTTTCGCCGCGTCCATGATGCTTCTCGGAACTGCGGCGATCGCCCAGCCTTCAATCGGTGCAGGCTACCTTAACTCAACCGACAAGACAAAGTCCGGAAGCACGACCAATTCAACTAACTTGAGTGGTTTTTATGTAGGAGGCTCCTACAATCTCAATCTTGGCGGCTCTCTGAACGTGGCTCCTGGATTGTACTATTCTCTTTTGACCAAGAGCGATGCGAATGATTATTACGGATTCGCTTCCACGAAAGTCGATGTCACCGAGCATTATCTTTCAGTGCCTGTCATGTTCAATTTAGGACTGCCTCTCGCTGACGGCATCATAGGAAGAGTTTACGCCGGACCTACTCTGGCTTATGGCCTTGCATCAAACACCAAGGTCAAGGGTACTGTCGCAGGTTTCTCCAAGGATAGCACTATTGACAACTATGACGATGACTACAACTACGGTCGTTTCGACGTCATGCTTGGCGGTGGAGTCGCCATCGAGTTTTATGACATCGTCCGTTTCAATGTAGGCTATGACTATGGTCTGGTGAACCGTTACACCGGTGACGGTGACATCACCCGCCACAGAGCACAGCTCAATGTCGGCGTCGCCTACCTCTTCTAAGTGATGATATTGCATAAAGTTATCCATAGGAACGGCCGGAGGGAACCTCCGGCCGTTTTCCGTAATAGATAGAGTTTTCCTTCCAATTGGCTTTATGGAGCCCCTTCCGGGAAGTCTGTCCAGGAAAACTTGCTCCGTCGCAGTGTTGGATGGTAATTATTCGGAGTAGATTACCGACTTTATTTTTTTGATGAAAGTCTCCACTTTGGTAATGTAGGGAGTCACATCTTCTTCCGTCCAGTCAAGAAAGTCATCGTAGTCTCCGGTGTGCCGCATATTCTGCAAACGGGCAAGGAGGGTTCCGTCTTCTTTGGAGAGAATGCCGGTGCGGACATAACTTTGCCCAATCATGCCAATAGTGCCTTCATGCGTCTTGGCTTGATGTCCGGCACTGATAAGAAGTGCGGAGGAAGCATAATAGGCGGCATAATACAGACGGTTGGCGGCAAGGTTCCAATGTCCCATAGTGGCGCAATCTTTTGCCTCCACAACTGCATTCGCGGCTTTTTCGAGGCGGTAAACGATGACAGCCTTTCTTTCTTCTTCTGTCAGTGGTATAGGCTAATTCCTTCAGTTTGAATGGATTTGTAGAACGGAGTGATTTTTCGCCTGTTCCAGTCGGTATAGGAATAGATAAGCGGGTTTATCCTCTCCCCGACAGACCAGCCATAGTCAACGAAAGGATAGGCGTATCTGTCAAAGTCATCGCCTGTAGCCCTCGTGCCTCCTATGAGAATAAGGATGTCCCAGTCGGAATCGGCGCGAGCATCGCCGCGCGCTCTTGATCCAAAAAGTATAACTTCCGCCCCCTCCGGGAGGACGGATGAGGCTATCGCTCTCATTCCCTGTATGATATCTTTTTGGCTCATGACTAATGACAAAGGTACTGATTATTTCCGAGAAACGAAACGATCGAACTTTCTACTTTCAACTTTGCTTTATGGGACCCCTTCCGGGAAGCCTGTCCAGGAAAACTTGCTCCGTCGCAGTGTTGGATGGTAACTGTAAAAATGCTATTTTTGTAGCCGTGATTATAGCAGGATATTCCTTATTACAAACTTTATAATCAGTAATTGTATGAAATGCATCAAGGTTCTTATGGTGGCGGTTGCCATCTTCACATCATCGCTTTCATTGTCAGCACAGTGGACAGGAGGATTGGTACGGGTCGGTTATTCCCCTTATACCATAAAAGATGACTCCAGCATCAACGCCTCCGGTTTGATGGCCGGCTTTTCAATGGGCAACAGAGTTTCGTCAAGTGTGCCCGTGTATGCGGACTATGGTGTTGACATTCATTATGCCTGGAGGGAAGTTGAGAAAGTGAAGAATAATTTCCTGAGCGCCGTGATTCCGGTGAACATCGCCTATAAGTTTGATGTCAACGATTCTCCTTTGTCCTTCTATCCTTATGCGGGTTTTGCCGCGGGACTGAACATTCTGGCAAACGTCAAATACCAAGGGGAAACCGCTAACCTGTTTGACAGCGATGGAGGTGACGATCATTGGAAGAGATTCCAACTGGGTGTTCAGGTCGGCATCAAGATAATCATAAATGACAGGTTCACGGTAGGTTATGAGTACCGTCCATTCATAACCGAAGCGGCCGAAAGCCTGAAGACATCCTACAACTCCTTCTTCATAGGGGTGCCGCTTCGCTTCTAAATTGCACAGATAATACCGTAAATGTGTGGAGGGGGTGTAATGGCTCACCCCCTTTTTTGTTATGCGCTATCCGACCGACACGGTCTCGATTCTTATCTTGAAAGTCCCTGACGGGGCCTGGACATCCACCACGTCGCCGGTTTTCCGGCCCATCAAGGCCGCGCCGATCGGCGATTTGCAGGAAATCTTTCCCTCCTCAAGGTTCATCTCGTGCGGGCTCACGATGGTGCAGGTCATTCTGGCGTTTGAGACCAGATTCGTGAATTCCACCTTGCTGAGCAATGAAATCTGATCTTTCGGCAAGGCCGAGGTGTCGATGATCCTTGAATATTCCAGAACCTTCTGAAGAAAGCGGATCCTGCTGATGGCCTTGGCCTGCGCCCTTCTTGCCGAGCGGTACTCGGCGTTCTCGCTCAGGTCTCCCTGCGCGCGCGCCTCACAGAGGTCTTCCTTGATTCTGGGATATTCAACATCAGTCAGATGATTAAGCTCGGCGACAATCTGGTCGTAGCGTTCCTTTGAAAGGTATTCCATACAGCACAGTTTGATAAGTAAGAGCAAATTTACGAAAAAGTTGTAGATGATAAGAAGCTGTTTTGATTTGTTTGTTTGAAGATTTGAGTGTGAAAAACTTCAGGTTCGACCGCTTCTTCCAAGGAGGATAGCGGTGCTATCTGACTGAAGAAGCGGGAAGAAAATGAAGTTTTTTTCACCTCAAAGAACATTTCAAACAAATCAAAACAGCTTCTAAGATATTCACCCGCCTTTATTGTGAATCCCGATTATTTTGGAATATTTTCAAATTGCGCTTTGATACTTGCCGGGAGATTCTTATCTTGCGAGGCGAGGAAGATTGTGATGTCATGTGCAGGAGTATATTCACGGCATTCTTATTAGTTTCTGTTTCCGTTCTTTGCGCCGGACAGGCGGGGAGCCGGTACGAGATTCGTTTTGACACTCCGGCTTCGCTCCGAAGCGCTCCGGCCTGGAGCGGAGGAGAGGATCCGGAATGGGAGTCGCGATCGCTTCCGATCGGGAACGGCAGCATCGGGGCGAACGTGTTCGGCTCCGTTCAGGCCGAGCGCGTCACCCTCAATGAGAAGAGCCTTTGGCGCGGAGGACCCGGAACTTCGGGAGGGGCGGCACATTACTGGGATGCCAACAAGGAGTCCGCGTGCGTTCTTCCTGAAATCCGCCGTGCTTTCGAGGTGGGAAACTATGACAAGGCGGCCGAACTGACCCGGAAGAACTTCAACGGACTCGTAGCCTACGAAAGTTCGGAAGAAAAGGAATTCCGCTTCGGCAGTTACACGACCGCCGGAGAACTGAGGATAGGGACTGGTCTTGATTCGGCTTCTGTCACTGATTATCACCGTGTCCTGTCGCTTGATGACGCTGTGGCGAGAGTGAGTTTCCGCAGCGGAGGAGTGAACTACACAAGGGAGTATTTCGTCTCCTGCCCGGCTAACGTGATGGTTATCCGCTTCCGCGCCGACCGCCCGGGGACTCAGGATCTCAGGCTGGAATATTCACCCAATCCCACAGCTGACGGTGGCGTCAGGCCCGATGGAAAGGACGGTCTCGTATATTCAGGCAGACTGGACAACAACAGGATGGAATATGCCGTCCGCATCAGGATGTCGGTCAAAGGCGGCACTTTTTCCAATGAAGGTGGAGAGCTGGTGACCTCGGGCGCTGACGAGGTGGTCTTCTTTTTGTCCGCCGACACGGATTACAAGGTGAATTTTGACCCGGATTCCGACGATCCGAATGCCTACGTCGGAGTGAAGCCGTTGGAGACGACCGGTGAATGGATGGAAGCGGCGTTCGCAAAAGGCTGTGACGCTTTGCTGAACGAGCATATTTCCGACTATTCCTCATTGTTCGGGAGGGTCGATTTGTCGCTTAAAGGAGAATCGTTGGATCTTCCCACTCCGGAACGCCTTGAACGTTATCGCTCCGGAGCTTCGGATCCCGGTCTGGAGGAACTTTACTACCAGTTCGGCCGCTATCTGCTGATTGCATCTTCCCGCTCCGGCAATCTTCCGGCCAATCTTCAGGGAATATGGCACAATGGCGTGGACGGTCCTTGGCACGTGGACTACCACAACAACATCAACATCCAGATGAACTACTGGCCGTCCTGCTCCGCCAACCTGCCGGAATGCGCCGCGCCGTTTTTTGAATATGTCCGTTCGCTCGTGAGGCCTGGCGAGAGGGTGGCGCGTTCGTACTACGGCGCCCGCGGATGGACGGCTTCCATCTCCGGAAACCCTTTCGGCTTCGCCTCTCCTTTGAGTTCCGGGGATATGACCTGGAATCTTTGCCCGATGGCCGGTCCGTGGCTCGCCACGCATCTTTGGGATTACTACGACTTCACCCGTGACACGGCTTTTCTCCGCAGTACCGCATACGGGATCCTTCGCTCAAGCGCCCGTTTCACTGTCGATTACCTTTGGCAAAAGCCGGACGGAACCTACACCGCCGCTCCGTCCACATCACCTGAGCACGGCCCCGTCGATGAGGGCACGACGTTCTCCCACGCCGTGGCCCGGGAGATTCTGCTGGACGCCGCAGCCGCCGCTGAGATTCTTGGTCAGGATGAGGAGGAACGTGCCGGTTGGCTGTCAGTGGAAAGGAATCTGCCTCCATACCGGGTAGGCCGTTTCGGTCAGCTGATGGAGTGGTCACGTGACATAGACGATCCAGATGACCGTCACCGTCACGTGAATCATCTGTTCGGACTTCATCCGGGGCGCACTCTGTCTCCTTTGACCACTCCCGAACTTGCGGAGGCCGCCAGAGTCACCTTGAACCACAGGGGCGACGGAGCCACCGGTTGGAGCATGGGCTGGAAACTGAACCAATGGGCAAGGCTGCATGACGGTGACAGAGCCTACAAGCTGTTCAGAAACCTTCTTGGGAACGGCACTCTGGACAACCTTTGGGACAGCCATCCACCATTCCAGATAGACGGCAATTTCGGCGGCACAGCAGGCGTTACAGAAATGCTGTTGCAGAGCCACTTGGGGTTCATCCATCTTCTGCCCGCACTCCCTTCCGCATGGCCCGACGGCAAGGTCACGGGACTCCTTGCCCGAGGCGGATTCGAGGTCGATCTCGAATGGTCAGAGGGCAGACTGACAAAAGCCGTCATTCATTCCCGCGCAGGCTCCAGATGCTCCCTCCGCTACGGTCAGACCACCTTGGAATTCGACACAAGACCAGGAAGGGCTTACAGCATCACGTTCTGAATTGCGAATATATATTCGTAATTGACCTTTGCGGTGTATATTTTATTCCCGAGCATTGTTTGCCGGAGATTATTTGAGCCTGCTTTAAAAAGTCGACAGCCCTTCACCAAAGCTCATTGACCTTCCGCCGAAGGGCTTGGCGAGATGAGAAAAAGCCCGCCGGCGCATCACGTCAGCGGGTTTTCTTGAATATAATATGTATATATGGAGCGGTTTACTTCTCGTCCTTGGCAGGAGCGATGGCTGACCAGACGACGGCGCTTAGGGCTCCGCCGCATAGCGGGGCGACGATGAATACCCAGAGATCCTTCAGAGCCTGTCCGCCGGCGAAGATGGCCGGGCCGATGGAACGGGCCGGGTTCACGGATGTTCCGGTGAGCCTGATGCACACGAGGTGGACGAGGATGAGGGACAGGCCGATTGCCAGACCCGCGAAATTGCCCGCTCCGACCTTGCTGTCAGTCGTTCCGAGGACTACGAACACAAAGAGGAACGTGGCGAGGAACTCCACGAAGAACGCTCCGCCCGCTCCGCCGGCATTGGCGACAGCGTTTGTTCCGAGGCCTCCGGTGAGGTCAGGGGCGGCCACGACCTTGGTGAGAAGGAGAAGGATGGCGCCGGCGATGACGGCTCCGATGACCTGACCGATCCAGTAGCCAAGAGCGTCCTTCCAGCTAATTCTGCCGGAGAGGGCTACTCCAAGGGTGATGGCCGGGTTGATGTGGCATCCGGAGATTCCTCCGATGGTGTAGGCCATAGCGACTACAGAGAGACCGAAGGCGACAGCCGTGCCGACTACTCCGGCGGCCGTGTTGCAGCCGAGGAACATTGCCGTTCCGCAGCCAAGAAGTGTCAGAACCATTGTTCCGATGCATTCAGCGATGTACTTTTTCATGATATGAAGAATTAAAAGTTCGCGATTTGTCTTGCTAAATTACAAAATAATCATTGGATATCGGTCTTTTTTCCTAAATTTACGAGGTTAAGAAACGTTTTTATCAGGAATTGCAGTCAAAAGGGACTCAAAACAAGTTGATTATTATGGAAACACACGTTGTGATTATGGCTGGAGGCGTCGGCAGCAGGCTTTGGCCGGTAAGCACTCCCAAGATGCCCAAACAGTTCATAGACCTGCTTGGAATAGGCAAGACGATGATTCAGTTGACGGTGGACAGGTTCCTGCCGGTCTGCGACAAGAAGAATTTCTGGGTCGTGACATCGGCGGAATATGTGGAGATCGTGAAGGAACAGCTCCCGGGCATCCCGTCCGGACATATTCTTGCCGAGCCGGAGCCCCGCAACACGGCTCCGTGCATAGCGTACGCATGCTGGAAGATTTCATCCGTCAGTCCAGACGCCAACATTGTGGTGACACCGGCGGACGCCCTGATACTGAATGAGCAGAGATTCTCGAACATAATCCGCAAGGCTCTGAATTTCACTGCCGGAGGCGGCCGGATTGTGACCGTGGGGGTCGAGCCTACGCGCCCCGAGACAGGCTATGGGTACATATTCGCCGAGGAAAAGCGCCCTGTGGAGGTGGTGAAGGTGCGTGAGTTCAAGGAAAAGCCTGATCTTGCGACCGCCAAGGAATATCTTGCCGCGGGTACTTACTTCTGGAACGCCGGGATATTCGTATGGAACGCCGCGACCATCGTCGCCCAGATGCGCGCGCACGCCCCTCAGATCGCGGATGTGATGGACAGGATTGCAGCTTCATTCGGGACTTCCACGGAGGATGAGACTGTCAGGGAACTCTTCCCGACCTGCGAAAAGATTTCCATCGACTATGCCGTGATGGAAAAATCGGATGACATCTACGTGATTGAGGATGACCTTGGATGGTCCGACCTCGGGAGCTACAGTTCCGTGAAGGCGCATATTCCTTCACCTGAAGATGATCCTGTGCAGGATGGCTGCGCGGAGGATTCCGGATGCAAAGGGAACAAGGCCGTAGGAAAGGATGTCCGCCTGTTCGGCTGCGACGGCTGCATCGTCCATGCGGAGGATGCGGAGACAGTGATTGTCAAAGGCCTTGAAGGGTACATCGTGGCGGTCAAGGGCGGCAATGTGCTCGTCTGCCCGCTTGCCGATGAGCAGAGAATCAAGGAATATTCGGGCAAAAGGTAGTCTTTTGTATGAGGTACGTTTTCATAGTCCAGGGAGAAGGAAGGGGGCACTTGACCCAGGCCATCTCCATGGAAAGGCTTCTGCGCGGGAACGGACACGAGGTCGCTGCCGTGCTGGTCGGCAAGAGTCCGGCCAGAAGGCTTCCGTCATTTTTCGCGGAGGCTGTCAAGGCTCCGGTCGAGATGTTCGAGAGCTTCAATTTCGTGCCTTCCTCATCGAACCGCAAGGCGAGTCCGTTGAGGACCGGGCTGTACAATGTCCTTCACATAGCGGGCTTCGTGCCGTCGATCAGGTTCATCTCCCGCCGGTTAAAGGAGCTGAAACCCGACGTGGTGGTCAATTTCTATGACATTCTAGGGACGATAGGTTACCGTTTCAGCCGCCTCAAGTCCCCGATGGTCTGCCTTGGCCACCAGTTCCTTTTTCTGCACAAGGACTTCAGATTCCCGCGCAAGGGCTATTCCGGGAGCCATGCCTTGAATTTTTTCACGAATATGGTGGCGTGGGGAGCGGCAAAGATTCTTGCGCTCAGTTTCAGGCCTATGCCCGACGATTCCGGGCGGAAGATAAAGGTGGTCCCTCCTCTTCTGCGCCCGGCTGTGCTTGGTCTGCGTCCGGCTTCGGGGGAGGATGACCCGTCGGTAAGGGACGGCGGATATATTCACGGATATATGCTGAACGCCGGATTCTCCCGGGATGTCCTTGAGTGGCATTCCGCACATCCTGAGGTTCCGCTGCGCTTTTTCTGGGACAAGGCTGACGAAGCGCCTGTGAAAGTTGTCGATGAGACTCTTTCCTTCCATTATCTGAACGATGAGGAGTTCCTGCGCCTGATGGCCGGATGCCACGCTTACGCTTCCACTGCGGGCTTTGAGTCCGTCTGCGAGGCGATGTATCTGGGCAAGCCTTTGCTGATGGTGCCGTCGCACATCGAGCAGAAGTGCAATGCGTATGACGCCACGGAAGGGTATAGGATGACCTCGGCGGCAAGTGAGGGAAGCGGGCAGGTTCCGCGTCCGGCGGTGGCTTCGGACAGTTTTGATCTGGACCTGTTGCTGCACTTTGCTGAAAATGAGTTTGTAGCGGACAAAACCTTCCCACTGTGGGTCCGGACGGCAGATTCCGTGTTCCTGAAGGAGCTCACGATTTTGTAAAATTTTCCCAAAAATATTTGGAGAATTCATCTGAATGCCCTACCTTTGCAATCCCAATCAGGAAGGCCACTTCTTGAAAAGGTTGGAAAGATTCGTTAGCTCAGTTGGTAGAGCACAACACTTTTAATGTTGGGGTCTCGGGTTCGAGCCCCGAACGGATCACAAAGGAGTTTCGCTTCTTTCCGGAGCAAAGGCCTTTTGGCCGCCGCTCGAAACATAATGCTTTGCTAGCTCAGTTGGTAGAGCAACTGACTCTTAATCAGTGGGTCTAGGGTTCGAGTCCCTAGCAGAGCACGATTGAAGATGACCAAAAGTTTCTTTTTTGGTCATCTTCTTTTGATTTTACAACCCCTGTCACCTCGTGACAGCCCCCCCCCATGGCACGGGGTAAGGTTTGGTCACTTTCTTTTTCGTTTATGTCGAATTACTGGCCGCTCTCACTTTTGAAAGCTCTGTTTTATGAAAAATTGCTTTGTGCCCTTCCTATACATAATATAAAGGCTGACCCGTTGAGAAGAGGCCAGCCTTTATATATTATTGATGGTAGTCTTGGCTACTTCTTGACGAAGAGAGAGGCGAAACTGAACATGTCGGCGTCGAACTTGTTGTCGCTCCACCAGTTCTCTCCGAACGGCGGCTTGTCATAGTCTCGGAGCTCGACGACCAGGTTCCCGTCGATGAGCGTGAACACGACGACTGCCTCCCCGATTTTCTCCTCGGTCTTGCTGAAAGCCCTGTTGGCCGCCGAAAGAAGGTAGTACATGTTGGTGTGGACCTCGTAGTCCTCACTGCCCATGAACATTGTACATTCTGAAACGGTGTTCTTCCCGATCACAGTACCTTCGGTGGAATAATTCTTCGGCTCGGTCGGAGTCACGGTGGCCTCTCTGAAATAGGCCGCGAAGTCTCCCTTGTCGTTAGGTGTCACGGTGACTACTCCCGACTCGTCCTTGGTGAAGGTAAGGGTGAAACCTTCGTTGTTCAAAGGCAGCAGAGAGGAGTCATCGTCCTCCATTTCAAACCACTCCGCAAGTTCATCGACATCGAACACCTTGCTGAATGCCCAAGTCCCGAGAATGGCCTCCGGAACGTTTACGGAATAGAGCGTGTACTCCGCGCTCTCGTTGTCCCCGGGGATGAACCTTGCGGCCTGGTCCATGTCAACCGTCACGTTGATCTTGTCGCCGTCCTTGAATCCGTCTTTGAGGGAGAACTTGAAAGTTGCCGTGGACTTGCCGGCCTTGAGGACGGCGTGCGGGCCGGAATATGAAGCGACGGCCTTGGTGGCCGCGTCAAAGACCACGTACTGTGCCGCTTCGCCGGTGATTTTCAGCGGAATGACCACATCGCTGCCGAGGGAGAGCTTGTCTCCGGAAGTGACACCTGTCACGGTGATGTTCGCGACATAGGAGCCGAGAACATCGGCCTTGGTGGTCTGGAATGAATATACAAGGGTCTCCTCAGGGTCAGGCGTGACGATGGTCACGAACTTGGTTCCGAGGCTGTAGCCTGACGGGCATTCGATGCCAAGGGTCAAAGGAGAACTCTCGGTCAGGTTGAGGTTCTTGACGCTGAACGTTCCGGTAGTCTCTCCGGCCTTGATGGTGACAGGATTCCCGGTCAACTCAAAATCAGTTCCCGCGGTTGCGCCCGCTGTAGTGACCTTCACGGAAACATTCTCTGTGGCAGGCTCGCTGAGGACAATGTTGACATCAACGCTGCGCTTCGCGTAAACGGTGTAAAGGCTCTTTTCAAACTCAACTGTCGGTTTGTCATCCTTCTGGCAGGATGAGACTGTCACGGCCGCCGCGGCCGCCGCCATAAATGTCAGAATTCTTCTAAACATATTTTATGAAATATTTTAAATAACTATAATACACATAATTATCACCGCCGCATAAGTCCGGCCTCTTTCAAATGCTAACCTCACTCGCCGGCATTCGCTTTGACTGCGGCCTCATACTCCGCCTTGATGGCCTTCACCTCCTCTCTTTCCGTTGCCGTAGGGATTTCCCCTTTCGGTTTGATATAGCTTTTGGATGCGTCGGAAGTCTTCGGCGGAAGCTCATTATAGGAACATCCACAAAGGGTTGCTCCGACAACAGCGGTCGCTAATATAGCGAATATATTTCTTTTTGTCTTCATTTGCCTTGAAAAATGTAATCACGGACTAATAAACATATCCCGGATTCTGCTCAAGTTCCGGGTTCAGATCCACGTCCGACTTGGAGATCGGAGACGTGTAGAGATACTCTTTCGTGGTGTATTTCAGACCGTTGCTGATGACCCACCATTCCGGTCGGCCGTTGCGTTTGAGCTCGTACCAACGGTCGCCTTCCATATAGAGTTCCTTACGCCTTTCATCGAAAATGGCCTGAAGCAGGGGAGTGACGGCCTTGCCGGTGCAGTCCACTACGATTCTGTCATCCGGGCGCGCTTCCGGAAGTGTGGCCAAGGTCAGGTCGGTGACATTCTCTATCCTGTTCCTGCGAAGCTCGTTCAGCCATTTGAGAGCCGAGGAGCTGTCTCCTTTTTGATAATATGCCTCCGAAAGCATCAGCACGACCTCCGAAAGCCTGACCTTGCATTCAGGGATCTTGACATTCATCCTTTTCCTGTCGAAGCTGGCGGCATAGCGGACATCCTTCTCCGGAGTCTCGCCGAACAGCCTGATCAGCCTGGCGCTTGCCGGTCTTGACGCCAGATAACTTTTAGTGTAGCTGAAGTACCAGTCCAGCTCGCTGGAGTTGTTGATGTGCGAGCGGACAAGCACCTCACCCTTGGCTTCGTACAGGGAGTTGATCATCCCGGCATATTCGGAAACGGGGGTCAAGGAAACGCCGCTGTGGGCGATGATGTCCTCACAAAGGGAGATGACGCTGTCCCAATTCTGGCACCAGAACTCCAGTTTTGCCTTGTAGGCTTTGATGACCCATTCCGTGAATATGTACTTGGGGTCGGTCGGGTTCAGGGCGAGGGCGGCTTCGAACTGGGCCGTCGCATAATCGTAGGTCTGGCGGATCGTGCCGCGCGAAGGCTTGTCGCCTATGCCGAACCTGTCAACTATCGGAATGCCGGGCAGTTCGCTTGCCTTGGAATCGCTCCACGGCTGGCAGAACTCCCTCAAAAGGTTGTAATAGACAATTCCTTTCATTGAATATGCCGCCGAAACCGCGCCGCGTGCAATGTCCGAAGCACGGTCTTTCATATTCTCAATCACTATGTTGCAGTCTCTGACTATCTTCCAGCTTTCCTCGTAGGCTCTCTGGCGGCTGTCGATTTCCTCCCCGGCGAAGAAGGTAAGGTTGGCGCTCGTGCGGATGTTCGCGTCCAGATTGTCGGCGCAGCCCTCAAGATGCTTCAAAGCGTCCATGTTCCCGATGACATACTCGTCACCACCGCCTTCGATGTCGCGCAGGAGGTTATGGATGATCGCGGTGAACTCCTCGTCGGTCTCGGGGATGACTTCTCCCTGCGGCTGGACGTTGAGGTAGTTCCCGCAGCCTCCGGCACAGGCCAGAGCTGCTGCGGTTAATATATTCATTAATGACTTTCTCATATTCATTTCTTTAGAATTCGATGTTGATTCCTCCTGAGACGCTTCTGGTGGTAGGGTAGGTCGCCCCCGGGATTTCCGGGTCCATTCCGTCGTAGCCGGTGAAGGTGAAGAAGTTGTTCATCGAGATGTTGAAGCTCAAGGCTCTCATCCTCAGTTTCTTCACCGCATCGGAAGGAAGCGAGTACGTCAGGATGATCGACTTGATGCGGACGTAGGAGTTGTTCTTCAGATAGACCGCGTCGATGATGCTGGAGTCCATCGGGTTGTAGGACGAGAAGTTGTAGCGGGCATCGTAGTAGTCGTAGATTCGAGGGTATTTCACCCCGGTCGTCCGGTCGGCGGTCCATCTGTCCGTCCTGTCCTTCTCCACGTTGAGATGGTTGCCGTAGAGGTCGCTGAACTGGGACTGGACTGTCTCCGTGCTGACTCCGCTGTGGGACGTGTTGCTGTAGCTTGCCGGGTAGCGCATCTTCTCGAAGGTCTTCGAGCCGAGCGAGTACATGCCGCTGACGCTCAGTCTCAACTGCCTCCACGAGGCGGAGAGGTTGAACCCGCCGGTGTAAGGGGCGATTGTCGTGCCGAGGTAGTAGCGGTAGTTGTCCGGCTTGTTGAGGTCGGTGGCGGTCGCGATCTGCGCGTCCGGACGCAGCCGGAACTGGTAGAGACCCGTGTCGGACGCTATCCCTGAATATTTCCCGCTGAATATCGCGCCGGTCGGGTACCCTTCCACGTAGCGGTCCTTGGACGTGACGCCGCTTGTTGAGACCGGGTTGTATTTCAGAACCTTGTTGTAGTTGTAGGCGAAGTTGACAGCGGCATTGACGGTCCAGTCCTTTTTCTGAAGGAGTTTGCCGTTCACCGTGACCTCCACGCCGTTGTTCATTATGTCGGCGGCGTTGAAATAGACGTAGGTGAATCCTGTCGTGCTCTGGACAGGGGAGGATGTGACCACATCCGTGCTGAGGCGGTAGTAGTACTCGGTGTTCACCGTCAGCCTGTCCTTCCAGAGGCCGAAGTCAAGCCCGACTTTCGCGTCCCGGGTCTTTTCCCAGCCGAGGTCCGGGTTCGGCGCCGACGGAATCGTGCCGAGGCTGAACGTCTCGTCCCCGAAGTAGCGGTACTGCTGCTGAAGGTACTGCATCACAAGCAGGTGCGAGGTGCTGGTGTTCACATCTCCGGTGAACCCGTAGGCGGCGCGGAGGGTGGCGTGTGAGACCGACGGAATATTCTTGCACCAGTTCTCCTCGCCAAGATGCCACGCCGCCCCCGCGCTCCATGTCGGGTTGAACTGCCGGTTGCTTCCGAAGTTCGAGCTTCCGTCGGTTCTGAACGAGGCGTTGAGGACGACCGTCTTTCCGAGATAGTAGTCGGCGGAGGCGTAGAACGAGGCGTAGCGGGTCTTGCTGAAATATTCCCCGTTCAGCTTCTCCACCTGCCTTACCCACTCGTCCTGCGGCCCGCTTATTTCGGGCAGGGAAGTGGTGCCTGTCTTGGGGTCGTAGTTGTAGCGTTTTGTGAATATCGTGTTGGCGTCCGATCCCCTCAGCTCCGCTCCTGCCAGAACATTGACGGTGTGGAGCTCCCCGAAGGTCCTGTTGAAAGCGAAGTGCCCTCTTGCGACGTAGCTGTTCCGGTTCGTCCTGTTCTGGGAGATGCTCCCGTAGAGGTTCGTCTGCGAGCGGTCGTCGCTTCCCAGCCTGTCACGGAAGGCAGTGTAGGTGTTCTTGTCCACGACCTTGTCGGTGGAGTTGTTCGCGAATGAGTACGAAGCCAGCCCCACGAAGTGCAGAGGTTCGGCTATCTTGATGTCAACCTGCGTCCTGAACGTTCCGTTGGTGTTCTTGGTGGAGCTGTAGTTGGAGTCCAGCTCGCGCAGAAGGCTGAATCCGTTCTTCGGCATCACCTGCTCGACCCCCCGGCCGTTGTAGTAGCCGAGGGTGAACCAGGTGTTGTCAGCCGCGTAGGAGCCGTCATCGTTGTACGCCTTCTCGTAAGGGTTTGAGAAATAAGCGTAGTAGAAGGGATCCACGCTTGAGTACGGCATCCGGGATTCCTGCCTCGCCGCCTCCATTCCGATGTCGATGCGGACCCTGTCCACGGGCGTGAGGGTCATCTTTGAGTTGACGTTGTACCTCCGGTAGCTGTTGTGGATCAGCATTCCGTCCTCGTCGTTGACTCCGAGGGCGACATAGTAGGTGCTTTTCTGCGAGCCTCCGCCGAGGGACAGGTGATGCCCCTGCGAGAAAGCGTTCCTGAAAAGGAGATTGTACCAGTTTGTGTCGTTCTCTCTCAATGACGCAATGTACGCGTCCTGCGCCGCCGTGTCGCCTTTGAACCTTATGAAGTCACCGGCTCCGGATCTTATCTGCCCGACGATTCCGACTACGGGATAGACCACGGTGTTGTCGGTGAGCGACTCCTCGTACTTGCTTGCCGAGAACTCGTTCCAGAGCTCGTCCTCCCAGGCCAGTTTCTCCGCCGAGTTCATCAGGTTCAGCGTTCTCTGAGGTTTGAGCGACACGGTAAACGTGTTGTTGTAGTTCACTCTCATCCTTCCGGCCTCGCCCTTCTTCGTGGTCACGACGATGACTCCGTTCGCCGCCCTTGAGCCGTAGATCGCCGCCGCCGCGGCATCCTTCAGGATGGTGATGCTCTCGATGTCGTTAGGGTTGATGTTGCCGATGCCGCTGACGAATATGTCGTCGAAGCCTCCGGTCGCGAGCTGTTCCGAGCTGAGGCTCGGGGAGTCGCTCTGCATAGGCACTCCGTCCACCACCCAGAGCGGCTGGCTTGAGCCTGAAAGGTTGTTCGTACCTCTGATCCGGATTCGTGACTGGGTCCCCGGCTGTCCGGAAGTGGCAGAGACCGCCACCCCGGCCACTTCGCCCTGCATCAGCGCATCAACCGATGAGACGGCCTTGGCCTCGAACCTGTCCGAACCTATCACTGCCACGGACCCCGTGATCCTCTTGACCGTTGTCTGCGCGTAGCCCGTCACGACCACCTGGTCCAGCTGCGTGCTTTCCCACTCCATCACAATCGCGATGTTCTCCGTCTTCCCCGGAACTATCTTATAGATGACATCTTTCATTCCGACTGATGAGAACAGCACGGATTCCGTGCCGGCGGGAATCTTGAAGCTGAACTTCCCGTCCAGATCGGTGGTGGTCCCGGAAGACCTCTTCTGCATCGAGATTATCCCCGCCCCGATCACCGGAGTGCCGTCCGTGTCCACTACCTTCCCGGTAAGCAGTGTGCCCTGCGCCGCCGCCGGTGTCTGTGTCAACAGTCCCGCTGCAATCCAGGCAATCCCATATTTTCGGAGTTTGGACAGTAACTCATTCATATTCTGTACTTTTTGTTTGTATGTTTGCTTCATCCCCTCATCGAGGGCATGGCGGTAAACGCAAATGTACAAATTTGCGGATAAATTCGTGGATATGATGGAGACAAAGTTTTCCTTGAGAGATGCCTAGGGAGCCTTGTCCTTATGGGGGGCTTTAGCATTTGCTTGACTAAGAAGCTGTTTTGATTTGTTTGAAATGTTCTTTGAGGTGAAAAATCTTCA
>CAVERO010000053.1:0-16286 GCA_963617915.1 Candidatus Methanomethylophilaceae archaeon | reverse complement strand
CCGCAAAAATCCTTCACAAAACCTTACCAACTTATTTTTTCATCATCACTAGAAGTATCTGTGAGGCACCTATTTTTTTCAAAAAATGACTTTTTCAAGTGGACTCAGCATTTTTAAACAATGCGAGCCGCTTCGACAGGCTCAGCGACCGACGTTAGAACATCATACTAGGAGCAAGGCAAAGCAGAACCGAAGGGATGGGATGGGATGGGATGGGATGGGCGACCGTCGGCCAAGCGGTCGGAAACCGCGGCAGAACAGGCTCGCCGAACTTATTCCTGACGGAGAGGCTCTCCTGAGACAAGACGCTCCTTGGACTCGACCGGATTGGAGTAGATGCGGAGGAAGATGTCCCGGAGCTCGGCGCGGTTGAGACGGCGCTCCACCTTGTCAAGTTTGTGTTCAGTGTAATCGGTGAACTTCTCGACATCCTCCGGAGTGTATAGCTCAGAATACTTATAGCTGTGATTTACAAGGTCGTAGGCGATGTAGTTAGTCTTCCAGAGCTGATACCCGGCGATGATTCTCTTGTCCACCGCATGCCGAATGGCCTGATAGCGGTCATTCTTGTCGCACCGCGAAGCCATCTCGATTTCATCCCTTGTCAGAGGCAGACCGAAGTTAAGATGCACATTGCCTTTCTGTTGCCTGATGCCGATAACTATGCTGTGCATGTCCTCAGTGTGCGTCTTGACATATTTCTGGGTTCTTGAGATAAGAATCTCGCGGGCCTTGCGGACATCGCACGGTTCATATTCATAGGAAATGCTGAGGGGAACGATGTTAAGCTCCGAGAAATTCTCCTGAAAAGACTTCGTCCCGCTCATGTCAAGCATCTTAAGCAGCCCCTGCTCCGTGGTGTCAATTCCGTCCTTAGTTCGTCCCTGCCTCTGCGCCAACCAGATAGACGACTTACCGGAAGTGATGGTTTGACGAATATATTTGGACAGAACCTGTGAGGAAAGATAAAGCTCCCTCGCTGAAATCCCTCGTATGACACGGATCATCCTGTTGGAGCGGAGAAGGTATTCAACAGTCTTGCTTTGCTTGATAAGGTTGTCGCCCACACAGATTTCGGTCATCGGGATGCCGTTTCTGAACAGAACCTGCTGGGTGATGGCCGGGTCAAGGATGATGTCCCTGTGATTTGACATGGCAAGGAATTTACCCTTCAGCTCCTTGATGTAGCTGATTCCGTCATAGGAGAAATTATGGATCGTGTGGTCCATCACCCAAGAAACGGCCTTGTTCATCACAATCTCCTGAAACTCATCAATGTTGTGCACGCTTTTCAGCGCATTTCTAAGGAAAGTGATCGGCTCGTCGGGGAAAAGATACTCGGAAATAGCCAGAACCGCGGGATGGTTCGCGACCTTGTTCAGGGCCTCGACCGCCTCGGCGTCATTGTAAGGGCAGATGCTCTCGAATTCAGATGAATCAGCCATAGTAAGAAGCTGTTTTGAATTAATTCCTCTCTTTTATTACACGGCCTTTCCGGCCATTTTCATCTTCGTCATCAGTCACGTAGCCACTGCTACGCTCCCTCTTCCGAAGCCGAAACTGTCTCGATAATTCCGCATGATAAAAAAGGGAACCATTTCAAAACAGCTTCTAAAACATCATTTGTTGACAATGCAAATTTAAGCAAATAACTCAATATTCGCAAAGGCTTGTGAATACCCTGAAAATTAGCAGTTTAAGGCTCGCGTCTGAAAAGCAGTGAGCTGTCGCCGTAGCTGAGGAAGCGGAAACCGTGTCCGAGGGCATAGTCATAGATGGTCTTCCAGTCACCTCCGACAAAAGCGGAGATCAGCAGGATCAAAGTGCTTTCCGGTTGGTGGAAATTCGTTATCAGGATGTCCACAAGCCTGAAACGGAATCCCGGCACAATGATGATTCTGGTTCCTACCTTCAGTTCATCCAGTCCGTTATTCTCCAAATATGAGATGACCGCATCCAAGGATTCTTCCAATGAATATGAATATTCACGCTCGTATGGAACCCACTGGCCCACATCCTCGGGCCTGCCTGTCTCGATGCAGCTGACGCCGACATAGTACAGAGATTCCAGCGTACGGACGGAAGTAGTCCCCACTGCGATCAATTTGCCCTTGTTTGTGCGGATGCGTTTGAGAAGCTCCAGAGTGACCACGAACGGTTCCCTGTGCATAGGATGGTCGGCCACATCGGAACTTTTGACCGGAAGGAATGTGCCAGCGCCGACATGAAGACAGACGTTTTCGCGGTCAATCCCTTTTGCGGTGATGGCATCCAGAACAGCCTGTGTGAAATGCAGTCCGGCGGTTGGAGCCGCCACGGATCCGCGAATATGCGCATACAGAGTCTGATAGCGCTCTGTGTCAATCGATTCTGTCTCACGGTTCAAATACGGTGGAATCGGAACAGTGCCGCACAATTCCAAGACGCGTGAGAAAGGATTCCCATCCTGCCACGAGAACTCCACTGTACCGGTCTCGCCGTTACGCTCCACTAGACCGGCCTTCAGCCCCATAGCCGAAACCAGCTCGTCATTGCCGGGATTATACAAGGAAAGAGCATCGTTCTTCCAACGTTTCGCATTGCCGATAACACACTTCCAGCGGCAGCTTTGAGTGGCGGCGAAAGCAGTGTTGTATTCAGGAGGAGTGACAGGCTCAAGGCAGAATATCTCGATGTGCGCGCCGGTTTCACGCCGGAAGTGAAGTCTCGCCGGCACAACCTTGGTGTCATTGAATATCATAAGAGAGCCGCCTGGCAGGAGGGAGGGAATATTCTTGAATATATGCTCGCTGACTTTCCCATCCTCATAGCGCAGAAGCTTGGAAGCATCCCGCTCCGCAAGCGGATATTTTGCTATCCGTTCATCCGGAAGCGGGTAGCTGTAATCCTCTATTTTTACAGAAGGTATCATCTCGTTGAGGTCATAAAATTTCGTGCAAAGTTAACCCAAGTATAAGAAATATCAAATTCTCGTCAATGACAGCAGAACTAAACATTTTAGCAGCGAATCGCGGTTTACATTTCCTAAATACTTGTTTACTTATGTAAATAAACGCACGGCCGGCGAAACAAATTACTTATGTGTCATAAGGCAATCTAATCACCGATGTTATGCGTACATAAAATATTGAGTATCTGATAATTTATAAATCTCTAATGAATTTCACATTAAGGTTTTTGGTGTAAATTACCATATATGCCGAACATTTACAGATATTTATAATAGTATTTCCTATATATTGTAATTAATTATCAATGTATTATTCTGCATCATTGAAATTCGTTTTTAATTAGGTTACGTCCTGCGACACAACCCAGTTCACTTTTGTAACATACGTTTTTAAGTTGTTTTTTACATCGTATTGTGTTATTTTTGTAAACAAATCACATTTGTAATGAACAGCAGGTTGCAGAGATTTTTGGATGCCGAGAACATCACGCAGTCACAACTGGCGGAAAAACTTGGTGTGGCCAAGGCCAGCATATCACATATTCTCGCGGGTAGAAACAAACCGGGGTTCGACTTCATCCAGAGCATGGCGCAGTGCTACCCTGACATGAATCTGGATTGGCTGATAGCGGGAAAAGGAAAAATGTACAAGAGCCAGACAACCGCTCCGGTCACTACTCAAAGGCCTGAGGAACCGCAAATATCAGCTCAAGGCAGAACCAGCGGCCAATTATTCGATTCTCAGGAGCCAGGTTTATTCCCAAATGAAGCGGAAAGCGTTGATAATAAGCCGCAAAAAGAGCAGGTCTCCCCTGCTGAATCCACCCCGGCTCCGCCAAGGATTTCCAAGATTCTGGTTTTCTACGACAACGGGACGTTCAAAGAGATCGATTGACGGAATATTCACGAAAAAAACCTTTCTGCGTTCTGCTGATTTTGTCTAAATTTGTTGTCATAAACCGAGGAGCGGAAGAAGGATGCCGTAACCAAGGTTTGCGTCAAAACATCAACGAATATGTACAGACAGCTCATCAGGCCTATTTTGTTCAAATTCCCGCCGGAAACGGCTCACAATCTCACATTCAAGGGGCTCCGGCTTCTGCGGCGCATTCCTTTTGCGGGGAAGCTGATGAAGTTGATTTACAGCCACAAGACACCATCGCTGAAAAGAAACGTGTTCGGGCTCGAGTTCCCGTCACCGGTAGGCCTTGCCGCCGGCTTGGACAAGAACGGAGAATTGTACAACGAGCTCTCCTGGTTCGGATTCTCGTTCATCGAGGTCGGTTCGCTGACACCCGAGGCCCAGCCGGGCAATCCCAAGCCCCGTCTGTTCAGGCTCCCGCAGGACAATGCCATCATCAACAGAATGGGAATCAACAACAAAGGAATCCAGAACGCTATCAGACATATTCAAAAGGATCCGCCAAAGGCAATATTGGCGGCAAGCATCGCCAAGAACAGTTCAAGCGCATCGGATGAAGACACGGTGGCGGACTACAAGAAAGCGTTTTCGTACCTGTACGATTTCGTGGACATGTTCACCATCAATGTCTCGTGTCCGAATGTCCATGGTCTGCAGAACCTTCAGGACGTGTCATACCTGTCGGATATTCTTGACCCGCTCCTGGATTTAAGAATATGCTACGATGTCTATAAGCCGATTCTGGTCAAAGTCTCCCCTGACATTCCGACCGAGGAACTGGACGAGATATTAAAATACTGCATGCAGTCCGGAATTGACGGGATTGTGGCCGGCAACACGACCAGGTCGCGTGACGGGCTTCGGACAAGCAGGGACAGAATCGAGAAAATCGGCAACGGAGGCCTGTCCGGAGCTCCTCTATATGAAAAAAGCCTGGCTATGGTCAAGCATATTCATCAGTTTACGTCAGGACGGCTGCCGGTGGTGGGAGTCGGCGGCATTATGTCGCCGGAGCGGGCGAAGGAGATGCTGGACGCCGGAGCGAGTCTGATTGAGATTTACACAGGCTTCATCTATGAGGGTCCGGCGATAGTCAAGAAAATCAACAAATACCTTGAAACCAACAGTCTGACGAAATAATTCTTTCCTTACTAATAGAATCCGAATATGGCAAACGCATCGATCTGCACTATCGGCGACGAGATTCTGATCGGCCAGATAGTGGACACCAACTCCTCGCACATTTCTGTTGCGCTGGAGGAGATTGGAGTGAAAGTCACCAGAATGATCTCTTTCGGGGATGACCATGACGAAATTGTAAACAATCTAACAAACGAGCTTATTCACAACGAGATAGTCATTACCACCGGAGGTCTTGGTCCAACCAAGGACGACATCACGAAAGCGGCTTTGGCGGAGATTTCCGGAAGCAAGGGATATCTGACAAATGACGGACAGCTTAAGATCGTCCACGAGATCCTTCACGCAAGAGGACTCGATGTTCTGGACATAAACAAGGCACAGGCTCTCGTCCCAGACACCTGCGACGTGATTCTCAATCATCTGGGCACGGCTCCCGTGATGGTCTTCCGCTTCCCGGAGGAAAGGTTCGGGCACAAGGCCACCCTCTACGCCCTGCCCGGCGTCCCGTTCGAGGCCATAGGAGCGATTCCTGATGTTGTAAAAGACGTGAAAGACCACTACGACCTCACGGACATATTCCATAAGTGCGTGATGGTGGCCGGATTGGCCGAATCGGCACTTTCCAGGGAGATAGAGTCCTGGGAGGACAGCCTTCCTGAGGACATGCACCTTGCCTACCTTCCGAATCCGCTGACCGGCGTCCGCCTCCGGCTTTCCATTTACGGAGGCGACAAAGAGGAAGAGGAAATGCGCATAGACGAGGCGTTCGCACGCCTCAGGCCGATTCTGGGTGACAAGATATATTCCTTTAAGGATGACACGTTGGAGAATGCCGTAGGCGCCCTGCTCCGCGGAACCGGGATGACCCTCAGCGCGGCGGAATCCTGCACCGGCGGCAAGATTTCCTCCCTGATAACTTCCGTTCCGGGGGCTTCCGAATATTACCTCGGCTCCGTCACATCCTATGCCATCGCGATAAAGGAAAAAGTCCTTGGCGTGCCTTCGGCGACAATCAATGAATATGGAGTGGTTAGTTCCGAAGTGGCCGCCGCCATGGCCGAGGGTGTCAGAAAACTTACCGGAAGCACGTATGCCGTCTCAACCACGGGACTGGCGGGTCCAGGAGGCGACGAGCACAACCCTGTCGGCACCGTCTGGATCGGAATCGCAGGCCCGAACGGGACGAAAACCGTCAGAAAAGTCTATAAGAATGACAGGAAAAGGAATATAGAGCGATTCGCTGCCGCCGCGCTCGATGAACTCAGGCTTTTCATTCTTGACAGACTCAACTAATTGAAAACAAATTGCGGTAACAAATCTGTTAATTATTCAAACATTTTTGTTACCGCAATTATTGTCGCCAATTGAAGCTATTTCGCCGCCAAAGAGGTCACATCCTTGAACACCCGAAGGAAATTCCGGCCGGCGACCTTCTCAATCTGGTCTTCGGAATAGCCGCGCCGGGACATCTCGTCAAAGACCACTCCGATTTTCGAGACGTTTTCAAGTCCGGCCGGGGTAACTTCGATTCCGTCGAAGTCTGTCCCGATGCCGACGCTGTCAATGCCGGCGACTTTGACGGCATGGTCAATGTGATCCACGACTTCTTTATATGAGGGTCTCGGCAGAGCGGCCAACTCATCCTGGACAGCGTTCCAGGCGGCGGCCTTCGCAGGATTCAAAGGGTCTTTGATCCAATCCTGTTCCGTCCAGCTCTTCGACTCAAGTCCGGAATCGGAAAGAGTCCGGGCAAATGCATCCGAAAGGAAAACAGGGTAGAAGTTGATTTGGATAACGCCTCCCTTGTCTGCAAGCGAGCGCAGCATCTCATCGGACATATTCCTTCTGTGGTGCGCCAAGGCGCGGCAGCAGGAATGGGTGGAGACTATCGGAGCGCCGGAATGTTCAAGAACATCGCGGAAAGTCTCGTCCGAGGCGTGGGCGATGTCGATGATCATTCCGAGGCGGTTCATTTCCGCCACCACTTCCCTGCCGAACGGACTCAATCCGTGCCATCGTTGCCCCTGTGCCGCTGAATCCGCGATTTCATTGTCGCCATTGTGCGTCAATGTCACATAACGTACTCCAAGGCGGTGGAACACGCGCAAAAGAGACAGGGATTTTTGTATCGGTGCGCCGTTCTCCATTCCTATAAGAATGGAAATCAGTCCTTTGGCCTTATTGTCCATAATCTCATCCGCAGACAGCGCCACTGAAGCCACATCCGGATGAGCCCCGACCTGATCATAAATCCGGCCGATCATCTCCGTCGCATAACGGGTCGCGGCGTCCGGCTCCATCTCCGCGGAGGTGTACAAGGCGAAGAAGGAGGCATCGACCCCGCCGGCCTTCAGCTTCGGCAGATCCACATGCCCCCTTTCGTTGTCAATTCCGATGTCACGCCCCCTCATCATCATTGTAGGGGTGTCGCAATGAGAATCAAGAACAAACATTACTTGCGGGTGACAGACGCATTCTGAATCTTCACGATCTTGATCTTAGGGTCTCCGGCATAGCAGACGCTCGCTCCCTTGCCGAGATCAAGTGAAAGGTTCTTGCCCGGAGCCACGGTAAGCTCCGCACCGTCCAATGACACGGTCACATCGTCAACAGACATCGTACCGGCGTCAATCTTGGATGAACCGCCTTTTCCTGTGACTTTCAATGAACCGGCCTTTCCGGAAAGGGAAAGCTTGGCACTGTTGGCAGTGCTGACCACAGCGGCTTCACATTGGCCGTTGACGGCAAGCTCGGCGGAGCCCGAATTGTTGACATTCAGGGTTTTCGCTGAATATTCCAGCACAACCGAAGCGTTGCCGTCGGCATTGACAGTCACTTTGTCCTTAGCCTTGACATTGAATGAGGACAACTTGGCCTTTTTGCCTACGGAAATCACGGCAGATTCAGCATTTACGTTAAGATTGGCAATGCTTGAAGTGCCCGAAAGCTCCATTTTGAATTTGTCAGGATTCAGACTGCTGCTTGACGAGAAAGTGCAGTCATCATTCAGAGTAATGGAGTTAAGCGATGAAACATAAATGGTTGCTTCAAGTACCGGTCCCTCGGAATTCTTTCCTTTGAAAGATTTCTTGACTTCCTTCGGGATAGACTTGTCATCCAATCCTATGTAAAGGATGCCACCTTTAACATAGCATTCAAGATAACTCTCAAGGGAATCGCTGACCTTGAATTTGGCATTGTAACCATCCTTTTCAACCATGGTCACCTTGAAACCGCCTGACACAGAGATGGCATCGAACTCTGAATATTCATGTTCAATGGTTCTGGTCTGCGCCATTGACAGCGCAGACATTGAAGCGACGGCAAAGATAGCCGTGAATAAAGCTTTGATATTCATAACTTTTACGAATTTAAACATACTTTCTATTCATCAAGTTTCTCCATCAGGGATTCCCATTCCGCAGTCTTATTGTCAAGTTCCCGCTTGTCCTCAAGGTAGGCCCTCGTCAGCTCCATAATGTCATCTTCAGGTCCCGGATTGGAGAGAATCTTTTCAAGATCCTTCATCTTCGCCTCGACCTTGCCGATCTCGGATTCAAGAAACTCAACCCGGTGACGGATTCTGCGCGTTTCTTTTGAATCGGTCCGACGTTGTTCGAACTCTTTCTGGGCCTGTTCTTTCCTTACGGTCGCATTGTCCTTTTCCTCGGCGGCGGCAGACACTGCCTGCTTTGGAGCGAAACGTCTCTCGAGCTCCTGAAGATTCTCTATCTTCCGCTCCTCCAGAAACTCATGGACACTGCCAAGATGCTCCTTGACCTTTCCGTCACGGAACTCGTACATCTTGTCAACAAGACCTTCAAGGAAATCCCTGTCATGCGAGACAACAATCAGCGTGCCACCGTATGCTTTCAACGCCTGTTTGAGAATATCTTTTGACTTGATGTCCATATGATTCGTCGGCTCGTCCAGCGCAAGGACATTGTAGGGCTGAAGCATGAATTTAGCCATGCCGAGACGGGCACGCTCTCCCCCTGACAGGACGCTGACCTTCTTGTCGATGTCCTCGCCCCGGAACAGGAACTGCGCCAGTATGTCACGGAGCCTGTTCCTGACATCGCCGACAGCGATGTTGTCAAGGGTTTCCCAGACAGTAAGGTTACGGTCAAGGATGTCTTCCTGATTCTGCGCATAGTACCCGACGGAGACATTGTAGCCAATCCCGGCCTCTCCGCTCATAGGCTGCAACTCCCCCATTATCACACGCATAAGCGTGGTCTTGCCCTCGCCGTTGCGTCCGATCAGGGCGACCTTCTCTCCCCTTCTGACCTCAATCTCCGCATTTCGGAAGACAACCTTCCCGGGATAGCCTACCGTCAAATCCTTCCCTTTGAACACAATGTCGCCGGAACGGGGGGCCGGAGGAAACTTGACCGAAAGGGTCACGTTGTCCGTCTCGTCAATCTCCACCCTGTCAAGCTTTTCCAGCTGCTTGATGCGGGACTGAACCTGATTCGACTTCGTCGGCTTGTAGCGGAAGCGGTTGATGAAGTCCTCTGTCTTCTCAATCATCTTCTGCTGGTTCTCGTAGGCCGCCATCTGCTGCGCTAGCCTTTCCTTACGCAGTTCAACATACTTGCTGTACGGAACCTTGTAGTCGTGAATATGCCCGAGCATGATCTCGACCGTGCGGTTTGTCACGGTGTCGAGAAAACGCCTGTCATGCGAGACGAGAAGCAACGAACCGCGGTGACTTTTAAGATAGTCCTCCAGCCATTCGATTGACTCTATGTCAAGATGGTTGGTAGGCTCGTCCAGAAGCAGGACATCAGGTTCCGACAACAGAATCTTGGCCAGTTCGATACGCATGTTCCACCCTTGGCTGAAAGTTTCGGTTTTCCTTCCGAAATCCTCATCCTTGAATCCCAGACCGAGAAGGGTCTTCTGCGCCAGAACCTCGGGAGGCTCCGACTGACTCATCGTCAAAGCGTCCGTCAGGTCGTTAAGACGGTTGATAAGTGAAAGATACTCATCAGATTCATAGTCGGTTCTCTTGGCAAGCATAGCATTGACTCCGTCAAGTTCGGCTTGAATCCCGGTAATGTGGTCGAAGGCTGTCAACGTCTCCTCCATCACGGTTCTCCCCTTGTGGTGCTCCATTATCTGGGGAAGGTAGCCAATCCGGATGTCGTTAGGCTTGTCGATGCTTCCGGAAGTCGGACTCTGGAGACCGCAGATCAGTTTCATGATCGTGGACTTCCCCGCCCCGTTCTTGCCGACCAGGCCGATCTTGTCCTTCTCACTGATGTGGAAATCAATGTTGTCCAAAAGAGTGTAGCCACCGTAGGCTACAGACAATCCGTTTATGGAAATCATTTTACGCCTCCTCCTTTATGGTTTCGACATCTTCTTCAGGCGGAGCCGGCTTACAGCACATCACGCACACTTCGTACAAAAGCAGAAGAGGAGCCGCGGCAATCAGCATCGACATCGGATCGGCCGGGGTGATGATGGCCGCGATGCAGAGTATGACCACAATCGCGTGCCGACGGTATTTGACCAGAGTGCCCCGCGTGACAATTCCCAATTTTGAAAGAATCACGACAACTATCGGGAACTCAAAGACTATCCCGAATGCCAAGACAGTTGAAGTGAACATCGAGATGTATGAGGTTAACGAAATGGTGTTCATCACTTCGTCACTCACTTTGTACCCCATGAAGAAGTTAAGTGAAATCGGCACGATAAGGTAGTAGCCGATCACAAGTCCGAGGTAAAACAGAAACGACGCGGCCAGAAATGATCCTCTGACCGCCTTCTTTTCATTTCTGTAGAGAGCCGGAGCGATGAATTTCCAGATTTCGAAACAGACGTACGGAAATGCCAGAATGAATCCCAGCTCGAACGCCACCTGAAGATGGACGAAAAACTGGGCGGAAATATCCAGATTCACAAGGGACATCTGCATGTCTCCCATCCTCATCCACCTGTAAATGAAGAAATCACTCCGCGTCGGAGCCAGAATGATGCCATCGAAGACAAGCGACTTGAAGCAGAAGACCACGACACTGACAAGCGTGATGACAAGCAATGAACGGAACAGCGTTCCCCTCAGCACTTCCAAATGGTCCCAAAAGGACATTTCAGCTTCTCCAGCCGCCATTATTTCTTCTCGATCTTCTCGATTTTGTCCGGTGTCTTTGCCGTGGAGTTGAGATCCTTGTCGATGTCACTGATCTGGTTCTCAACCTCGTTCATGCCTTCCTTGAAGCTCTTCACGCCTTTTCCGAGGCCTTTCATAAGCTCAGGGATCTTCTTTCCGCCAAAAAGGAGAATGATGACAAGGGCTATGATCACCACCTGCCATGGCCCCACAACGCCCAAAGGAACTATTAAAAACATATTCATAAATAATTAATGTGTTGCAAAAAAACTATCTGTCGAAAATGTGAGCCTCGATTGCCTTCACGAGCTTTTCCGGACAGCGGACAGGACGTCCCGTCGCTTTGTTCAGAAAGCCAAGGGAAACCTTCCCTTCAACGCAAAGCACTCCGTCCTGATTGTAAACAGCCTGCCTTACGCGGAGTTTCGCCATCGGGACTTCATCGATCATCGCCACGGCGCGGACTACATCCCCCATTCTGGCCGGATACCTGTAGCGGCATTCCACGGTGACAATCGGGATGGTCACACCGTCCTCCTCGCATTTCTCTATCGGATACCCGCAGTCGACCATCAGGCTGTTCCTCGCACACTCGAAATAACGGATGTAATTCGAATGATGCACGATGCCCATCTGGTCGGTTTCGTAGTACCTGACAGGAAAAGATGTCTCGGAATATACCATAACAAAATTGTTAGTACCTAAAACTAATTTGTTTCGCTACTTGTTTTTCAACGCCGCCAAAGCTTTTTCGTAGCTTTCAATCTTTGAAAGGCTGTCAGCCTCCTTTTTGCGTTCCAAAGCCACGACTTTCTCCGGCGCATGGGCAACAAAACTCTCGTTGGAGAGCTTTTTCCTGACGGAGCAAAGGAAGCCGCGCTGATGCTCAAGCTCAGTCTCGATCTTCTTTATCTCTTCTTCGACATCAACAAGCCCCTCAAGCGGGACAAAGAGTTCGACAGTACGGACAAGCAGAGAGACTCCGGCGGCGTCTCCGAAATCAGCCACACTCTCGACCGAGGAGACGTTGGCAAGCTTGGTGACGACCGGGAGCATATTCATAGGGAAATCGCCTTTCACCTTCAAGGCAAGAGCTTCCCTAGGGGAAATGTTCTTCTGCTGACGGATTCCGCGGATTCCGTTCACCGCCTCCTGAGCGATCGCGAACTCTTCGATGACTTTTTCATCGACCGAACCTGCCTTAGGTGTAGGCTGGAACATTATGGTCTCCCCTTCCTTTCGCTCTGCCATGGACTGCCAAAGCTCCTCGGTGATGAAAGGCATCACAGGATGAATCATCTTCAGCAGTTTTTCAAAGAATATGATCGTGGCGTCATACGTCGCCTTGTCGATGCTCTCTCCGTAAGCCGGCTTGACTGCCTCAAGATACCATGCGCAGTACTCATCCCAAAATAGCTTGTAGATGCTCATCAGGGCGTCGGAGATCCTGAATTTGGAATAATGGTCTTCGACGGCAGCTATCGTTTGGCTTAACTTATTGTCGAACCATTTAACCGCCAATTTGTTGACATCGCTCTGCTGAAGTCCTTCATCAACTGTCCAACCTTGAACAAGACGGAAAGAGTTCCAGATCTTGTTGCAGAAATTCCTGCCCTGTTCAACCTGAGATTCGTCATAGAATATGTCGTTGCCAGCCGATGAGCAAAGCAGCATCCCTATCCTCACGGCGTCCGCTCCGTACTTGGCGATGAGGTCAAGAGGGTCCGGAGAGTTGCCGAGGGTCTTGGACATCTTCCTGCCCAGCTTGTCGCGGACGATACCGGTGAAGTAAACGTTGCTGAACGGAATGTCGTTCATGAACTCATCCCCTGCCATAATCATCCTGGCCACCCAGAAGAAGATGATGTCCGGTCCGGTGACCAAGTCATTGGTAGGATAGTAGTAAGCGAGATCCTTGTTCGGCTTGTGGTCAGGATGCCCCGGCTTCTTGGGGTCGAACACTGAAATCGGCCAGAGCCAGCTGGAGAACCAGGTGTCAAGCACATCGTCATCCTGCCTGAGGTCCGCGGCGGTCAGAGCCGGATCGATCTTCCGGGCGGCGGCGAGAGCCTCATCCAGGGTCTCTTCAACAACTATCTGTCCGTCAGGAAGATAATAGGCCGGAATTCTTTGCCCCCACCAAAGTTGGCGGGAGATGCACCAGTCGTGCGCGTTCTCCATCCAGTGACGGTACGTGTTGCGGTACTTGTCCGGAATCAGTTTTATCTTGCCGGACTCGACACTCTCAAGCGCCTTCGCCGCAAGGTCTTCCATCTTGAGGAACCACTGGGCGGAGAGCTTAGGCTCGATGACGGCGTCAGTCCTTTCCGAATATCCCACCGGAGAGGTATATTCCTCCACCTTGACAAGGTTGCCGGATTCTTCCAGCATCCCCACAATCTTCTTCCTGGCCTCGAAGCGGTCCTCGCCCACCAGAATCCGAGCCTTTTCGTTCAGCCGTCCGTGGTCATCGATGATGTCCAGCACCGGAAGGTTGTGGCGAAGGCCGATCTCGTAGTCGTGAGCGTCGTGTGCCGGAGTCACCTTCAGGCAACCTGTACCGAAATCCATCTCCACATAACTGTCCTCGATCACAGGAATCTCCCTGTTGATCAACGGAATAAGCACCTTCTTGCCCTTGAGCCAGTGATGCCTCTCATCGGCAGGGTTAACGCAGATCGCGGCGTCAGCCATGATTGTCTCGGGACGGGTGGTGGCTATCACGAGATACTTGTCAGTAGGATTGCCGTTACCGTCGGAGACATAATACTTAAGGTGGTAGAAATGGCTCTTGGTGTCCCTGTGGATGACCTCGTCGTCACTGATGGCCGTCAGCGCTACCGGATCCCAGTTCACCATCCGCACACCTCTATATATCATTCCCTTCTTGTAGAAATAGCAGAACGTGGCAATCACAGCGTCCGAGAGTTCCGGCTCCATCGTGAACCTTGTGCGGTCCCAGTCGCAGGAGGCGCCAAGCTTGCGGAGCTGATTGAGGATGATTCCGCCATGCTCCTCCTTCCACTCCCAAGCATATTTCATGAACTCCTCACGGGTAAGGTCTTCTTTGGATATTCCCATACCCTTGAGCCTGGCCACGACCTTGCTCTCGGTCGCGATCGAGGCGTGGTCCGTTCCCGGAACCCAGCAGGCGTTCCTGCCGTCCATCCTGGCCTTGCGGATCAGCACGTCATTCAACGTGTTGTTCAGCACATGGCCCATATGAAGGATTCCCGTCACGTTAGGCGGCGGAATTACTATAGTGTAAGGCTCTTTCTCATTCGGCTCCGAGTGGAAGCACTTGTGCTCTGTCCACCAGGCGTACCATTTGTCTTCAACTTCCGCCGGATTGTACTTTGCGGACAGTTCTTTTTTCTCGCTCATATTTCTTCTTATAATATGTAATCGTTAAAAAATAACTTACATCATCTCAGGCAATCTTTTTGGTCTATATTCCTTTTCTCATCAGTCATGTGCCACCGGCACACTCCTTCTTCAAAAAGAAATCTATCCTCAAAAATCCTTGCCGAATCCGCGGCAACTTATTTTTGCCGCTTACTATACAAAGTTTACAAAGATAGCATATTTTTGACTAAATTTGCTTCAAAATACACACATACTATGGAAGAGAAGAAAGAAATCAGTCTGGAAATCCGTCCGGAAATTGCAAAGGGCACATATTCAAACCTTGCGATCATCACACACTCGCGCAGCGAGTTCATCATTGACTTCGCGACAATACTCCCGGGACTGCCTAAACCGGACATCAGCAACCGCATCGTGATGACTCCGGAGCACGCCAAAAGGCTTCTCAACGCCCTGATGGACAATGTCACCAAGTACGAGGCTCAATTCGGTCTCATCAACCTCGGCGGAGGACAGCCGCAGGGCGGCGGCACGTTCAACCTCGGCGACCTTCCCCAGTTCGGTCCTAACGGCGCGAAATCGTAATGACCGATCTGAAGGACATCAAGGCGTTCACGTTCGACATTGACGGCGTGATGACGGACGGAGGCATCCTCGCCGATATGGAAGGCCAGCTCTACAGGACCTTCGACGCCAAGGACGGCTTTGCTGTCAGGATGGCGTGCATGAACGGCTTTCCTGTCGGAGTGATCACCGGAGGCCGTTCACAAAGCATCAGGGCCAGGTTCAGAAGCAACGGAATCAGCCCGGAAGACATCTACCTCGGCTCACGGGTCAAGATTGATGACTTTGAGGATTTCTGCAAAAGACACAATCTAAAGCCCGATGAGGTAATGTATTTCGGCGATGACATCCCGGACATTGATGTCATCCGTGCCGCAGGGATAGGAGTCTGCCCGAACGACGCGGCCCAGGAGGTCAAGGAAGCCGCGGACATAGTCTCCGAACGTCCCGGGGGAAAAGGCTGCGTACGTGAATACATCGAGAAAGCGATGAAGGCGCAGGGACGCTGGAACTTCGATTCCGCCCTCTACAAGAAAAGTTTTTAGGTATATGGACACTCACGGAAAGAGGATTATCCTTGCGTCCAACTCACCTCGCCGTAGGGAATTGCTGGCCGGGCTGGACATTGACTTCACAGTTGACACAGGGACATCGTTCATTGAGCGGTATTCTCCTGATACACCGCACGTTAAAGTGCCCGAATTGATGTCGGAAGGAAAGTCGATGGGGTTTCACAGAGAGCTTGAGGCGGATGAGATTCTGGTAACATCCGACACAATGGTGCTGTGCGGAAACGAGATTCTCGGCAAGCCGAAGGACAGGGACGATGCAGTCAGGATGCTGAAGCTGCTTTCCGGGCGTGAGCATCAGGTGATAACAGCCGTGACAATCCGTGACCGCCAAAGGGCAAAGACGTTCTCCGTCACTTCCGATGTTTATTTCAAGGACTTGTCCGACAGCGAGATAGACTACTACATAGATAACTTCAAACCTTTCGACAAGGCCGGGGCATACGGAATCCAGGAATGGATCGGCTATGTCGGCATCACAAGGCTGGACGGCTCGTTCTACAACGTGATGGGCTTCCCTACCCAGAGATTCTACGAGGAACTGCAAAGTTTCCTGAATCAGAAGCTGTAGGATAAGAGAGGAATTATTTCAAAAGAGCTTCCTGGAAATATGACCGGAATCCAAGGCAGCATATTCATAAAAGCGTC
>CAVERO010000052.1:0-16430 GCA_963617915.1 Candidatus Methanomethylophilaceae archaeon | reverse complement strand
GAAGGCGAAAGTGGAAAACCAGGAATTATAGGTACATAAGTTTGAAAAACTCGGAGAAGAACGGCAACAACAATGCAGTACAATCGGCAACAAGAGTGTAGTCAGACTATTGGCAGGCTACAATATATATTTAATCAGGAGCTTACACGCCTAATACATCATCAAGATGTTAGCAATGATGCTCTCTATATTATATCGTGAAATCGAAAGACAGCTGCTGTGCCTGAGACTGCTGTCTGCGGTGACTGGTGCGAGGCGCAGACACGATGTCTGCCATCGTGTCATTGAGGCGGGCCATATCAAAAGTCTGGTATGCGCCCAGTAGGCGTTCGGCCAATGATCCCTCAATCGCATTCACATCAGGCATCACGAGTTTACGCAGGTATTGGCTTTGCCAACGTGGATAGCCGCCGTTCATGCAATTGGTGATGCTGAGAAGCTGACTTTTGACATAATCGGACATCAACATCGCACTTAGCAGCTGAAGTTGGCGCAATGACCCGCCTGTTATGTAGTACAGGTTGTGCTGTGGATAGAACCGGCCATCATCAACGAAAATCAACTGATTGCCGGAAATGTCCGGAAGCAGCACCTTGGGTGAATCTTTCAGCGCCGGAACAATCCTGTCGATGGTCTTGTACCATTTCCCCGGGTTCTTTTTTGCGACATGGCGTTTCTGCAAGGCCTCCCGATGTGAAATCAGGTATGCTGCCGCTTGGGGATAATCTTCCAGATTTATAAGTTCTCCGTTAGGCTTGTACGGATTCAGCAGGTATTGCCCGGACCATTGCAGTCGATTGCCGGACATATCGCGGGCGTTCAATGCCGGCAGAAGCAACTCCTTCTCGACTTTTTCAGGGAGATCTTTTGCAATGAATATGGAATCAGCCCCAGTAGCCGCTCCGATTCCAACCAGAAAGCCCATTTCTTCGATAGTCATCAGAGTATCATCGCCCTGTATGCGATTGAAGACACTGCTCCAGTCGGCCGAGAATGGTGCAGGAAGCAGCCTCCCGGTATCTTTCCCAAGTTCCGTAATGGAGGTTAGTTCTGAAAAAGCGAACTTGGAGCCAGGCCTTGCGTTGGTGATAAGCGTAATGGCCGGATATGCCAATACCTCTTCCTGAAATGCGTCCGTAGCCTTCTCCAGTGAGACAACTGACTCCAGAAAGAAGGGCTGAGCGATCCAGCCGCGCAACTTCTTTCCGTACTCATTCTTGAGCCATCGATTGGAACAGATGAAACAGTGATGTCCTCCAGGTTTCAAGTGCCTCAAGGTCTTTTCAAAGAACAGGATGTAAAGGTCCGCTCGATAATGGAAAGTATGGAACCGCTGCTTGTAACTGGAAAGAAGCTCGACCGGTATCTGCTCATAACGTATGTAAGGCGGATTGCCCACAACGATGTCGAAAGAAAGGATGTCGGCATCCAGGAAATCTGCTTGACGGATATTTCCTTCAAGAGGGCCGAAAGACCAAGTGATGCTACCCGGCTGCGACAGGCTGCAATCTTTGCCTCATCAATGTCGTAGGCGAACACATTGCTTTGTAACGCCGTGGAGAAATCGAAACCAAATCTTCGGGATGATTCCAAAAGACGACGAACAATCTCGACAACGAATTCCCCTTCTCCGCAGGAAGGCTCAAGGATGCTTGTCTGACTTAAATCTTTATCGGCGGAATAGCCGACAATATCCAGCATATATGATACGACCTTCGGAGATGTAAACACATCCCCGTGCTGACCGCCGGAGCGGCGTAAGCCGTATCTGCCATTATTACCGGAACTCATTGAGATTGCCTAAAGCAGATGCCCGAGGAAGCGGGCCTTGTCGGGGGCGGACATGGCGCGGCGGCGGGCATATTCATCAACCGTCTCCCGGCTGACGCGGCGGATTTCCGGGTAGGATGCTTCCGGGTGGATGAATATCAAGCCGCAGATGCTGGCGTCCGGAAGCATGGCGCAGCTGTCCAGAAGCGTGATGCCAAGTTTCTCTGATTCAGGGAGCAATTTAAGAATATCCCGCTTCAGCGTGTGGTCCGGACAGCTGGAATAACCCGCCGCAGGCTTGATGACCTTCGCCTCGCAGAATCCTTCCGGCAATTCTTCCCGAATATGCTCGCTCAACCATTCGGAGGCGGCCTCGGCCAGCGTCAGGCGTACCGCCCTTGCAAGCATCGGCCCGTATTCCGTGCGGCAGGCTGGGCAGTCGCAGCCGTCAGGGTGTGGCCGCGTCCTGACGCTCAGCGCAAACATCCCCATAGGCGAGCCGAACCCATATTCCTCCGGCGGAACGAAATCGGCCAGTGACCGCCCTCCCTCCTGCCTGAACATCGGCAGACGGAAATCCTTGGAGACTATGTCATCCCCTTCGTCGCGGCAAGTGTCGAACCTTGCGGAAAGCATTATCGAACAGGAGTTTTCAGCCTTCAACCTGTCAATCTCCTTAAGTGCGTCGCCGCGCAGTTTCCGCAGTTCCTCCTGACCGGTGCCGGCCTTGATACCCCAGATTGCGGCGAAAAGATTCCAATCGAAGAACGGAAACACTTCATCTATCGTGAGTTGCCTTGCAGCGATGTTCCCGAATGGCATCCCCTTTATGTAGCTTGAAGCCGGGAATGGCTTGACGTCAGGGTGAGCCGTTTTCTTTTGCGACGACTGAAGATAAAGTTCCCGGAGGCGCTCCTGTTTCAGATGTTCGGCAGCCTCTGTTCCTTCCCTGTCCGTGACCAGCCTGTTGGCAAGGACCGCGCTTGCGGAAGCGTCCTGGGCATAGAAAACGTGGCCGTACAGAGGCGCGAGCTTCACGGCGGTGTGGAGAGCCGAGGCCGCAGCTCCGCCCACAAGCAGGGGAGTGTCCATCCTTCTGGCGGTCATCTCCTTGCAAATCTCCTCCATCTGGTAAAGCGACGGCGTGATCAGCCCGCTGACTCCGACAAGATCCGCTGAGGTTTCAGCCGCCTTCTCCAGAATCGCCTCCTTGGGCACCATCACGCCAAGGTCAATGATTTCGAACCCGTTGCAGCCCAGCACTATCTCCGTGATGTTCTTGCCGATGTCGTGGACATCTCCCTTGACGGTAGCGAACACGATCCGAGGCTTTTTCACCTCCGAACCACCGGCTCCTTCCTCAATGTAAGGCTGCAGCAGCGCCACCGCGTTCTTCATGGTCTTGGCCGACTTGACCACCTGCGGCAGGAACATCTTTCCCGCTCCGAACTGTTCCCCGACCCGGGCCATCCCGCTCATCAACGGCCCGTCAATAATCTGCACCGGCTTCTCGTACTTGGTCAGGCACTCGTTGATGTCCCTCTCCAGTCCAGAAGAATCCCCCTTGACCAGCGCCCTGACCAGCCTCTCCTCCACCGTCGCTTCAATGGTTGGTGAGCACTGTCGAACCACAGGCTCAGCGGCCGAAGAATAGCGTTCTTCTTGCCCTGTCATTGAGTTTGTGGTTTGGCAGCAGTGCTCACCAACCGTCGAGACACCCTGGCTGCCACCGGCACCCGGATTGCCATTATCGGAAGAAATATCACTTGGCTCCGCACCTGTCAGCGAGCGCCCAGACAGGGTGGTGCTGCCATTTACCCGGACAGGGCGCGAAGCGTAGGCAGCGTCCATCCTGTCTGGGCGCGCGCCGACCCTGGCGGAATCCTTTTCCTCCAGAATCCGCGAAGCCTTGTCGATCAATCTCTCGGTCGCCCCCTCGTCGGAGTCCAGAATCACATCCTCTACGCACCGGAGCAGTTCAGGCTCAATCTCATCATAGACCCGAAGCATCCCCGGATTCACGATCCCCATGTCAAGCCCCGCCGAAATGGCATGGTACAGGAACACCGAATGCATTGCCTCACGCACCTCATTGTTTCCCCTGAACGAGAACGAAAGATTGGAAACGCCTCCGGAGGTCCTGCATCCCGGCAGATTCGCCTTTATCCAGCGCACAGCCTCTATGAAGTCAATCCCGTACCTCGAATGCTCCGGAATCCCCGTCCCCACAGGCAACACATTCACATCGAATATGATGTCACACGCCCGAACCCCGACTTTCTCGGTAAGTAATGAATATGCCCGTCGGCAGATCTCCACCTTCCTGTCGTAAGTGGTGGCCTGTCCCTCCTCATCGAAAGCGATTACGATAATCGCCGCTCCCAAAGCCTTGATCTCGCGGGCTTTCTCAATGAAGACCTCCTCGCCTTCTTTAAGAGAGATTGAGTTCACGATACATTTACCTTGAGCGTTCTTTAGTCCGGTGACCAAAGTCTCCCAATGCGAGGAATCTATCATTATCGCAGCCTTAGCCACAGCCGGATCATTGGACACATAACGCAGGAACTTCTCCGTCTCAAGACGGGAATCAAGCATCGCGTCGTCCATGTTGATGTCAATGATGCCCGCCCCGTTCTCAATCTGCTGCGCCGCAACCTGAAGACCGGTCTCGTAGTCCCCGGCCGCAATCAGTTTCGCGAACTTGCGCGATCCCGCCACGTTGGTCCTTTCCCCGACATTCGTGAAGTTGTTCTTCCTGTCAACGGCCACGCTTTCCAGTCCGCTGACGTATAGCACATTGTCCGGTTCAGGAATCGCTCTCGGAGATATTCCTTCCACCGCCTCCGCAAGCGCCTTGACGTGCTCCGGAGTCGTTCCGCAGCAGCCTCCCACAATGTTCACGGAGCCGTCCAGCGCCATTTTCCTGACGGATTCCGCCATTTGGGAAGGAGTCTCGTCATATTCGCCCATCTCGTTCGGCAGCCCGGCGTTCGGGTAGCAGCTCACTGCGCAGGCGGCAAACGAGGCAACCTCGGCGATCAGAGGAATCATCTCCTCCGCTCCAAGCGAGCAGTTGAGCCCGAATGACAGTGGATCACAGTGCCGGATGGAGCGGTAGAACGCCTCCATAGTCTGCCCTGTCAGCGTGCGTCCACTCTTGTCACTCATTGAAGCTGAAATCATTACCGGAATATCCTTGGCTTCGGGAATATGTCCGAGCGCGTACAGCGCCGCCTTCGTGTTCAATGCGTCGAAGCAGGTCTCCAGCAGCAGCAGGTCCGCGCCTCCGTCTATCAACCCTCTGATCTGCACCTCAAAAGCCTCGGCCATCTCATCAAAGGAATATGGCCGGTAAACCGGGTCGCTGATGTTCTGGGCAAGGGACAAGGACTTGCTTGTAGGCCCTACGCTTCCGGCCACCCACACCTTGCGGGACGCCTTGTCGGCAGCTTCACGGGCAATGCGCGCCGCTGCTTCGGCCATCTGTCCGGCTTTGTCTGAAAGATTATATTCAGATTGCGAAATGCCGTTGGCACTGAAAGAGTTGGTGGTGATTATATCGGCTCCGGCTTCAATATATTCATTGTGAATCTCACCGATTGTTTCAGGGTTGGTGAGGTTAAATGATTCGCTGTTGCCCTGAAGGCCTTTGCGCTGAAGCATCGTGCCCATCGCCCCGTCGAGGATGAGGATTCGTTTGGAAAGTTCAGTCTTGATGTCTTGCATGGTTCGCTGTGCCCTTTTATGGTTCAGAAGCATTCACGGAGGATTCCGATGATGTTGGCTGACTTGCCCATCGTGTAGAAGTGAACTCCCGGAACTCCGTGAGAGAGAAGGTCTTTGCACTGTGCCGCGGCCCATTCCTGTCCAATCTGATAGACTGCCTGTTTGTCATCTTGATGTGCGGCTATCTCGCTTGTGAGGTCGTAAGGAATGTCGATGGAGAAGGATTCCGGCAGCAGACTGACCTGTCTCGCCGTTGAAATCGGTTTCAGTCCCGGAATGATCGGGACGGTGATTCCTGCCGCCCTGCATCTGTCCGCGAAGTCGTAGAAAACCTTGTTGTCGAAGAACATCTGGGTTGTGATGTAGTCGGCCCCGGCATCGACCTTGCGTTTGAGGTTCGCGATGTCCTCATCCATATTCGCGGCCTCGAAATGTTTCTCCGGGTAGCCTCCGACTCCGATTCTGAAGAAGCCTTCGCACTCGTTCTCCTTCTCGAAACGGCGGATCGCTCCGACCAGTTCGTTGGCGTGATGGTAACCTCCCGGAACGGGGGAGAAGCGTTTCTCGCCCGTCAGGCAGTCACCTCTTAGCGCAAGGACATTGGATATTCCCATAAATTTGAAGTCCTGCAGCTGGAACTCAATCTGTTCTGCGGTCAGGCCTCCGCAGATGAGGTGGGGAACCACATTGACCTTGAATTCGGACTGGATGGCTCCGCAGACTGCCGTCTCGCTGACGCGGCGGCGGACAAGACGTTTCCGGTAGCTTCCGTCCGGCTGCTCTTCATAGACGGCCTCGTCCCTGTGGCAGGTGACGTTTATGTACTTGGGACAGAACTCGATGAACGGCCTTATGTCGTCAAGGAGCTCATCCTTCGTCATCCCTTTCAGGGGAGGGACTATCTCAAGTGATGGGTATTGCTTCATTTGTTATCGTTCGTCTTTATTGATTAGTCTTTGTCCTTCGCAGGTTTGATCACGACCACTGTCAGCATATTGCCGTCAACTTTGAACCGGACATCCATATCATTGAATATCATTCCATAAATCTTGTCCGGGTCGTTCTGGTAACTTGGCCTCGGGTCCTGCGCAAGCACTTCCTTCAGGGCGGTGACATCGGCCTCCGTCCAGCCGGGGATGGTCACTTCGGCGGTTGGTGAGCACTGCCGAACCACAGGCTCACCAACCATCGAAGTGACCGGTGCCGCCGAAGTGACCGAAGGAGAGAACACGACGTTCAGCGGAGTCCATTCCTTGGCATCAACAAATCCCGACGCTGCCTCCGGATGACTGTCCGCATAGGTGACATAAGGCTTGATGTCATAGACCGGCGTCCCGTCCATCAGATCCGCTCCAAGAACATTGATCACCGGCCCGAGCGGTTTCCCGTCCGGGTCCTTTGCGTCATATTCAATGGATTCGATCCTGACGGATGACAGCCCGAGTCCGTTCGGCCGGAAAGGGGAGCGGCTGGCGAAAACTCCGACCCGCTCGTTGCCGCCAAGCCTAGGAGGTCTCACCGTCGCCTGAAAGGTGGCTTTCCCCGGTCGCAGAGCCAGTGGTTCGGCAGAGCTCACCAACCTTCGAAGCGCACTGGACATCGGCAAAGTCGCTTCGGCAGGCTCAGCGACCGAACTTGCTGGTTCAGTGGCTGATTCTGCCGCCGACCGTGGCTTGTTCCCCGAGAATCCCCAGATGAGCCAGATATAGTCGAAGCCATCAAGCCCACGCAAGGCTTCAGCGCTGCGGAATTCAGGCTCGAAAACAATCCGGCCTTTCAGCTCAGGAACCAGCCCGGACTGCCGCGGAATCCCGAACTTGGTCTTGAACGGCGACCAGAACCGGGCGACCGGCTCAATGAACATAGCTGACCTGATCCCACTTGAGGGCGTCCTCGTTCTGCGGCTTGCGCTCATCGGCCGGGTGTCCGACGGCAATCAGACACAGAACCGAATACTTCTCCGGAATATTCAGAATCTCTCTTACTTTTTGTTCCGCCGTCACTCCAGCCTCTACACTTTCACTACCTCTGATCTGACACCAGCAGGTTCCAAGTCCAAGATCTTCGGCTTGATATTGCATCGTGACAGCCGCTATGGAGCAATCCTCTATCCATTTGGCCTGTGCCTCAGGCTCGCCGAGAACTGCGATAACTACCGGTGCGCCGCCGACAAACTGCGATCCCGCCGGCCTTACTCCGGCCAATTCCTTGATTATCTCCTTGTTGTCAGTGGCAACGAACCGCCATTTCCGGAGTCCCATGGCCGTTGGTGACATCAACGCGGCCCGGATGACCATCCTGACATATTCATCACTCACAGGCTCGTCTGTGTAAACCCTGTGGCTTCTGCGCATCCGCGCGAGTTCCTTGAAAGAATCCATATTCATTTCCTCCTTTGCCGCAAATTTACAATTATTCTTCCTTATTCTGAACAGTTAACGGACGCAGGGACACTCATCGTAATGAATATATTTTCAAATGTATGACAGTTCTTTTCAATTAAATAATCATCAAAGCGGCGCAAAACGTTATAATATTTGACAAAAATGTTGTTTCTGTTAAAAAAATGTAATATATTTATCGTCATTAAAAGCCTTTTCATCCGATGGATAATAAGACAAATTCATTAGAAACCCCTCAGAAGGGGAACATTCTTATAATCAACACCGGCTCGACCACCACGAAGCTGGGCTATTTCTCCGATGGTGTCCGGGTCTTTGACACCAAGCTTGAGCACACGGCGGAGGATGTCGCCAAGTACCCTTCCGTAATGGCCCAGGCGGACATGCGCCATCAGGCGATCAAGGACTTCATGGCCTCCAAAGGCATTCCGCTTGAGGATGTGGACATAGTCATGGCGCGCGGAGGACTCATTGTCCCAGTCATCACCGGGGTCTATAACGTGAACCAGGACATGCGCGATGTGCTGAACAGCTGCCGTGACGGGAACCACGCCTGCAACCTGAGCGCGATTCTGGCCGATGATGTCGCCAAGGAGATCAACGGAATCAGGGAGGATAAGAAACTGACTCCTCGGTTCGGAAAGTGCGTGGCTTACATCGCCGATCCTCCGATGGCGGACGAGATGCTGCCGGAGTGCAGGATGGGCGGAATTCCGGAATTCTCGCGCAAGACATTGTTCCATGCCCTGAATTCAAGAGCTATCGTGAGAAGGTATCTCCGGGAGCACGGACACAAGACGAATGATGTCACCGTGATTGTGGTCCATATGGGAGGCGGAGCGACCATTTCCCTGCACCGCAACGGCAGGGTCATCGACACTAATCACGGGCTCGGGGGCGACGGCCCCATCACTCCGGAGAGAGCCGGATGCTGTCCGCCGTTCGAGCTTATCGACATGTGTTTCAGCGGGAAGTACACTAAGGAGGAAATCAAGAAGAAACTGGTAGGCCGCGGAGGAGCTGTGGCGTATTTCGGGACCAACAGCATGCTGGATGTCGAGAACATGGCCAATGAGGGCAACGAACTTGCCCGGACGTTCCTCAAGGCCTACGTTTTGAATGTCTGCAAGTACGTCGGAGCGATGGCTGCGACCGCCGACGGCAAGATCGACGCGATTCTTCTGACCGGCGGCATAGCCCACAGCAAGATGCTGATGGACAGGATCAAGGCCAAGATCGGATTCATCGCTCCCGTCGAGGTGTTCCCGGGAGAGGATGAAATCAACAGCCTTGCCGAGAACGGCTACATGATCCTTTCCGGCCAGACGAAGATCCACACTTATAATAAGGACAGAATCATAGATGATTAAATAATACAGATGATGAAGAATATAGATTGGAGCAAGCTGTCTTTCAGCTACACTCAGACCAAGGCTTTGGTGTTCAGCCGCTGCATTGACGGAAAGTGGGAAGCCCCCGTGGTCACGGAGGATTTCAACATCGGCCTGAGCAGCTTTGCCGGAATATTCCACTATTCACCTTCCTGCTTCGAAGGCTTGAAGGCCTTCCGCGGCGTGGACGGCAGGATCAGACTTTTCCGTCCAGACAAGAACGCCCGGCGTATGGCCGACAGCGCCGCTTATCTTGACATGCCTTACCCTTCCGAGGAGATGTTCATCGACATGTGCGTGAGGTGCGTGAAAGAGAATCTGGACTATCTTCCTCCGTATGAGGCAAGCGGGGCGTCCCTTTACCTGCGTCCTGTCCTTTTCGGCATCAATCCTCAGTTGGGCATCCATTCGGCGAGGGATGTGATGTTCGCCGTGATGTGTTCTCCTGTGGGGACATATTCGGGAGCGAAGAGCCTGACCCCCGCCACAGCGGTCATCTCAAGGAATTACGACCGCGCGTCCGCTTTCGGTTCCGGCTGCTATAAACTTGGAGCCAACTATGCCCAGTCGCTTCACGCCTACAACCTTGCGCACAGCGCCGGTTATCGTGAACTTTTGTTCCTTGATTCCGCCACCAAGACGACCATCGAGGAGTTTGGATCGTCCAATTTCTTCGCGATCAAGGGAAACACTTATGTGACGCCTCGTTCGGGCAGCGTCCTTCCGTCCATCACAAACGACAGTCTGCGCAAGGTGGCCGCCGACATGGGAATGGATGTCGAGGTCCGTCCTATAAAGGTTGAGGAACTCTCCGAGCTCGACGAAGTCAACTCCTGCGGCACGGCTGTGGTCATCACTCCGGTCTGCGCTGTTGACGACAAGCCTCGGCTTGAGAGCGAGGATGTCATGCGCCGTTACAGGTTCGGCTCTCCGGACAAGTGCGGGGCGGTCAGCGAGAAGCTCTACAACCGCATCATCGGCATCCAGAAGGGAATTGAGGAGGACACACACAACTGGTGTCTGTTCGTGGACTAGGCTATGACTGAACTTACGGCGATAGAAAAGATTCTTGTGGAAGGAGGGACTGACGAGGCAATCCGTCTGCTTGATGAATATGTCACCACCGCTCCGGAACCTTCCGACCGTGCCTACTATCTTCTGGGCAACGCCCACAGAAAGAAAGGGGACTGGCAGAAGGCCATCAACAACTATCTGGAGGCCATGGCGATAAATCCTGAAAGCCCGGCGGCGAACGCTTATGCCGCAGCCAATGAGATTCTCGATTTCTACAACAAGGATATGTACAATCAATAAACATTAAGGTATTATGGCTAAAATGAAAGGGGCGACCGTCGTCGACACCGAGAGATGCAAAGGCTGCAATCTCTGCGTCGTCGCCTGTCCGCTCGATGTCCTTGCTCTGACGACCAAGGAAGTGAACCGGAAGGGCTACAACTTCGCCCACGAGGTTCTTGCTGACACCTGTACCGGCTGCGCGTCCTGCGCGACAGTCTGCCCGGACGGGTGCATAACCGTTTACCGTCTTAAAACTGTTTAAGCTATGGCAGATCAGGAAATCACATTGATGAAGGGCAATGAGGCAATTGCCCACGCAGCGATCCGCTGTGGTTGTGACGGCTATTTCGGCTATCCTATTACCCCTCAGTCGGAGGTTCTTGAGACTCTGGCTGCCGAGAAGCCTTGGGAGACAACCGGCATGGTTGTCCTTCAGGCTGAAAGCGAGGTTTCGTCGATCAACATGGTCTATGGCGGAGCCTGCACCGGCAAGAGGGTGATGACTTCTTCTTCCAGCCCGGGCGTCAGCCTGATGCAGGAAGGATTGTCCTACATGGCGGGGGCCGAGCTTCCCGCGCTTGTCGTGGACGTGATGCGCGGCGGACCCGGTCTTGGAACCATCCAGCCGAGCCAGGCGGACTACTTTCAGGCCTGCAAGGGTGGCGGTCACGGCGACTACCATCTGATTGTCCTCGCGCCGGCTTCCGTTCAGGAAATGGCTGATTTTGTGGATCTTTCCTTCGAGCTTGCGTTCCGTTACCGCAACCCTGCGATGATCCTTGCCGACGGTGCCATCGGGCAGATGATGGAGAAGGTCGTACTTCCTCCGTTCAAGCCTCGCCGCACCGAGGAGGAAATCATCAAGGAATGCCCTTGGGCTACCACCGGACGCACAGGCGGAAGGAAGCCGAACATCATCACTTCCCTTGAGCTCCGTTCCGAGGAGATGGAGATCATCAATCTCCGCATCCAGAAGAAGTACAGGGAGATTGAGGAAAAGGAAGTGCGTTTCGAGGAGTACCTTCTTGACGACGCCGAATATGCCATCGTGGCATTCGGATCCGCTGCCCGTATCGCTAAGAAGAGCATCGAGATCGCCCGCTCCCAAGGCATCAAGGTAGGACTTCTGCGTCCGATAACCCTCTGGCCTTTCCCTACGAAGGAGGTTCAGAAACTCGCCGGCAAGGTGAAGGGGATCCTTTCGCTGGAGATCAACGCCGGACAGATGGTCGAGGACATCCGCCTCGCTGTCGAGGGCAAGGTACCTGTACAGCATTTCGGCCGTCTGGGCGGCATCATTCCTGACCCTGACGAGGTTGTTGACGCGCTTAAACGTCTTTTCTAAAGCTGAAGACCATGACAAGAGAAGAAATAATAGAGAAAGGTCAGGTAGTCTATAAGAAACCTACCTTGCTGAACGACACTCCGATGCATTACTGCCCGGGCTGCAGCCACGGGGTTGTGCACAAGATAGTCTCCGAGGTGATCGAGGAGATGGGAATGACTGACAAGACGATAGCGATCTCCCCGGTGGGATGCGCCGTGTTCGCCTACAAGTACATCGATGTGGATTGGCAGGAAGCCGCCCACGGAAGGGCTCCGGCTCTTGCAAGCGCGACGAAGCGGCTCTGGCCGGACAGGCTCGTGTTCACCTATCAAGGGGACGGCGACCTCGCGTGCATCGGCACCGCCGAGACGATCCACGCCCTTAACAGAGGCGAGAACATCACGATAATATTCATCAACAACGCTATCTACGGAATGACCGGAGGCCAGATGGCCCCGACGACCCTTCTGGGGATGAAGACCGCCACCTGCCCTTACGGCAGGGAAGTGTCGCTGCACGGCTATCCGCTTAAGATCACCGAAATCGCTGCCACCCTTGAGGGAACCTGCTACGTGACCCGTCAGGCGGTCCACACCGTGGCTGCCATCAACCGCACGAAGAAGGCAATAAGGAAGGCGTTTGAATATTCAATGCAGGGCAAGGGCTCCAACCTCGTCGAGGTTGTCTCGACCTGCAACTCGGGTTGGAAGATGAGTCCCGAGAAGGCCAACAAGTGGATGGAGGAGAATATGTTCGCCTTCTATCACCTTGGCGACCTCAAGGACAAGGGTGTTGAACAACTTTAAATCGACAAGGCTATGACAGACGAGATAATAATCGCTGGATTCGGAGGACAGGGTGTCCTCTCGATGGGTAAGATTCTGGCTTATGCCGGTCTGATGGAAGGCAAGGAAGTGACCTGGATGCCGGCCTACGGTCCGGAACAGCGCGGCGGTACGGCTAACGTCACCGTGATAGTCAGCGACGCTCCGGTCTCCTCTCCGATTCTTTCCAGCTACGACATCGCCATCGTGCTGAACCAGCCTTCGCTGGAGAAGTTCGAGCCGAAGGTGAAGCCGGGCGGAATCATCATCTACGACGGCTACGGAATCAACGAGCCTCCGACAAGGAAGGACATCAAGGTTTACCGCATCGATGCGATGGACGCGGCGGCCGAGATGAACCTCATCAAGACTTTCAACATGATCGTGCTTGGAGGTCTTCTGAAGATCCGTCCGGTCGTGAAGATCGACAGCGTGCTGGCCGCCCTCAGGAAAACCCTCCCGGAACGCCACCATCATCTTATTCCTAAGAACGAGGAGGCCATCCGAAAGGGAATGGAAATCATCAAGGAAGCATAGTGTATATCCAGTAGCGCAAGTCGTAGTAGGTTCTTTTGAACTTGATTGAGGCTACGCTTTCCGTACTTATGCTGACGAGCCCGATTCCGCCCTCGACATTGTCGGGGAAAGAGACGGGCTCTGTCAGTGTTGTGTCTCCGTCCAGATAGTCGTAGATGCTGAACGCTTTCAGATAGTAATACTCGTCCTTCGTGATTCCGCAGACAATCACGCTGAATGTGGTTTCGGATTCCATTCGGTCGTAATCAAGAAGACCGTGCGGTCCGATGATGAGTTCGCCGGCATTCACGCTGAACCCGATGTTGAATGTCCCGTCGGAGAATTGCCTGTCCGAGAACACTCTGAATGTGTTCTCGGACGCACCTTCCAAGTCAAGATCCTCGGCCGGAGCCCCGTCGTTCAGGATCGGGTCGTTGCCTTTGTCGAGACGGATGAAGCTGTAGTCAGTGGTCTCTTCCCAAGTCTTTGCCTCTTCCTCCTCATTCGCATACCTGATTTTCCTGTCGATTATCGAACGCCCTGACAGAATCCGGTAGAAGTTGTCCTCTCCGGTGATGTCCTTGCCTCTTACGCGGATTCGGTAAACGTAATCTCCATATTGATCCTTTTGACGCAGAGTGTCGGTTATGCTGAATTCCGGAGCCTTTGGAACGACCACTTCCGAATAAGCCTTGAAGGTTTCTCCCTCGGCTTCTGCCTCCGCCTCGATTCGAACGACATCTCCCGGCTTGAAATCTGCCTTGAAGGAGTATCTGGTCTGCTTGTTCTTGCCGGCGGCATTGGGCCCTGCCGAATATACCTTTCTATTATATAAGTCAGAATAATAATGCCCATAAATGTGAAGGTCATCCTTGATGAACAAGTCGTCGTCACGGTTGTCCAATTGCCCGTCAGCCACAAACTCGCCGTTGACATAACACTTGACCGAGCCGGACTTGATTTTCTCGATGTGGTCGCTCTTGCTTACCGCCAGATAGACAAGGTGCAAGGTGTCTCCGACCGTCATTTGTGAGTTCACAATCAACTGTGGACGGATGTCTTTCAGATTGAAATCAATGTCCTTTGTGCAGGCTCCGAGCAGGACGGAGACGGCTGCTATAAATATTAGTCTTCTCATCTCGTTAGAAATTGTAAGTGTAACTGAATGAAGGGATTATAGGTAGAATAGTGACAGATTTAAGTTTCGCCTTTCTGGTGTAGAGACTCGATTCTGAATCACCTTTCGTGTCTTCCTTATAATAGACAAAGTTCGGATTCAGCCTGTTGTAGGCATTATAGACTCCGAAATTCCAGACGCTTTCTCCGCGTCTCTTTTTCTTGTGGTAATTGACTCCGATGTTCAGTCTGTGGCTCGGCGGCAACCTGTAGTTGTTCCTGTGCGGAGCATAGTCAACCTGTGTGAATGTCCCGTCGGGAAGCATCGCTATGCTTTCCCTTTCGGGGATGGTAGTCGTGCCTCCGGTCGCGAAAGTCCACACAGCACTGAGATCCCATTTCTTCCCGAGCTGCTGGTTGACCACGAGTGAGATGTTGTGCCTTCGGTCATAGCGGTAAGGGTAGCGTTCGCCGTTGTTGATCAGACCATTGGAGAAGACTCTGTCACTCTTGGCCAGGGTGTATCCCAGCCATCCGGTCGTCTTGCCCATAGTCTTTTGGATGAAGAACTCGATTCCGTAGGCCCGACCGTCACCCATCACGACATTGTCTTCCCAGGACTGTGAGCTTGCCATAAAGGAGACCCCGTCTTTATATTCAAGGACATTGTGCATTTCCTTCCAATAGCCCTCGACGGAGAACTCCCAACCCGGAAGGCCGTCGTAGTAGAGACCCAATGAATATTGGTCCGCAGTCACCGGCTTGATGTTCTTGGTGATCGGCACCCAGAGGTCGATAGGGAGGGTGATTTTGGACGAGGACAGCAGGTGCACGTACTGTGCCATCCTTGAATATGCCGCCTTGGCACTTATGCCTTTCCCGAAATCAAACTTGGTTGACATTCTCGGTTCCGGTGACCAATAGGTTCTGCCGCCGGTGCGGAACATCGCAAGGTGGATTCCCGGGTTGAGCGTCAATCGTCTGCCTATCGTGAAATCATCCTCGACGTAGGCGGAGATCTCGTACCCGAGACGGTTCTTCTCCTTATTGTTGGAATATGTCGTGTCTGTCACCGTCTGGCCTTTGTCGTTTTCTTTCTCGACGGTCGTGTATGTCTCCGGAATGTAGGTGTGGTTGACATATTCCCCGCCGAACTTTATGAGGTGTTTCGGGGTGGGGGTGTAGTCAAAGTCGATTTTGGCGGTGAAGTCCTTTATTCCCGAGCCATAGTCGAACTTGTACAAATAGTTTGAATTCTCACTTTTTTCCGTTGAGTTGTAGCCCATCCGCATCCGGTATTCCGTGAAAGCCACCGTAGTGTTCGAGAACAGTCTGCCGTTGAAGACGTGGTTCCATCTTGCCGAGGTGAGCAGATTGCCCCACCTGATGTGCGTCTTGTCATCGAACTCGGTATTGTTCTCGATTCCGTCGATGATGACGTCGCCTTCATCTTCCTTGTAGTAGAATATGTCCCGTCCATAATATGCGTTGAGGAACAGCCTGTCCCTGTCGCTGAACCGGTGGGTCACCTTGCCGTTGAGGTCGTAAAAATAGTAGTTGGCAGGAATCTTCGCCGCTCTGAATATTCCGTCGAACAGGAATGTATGCATCCCTCTCGCGCTTATTGAATATGCCGTTTTCCCTTTGAATATAGGCCCTTCAAGATGGAACTTGTCGCTCAGAACCCCGACGCCGACCGTGCCGTGGGTTTCCTGAAGGTTGCCGTCATTGGTCCGCACATCTATGATGCTGGATGTCCTGCCGCCGTAACGGGCGGGGAACGAGCCTTTGTAAAGCGTGACTTTCTTCACGGCTTCCGGCTGGAAGATCGAGAAGAGTCCCAACATATGCTCGGCGTTGTAGAGCGGGATTCCGTCCAGAAGAAGCAGGTTCTCGTCCGGTCCGCCTCCGCGCACGTATATTCCCGAAAAGCCTTCGGCTCCGCTCTGCACTCCCGGCATCAGTTGGATTGTCTTCAGTACATCGGCCTCGCCGAAGAGGACGGGTGTGTTCCGGATCATGTTCATGGGAATCTCGATGGCGCTCATCTTGGTGGCCATTA